>JASLMH010000003.1 GCA_030746635.1 Alphaproteobacteria bacterium | reverse complement strand
GCAGCACCTCCGATAGCTGCCACCCCGGGCCGGCTCGCCTGAAGCTACTGAATGACCCGAAATGGTTATTTCTCAACTAAAATACGGCGGCCCCGCAGGACCGCCGCTTCAATCAGCCGGAACTAGGGGAAGTCCTAAGACCTTGTGACCTTACGCCGCGTCATGCGCAGTCCCAGCAGACCGATGCCAAATATGGCCAGGGTCGCTGGTTCCGGGACGGCGCCGGCGATCCTGCTTTCATCACGCCAGATACCGATATTGCCGTTCTGGGAGCCGACATAAAGGGTGCCGGTGAGGGGGTCGTACGCCATCCCCAGGGCGTTTTCCCCAGGAACCAGTTGAGGCGCCACCAATTGCGAGATAAAGGTGCCGTCGGCCGCGAACTCCAACAGCTCATCGGGAGAATTCCGCACAACCAGGTATGTATTGCTCACGGGATCGTAGGCAATAGGCGCGCGGCGATCCATTCCTCTTCCCGGCCGATGGCGGTGTCAACCTGACCCTGTCCTACGTTCGACCGAACCAGCGTTTCAAAGGAGGTGCCCGTGACAAGCAGATCGGCAAGTTGCGGGTACAGCTCTTTTTGTCGCCGGTTGCAAAAGACCAACTTGTCGGCCGCGTCGAAGAGCATAACTCCATCCATCAGCTCATCGACCGCATCGACGACAACCTTTGGATCAAGGTCGGGCATTCGACCCTCCTATGCCGCTTGCAAATAGTCCGGCAAGACCGGAACCTTTCGACACATTGCCACCATGAGACATGTGCCGCACCCGGTTATTGCCTTGCTCGACCCTGATCGCCAGGCGCCTGGCGATGATGCGGCCGAGTTCGAGCGAGGCACCCCCGGAAGTGCGCTATCCAATCTGGACGCTGCCGCCGCCGGCGACGAAATGCGGCCGCCTGGTTCGAAGGCGGTCGTTGGCGGTCCGTCGCCAACGATCGGTCGGCGTTGCCGCCGCCGCTCGGCCAGGGCCCGCGGTCGGGCCCTGACAAGGCCTGTCCAGGAAAACTCGCATCCGCAATGCCCCGATCTACGGGAGGGAGGTCATCGATAGGGGCATTGGGGACCTCGTGCCCCCCTCTCGCACCTTCGTTTTGAGAAACGATTGATCAAATTGGTTGCACTACGATAATTCGCATATATTCTATTTATCGAAAGTGTCTTCATCGGACACGCATCATCGGACGATCTTTTGGCATCACGGGAGGATAAGGATGTTCGCCAGCAATCCGTTCGCCGAGTTGGCGACGCTCATACCGCCCACAGCCACGCAGGCCTACGTCGTCTTGATGTTCGTCCTCGTCGTTGGCGGCACGGTGCTGGACATGATCCACAAGAAAAGCGCCAAATACTTCTTCGAGAATGCCAAGAAAGCCAAGGCCACGCGGGAGCGTGAGCTCGGCGCCGGCGAGATGACCGGGATCGCCGTTAGGACCGTCGCGGAGGACGTGTTGACCTCCGCCGAGTTCTGCAATCCGCGGCGCAGAATCTCACATCTCTTCACGATGTATGGGTTTGTCCTGTTCCTCGTGACGACCATCGCCCTGGTATTCGGCTATCCGACCCATGCGAGCCCCGCCCCGGCCATCCTGGCGCAACTCTGGCACCTCGGCGCGTTGATGGTTTGCTTCGGGGGGTACTGGTTCTGGTTCTTCATTCGCGTCGACGTCGCCGCCGAGGGCAACCCCTGGTACCGACTGGTACGCGCGGACCTGTTCATTTTGTCGCTGCTCGGCACGACGACCTTCGGACTGATCTGGGCGTTTCTGCAGACGCAGGGCTATGGATTTTGGACGGGCGTTTTCCTGGGCCTGTTCATCATCGCCAGCACCGTCCTGTTCGGCGGCGTCATGTGGTCGAAATTCGCGCACATGTTCTTCAAGCCGGCGGCGGCTTTCCAAAAGCGAGTGATCATGGCGGACGGCTCAAGGGACAACCTTCCGATGCCGACCGACGAGCCCGCGCAGTTCGGACTTGGTATCAAGCGCGAACTGCCGCGGCACTACTAGGACTCGACCCGCAACGATCTTCTGATTAGAAGAGGAAACGTATCTTGCCTACTTTCGTCTACATGACCCGATGCGATGGCTGCGGGCACTGCGTCGATATCTGCCCATCGGATATCATGCACATCGACAAGACCTACCGGCGAGCCCTCAACATCGAACCCAACATGTGCTGGGAGTGCTACTCCTGCATAAAGGCCTGTCCGCAAAACGCCATCGACTGTCGCGGGTATGCGGACTTCGCGCCGCTTGGCCACAGCGTTCGCGTGCTGCGCGAGGAGGAAAAGGGCACCATCTCCTGGCGGATCAAGTTCCGCGACGGCCGCACGAAGGATTTCGTGTCGCCGATCACCACCAAGCCGTGGGGCGAGGCTATTCCGCGGCTTGCCGATCTCGAGGTTCCCGATGAAGAGGCGCTGAACAACCAGCTTCTGTGCTCCGAGCCGGAAGCGCTCAACATCGAGACCGGATTGCCGGTCATAGACAAAAGCAAATTCAAGCAGGGTGTGTATTACTGATGGCCCGTAAAACCGTATACGAAGATTGCGATATCCTCGTCGTCGGCGGCGGCATGGGCGGCACGGGAGCCGCTTACGAAGCCCGGTACTGGGGCCGCGATCTGAAGATCGTCATCGCCGAGAAAGCCAACATCGATCGCAGCGGCGCCGTCGCTCAGGGCCTGTACGCCATCAACTGCTACATGGGCATGCAGTGGGACGAGAACACGCCCGAGGACCACGTGCGTTACGCCCGCAACGACCTGATGGGCCTGGTGCGCGAGGATCTCGCCTTTGACATGGCCCGCCACGTGGACAGCTCGGTCCACAAGTTCGAGGAATGGGGCCTGCCCTTCATGCGCGATCCGGAAACCGGACGTTACCAGCGCGAGGGCAAGTGGCAGATCATGATCCACGGCGAAAGCTACAAGCCGATCGTCGCCGAGGCCGCGCGCAAATCCGCCGACAAGATCTACAATCGGATCATGGTGACCCACCTGCTGATGGACGAAAACCAGCCGAACCGGATCGGCGGCGCCGTCGGCTTCAACGTCCGGACCGGTGACTTCCACGTGTTCCGGGCGAAGGCGGTGATCGTCGGTGCCGGCGGTGCCTCGCACATCTTCAAGCCCCGTTCCGTGGGTGAAGGCATGGGCCGCACCTGGTACGCGCCGTGGAGCAGCGCCTCGGCCTACGCCCTGCCGATCATGGCCGGCGCCAAGATGACGCAGATGGAAAACCGCATCGTGCTGTGCCGCTTCAAGGATGGTTACGGTCCCGTGGGCGCATATTTCCTGCACCTGAAGACCTACACCCAGAATGCCTACGGCGAGGAGTACGAGCAGAAGTGGTATGAGCACACCAAGGAGCTGGTCGGGGAATACATCGACCATCACCCGGTGCCGACCTGCCTGCGCAATCACGCCTTCATCGAAGAGATGAAGGCCGGCCGCGGCCCGATCCACATGGTGACCACGGAAGCGTTCCAGGATCCGCACAAGGAGATGGTGGGTTGGGAGAACTTCCTCGGTATGACCGTTGGCCAGGCGGTGGTCTGGGCTTCTCAGGACATCGATCCGAAGTACACCAATCCCGAACTGACCACGTCCGAGCCCTATGTCATGGGCTCCCATGCCACCTGCTCCGGTGCCTGGGCCAGTGGTCCGGAAGACATTTCACCGGACGAATACTTCTGGGGCTACAACCGGATGATGACGGTCGACGGACTGTTCGGGGCCGGCGATGCCTTGGGCGGGACCGCGCATGCGTTCTCCTCGGGCTCGTTCACCGAGGGCCGCATTGCCGCCAAGGCCGCGGTCAAGTTCGTCCGCGACCACCAGAACGACAAGGTCGGGGTTTCCGAAAAGCAGCTCGGGGACCTCAAGGAAGACGTCTACAAGCCGTTGGAGAACTATGAAGTCGGCCGCAACGAGATCGTCGGGGGCACGGTGTCGCCGAGCTATATTCTGCCGATTCACGGCCTGCAGCGGCTCGAGAAGCTGATGGACGAGTACGTCGGCGGCATCAGCGTCAACTACATGACCAACGAGAAAATGTTGCTGCGCGGTCTGGAACTGTTGAAAACCCTGCACGAAGACCTGGAGCACATCGGCGCAGAGGACCTGCACCAGTTGCAGCGCGCCTGGGAGCTGAAACACCGTGCGATCGCCTCGGAGTGCGTCACACAGCACACGCTGTTCCGCAAGGAAACCCGGTGGCCCGGTTACTACTACCGGGGCGACCACATGAAGCTGGATGACAAGGACTGGCATGTCTTGACGGTGTCCCGTCGTGACCCCGAGTCCGGCGAATATGAACTGGAAAAGGCCCCCGTCTATCACATCGTGGATTAGCGCCGGGAGACATCCGGGTCGCCGCATAACGTCACCCCGAACGGCCCGGGGTGACGTCTGCTTTATGGTCCCCGTCCGCGCGCTCGGCTAGGCTTCGATCCGCCATCCCATGTACCGGAAGCAAGGAGTGATCCCCATGAATCCGGCTGAACCGGCAAGCCATACCGAACCGCCGGAGAAGCCCGCCGACCCAGCGGCCGTCTATGCACCCGAACTTGAGGCTGCGTGCAAGAACCTCGGTGCGGATGCCTCGGACCTGGCGCATCTGCTTCGCTTCATTCACAACAAGCGGGTCCCGCGCAGGCAGGTTCCGGGTCTCCTGAAGCAAGCCCATATCCGGCTGCAGAAACAGCGGGACCTGCTTGCCGATGGCACGATCCCGGCACCCCGGAATCCGGAACTGGCCGCGATGATCGAGCGCGTGCAAAGCGTTTTGCAGCCCGGTGCGGCCTTTTCCCCCGAAAGCGCTTCGGAAGACATCGAGGCCGCTTGCACAGGCGGTATCGAACATGCCGAAGCAAGCGATGTCATCGCCGCATTGTGCGGCGTACAAGCCGGAATTGCCGCGCTTCGGCAGGACTACCGGCGCGCGGCGGAGATCTATGCCTTGGCCGCGGATACGCCGGAACTGCCCCCCGCGTTGCAATGGCGCTACCAAAGCGATCGCGCGGCCGTTCTTGAAGACCTCGGCCGGGAGTTCGGTGACGGCGCCGCGCTCGAGGAGGCGATCGATCTATACGAGAACAAGCTCCTCGACCTTGCGCCGCAAGGCGAACGGCCCGACGACTGGGCGGCGACCCAGAACAGCTTGGGGCGAACCTTGGGCCTTCTCGGCCAGCGCCAGCGCGGCCCTTGGATGTTGGAACGGGCGGTCGAGGCGTTTCAATGCGCCCTGCGGGAACGCAGCCGGGAACGTGCGCCGCGGGACTGGGCGGAGACGCAGAACAACCTCGGCAACGCCCTTGGCATCCTCGCCCAGCGCCAGGGCGACGTCGATCTGCTGGAGAAGGCCGTGGCGGCTTTCGAAAGTGCCCTCGAGGTGCGTCGCCAGGACGAAACGTCTCTGGATTTCGCCACCACACAAAACAATCTCGGTGCGGCCCTGTTCTCCCTGGGACAACGCAACAAGGATGCGAGGATCCTGAAACGCTCCGTCGACGCCTACAAGGAGGTGTTGAACGTCTGGACCCGCGCGCAAGCGCCGCTGGACTGGGCCATGACGATGAACAATCTCGGCACCGCCATGCAAGCCCTCGGCGCGTATCGCAAGGGCCCGAGAACGCTGGAAGGGTCGGTTGGCGCCTTTCGCAGCGCGCTCGCCGAGCGGACCCGGGAGCGGCTGCCGCAGGACTGGGCAATGACCCAGAACAACCTGGGCGCAGCTCTGCAGAAGCTCGCGGAACGCCAAGCGGAACCCCGGATTTTGGCGGAAGCGGTCGCCGCTTTCGAAAGCGCGCTCGAGGAATGGACCCGCGAACGCGCGCCCATCAACTGGGCCATGACCGTTGCCAACGCGGGCGTTGCGCGCCGCACCCTGGCGGAATGGACCCAGGATGCCGGAACCGCCGAGCAGGCGGTATCCGAACTCGAAGCGGCCACGGAGCTGTTTCAGCAGGCCAGTCATGCGCAGTATTACGAACTGGCTTTGGACCAATTGGCCAAAGCACGGAAACTGTCGGAGGCATTGCGCGGTTAACGTTACGCGATGAGGCAACTGCCTTGGCCAAGTGCCGCCTTCGAGCAGGCGGCCGCCGGGGAACAACCGCGGGCCGACCGATCGGTGCTGGATCGGCGGCGGATTTGAGGAGGAGGACGCGATGTCGAAGCTGGTGCCGCCGCACGGTTCCGAGGCCCTGATGCCATTGCTGCCGCCCGAGGCCGAGCGGGCCGAGGCGCGGGCCCGGGCCAGGACCCTGACCCAGGTGCCGCTGTCCACGCGCGAGGTCTCGGACCTGATCATGCTAGCCATGGGCGCCTATACGCCCTTGGCCGGTTTCATGGGCCGCGATGATTGGTTCGGCGTCTGCCGGGAGATGCGCCTCGGCAGCGGCACTTTCTGGCCGATCCCGATCACCCTGTCGGTGGATCGCGATCTGGCCGATGGCATCGGCCAGGGCGAGCAAGTGGCCCTGGTCGACGGCGAGGGGGGCGATGTCCTCGGCATCCTGCGGGTCGAGGAGAAATACGCCATCGACCGGGAGATGGAATGCGCCGAGGTCTTCCGCACCACCGACGCCGAGCATCCGGGGGTGCAGAAGGTGATGGCCCAGGGCGCCATCAACCTGGCCGGTCCGGTCGAGGCGCTGTCGGAGGGGCATTTCCCAGACAGCTTCCCCGATCTGTTTTTGCGTCCGGTGGAAGCCCGGGCCGCGTTTGCCGACAAGGGCTGGTCGGAGGTCGCCGCCTTTCAGACCCGCAACCCGATGCACCGTAGCCACGAATACCTGGCCAAGATCGCCGTGGAGATCACCGACGGGGTGTTCGTGCATCAGGTTTTGGGCGCCCTGAAGCCGGGCGACATCCCGGCCGATGTGCGGGCCCGGGCGATCCAGGCGATGATCGACAACTATTTCGTCCCCGGCACCGTGATCCAGGCGGGCTACCCGATCGAGATGCGCTACGCCGGCCCGCGCGAAGCCCTGCTGCACGCCCTGATCCGCCAGAACTTCGGCTGTTCGCACCTGATCGTCGGCCGCGATCATGCCGGCGTCGGCGACTATTACGGGCCGTTGGACGCCCAGCACATCTTCGACGAATTGTGGCCCGGCGCCTTGCTGACCCGGCCGTTGAAGATCGACATTACCTTCTTCTGCTCGGCCTGCGACGGCATGGCCACGGCCAAGACCTGCCCGCACGACGAGGCCGACCGCCTGACCATTTCGGGCACCCGGCAACGGGAGATGCTGTCGGCCGGCGAAGCGATCCCGACCCAGTTCAGCCGGCCGGAAGTGATCGAGGTGCTGCGCGAATATTACGCGACCCTGGAAGACGCTTGAGCCTGCCGGAGGTGGCGCACCATCGACCGATGGCGGCGTCGGCAAGACCGACTTTTAGGAGTTGGAGTCGATCGCGCCGGTAATTGGATATGAGCGGCGCGCCGGCGCTCGCGCGCGGGTTCGTGCCGCCAGCGCCGAACAATATGGCGATGGCGCGTCGGCGCCTCGCCGCCGTGAGTGCGTCATCGGCGGTCGAGGTCTTGTCCGATCGGGGATCGGGGCGCCGATCAAACGGTGATGCCCTTCTCCTGCAGCATCGCCCGGGCGCTGCCCAGCGAGTTGATCATCATGATCTCCGAGGGCGCGAACTGCATGCCGTAGTTCGTCTCGATCGCCATCATGAGTTCGATGTGTTTCAGGCTGTCCCAGGCCTTCAGGTTCTTGGGGCTGCTGTCATCAGAGAGCTCACCCACGGGAACCTTCAGGACCTCGGACGCCACTTCGTGCAGATCAGTCATTGTTACCCTCCATTCCTAACCAGCAACAGGGTTGGTGATGCCACTTGGTCAACTTCTCAGCCAAAAATTTCCTTGCGGACGTTGCTTGGCCAACGCCCCGGATCGAAGCCATGCTGCGTGAAGGCAGCCAGCACCCAGCGTTCGAGACCAAGCCCGACGCAGGCGGTAAAGCCGCTCTCGCCGCCGGCCTTGAAGTCGAAGCGATCGCCGAAGAAGTTGCCGTGCAAGTTGAGCGAGCCGCAGGCCATCCGCTTCATGGACCCATCCGACCAGGGGCCCAGCGGCAGCAGGATCTCGTTCTTCACTTCCTGTGCCAGCTGCCAAAAGCTCTTGGCCGCCGAGATCGTCGCGAAGAACGGATCGGCCGCGGTTTCGACCACGCATTCCAGGTCGAGGCGACCGGCCAGCTCCTCGATCAATGGCAGGGTTCGTCGGCGGCCGTCGGCGGTGAAGGTATCCGAGCCGGCGAAAACCAGTTCGCGCACGTTGAACTCCCAGAGCCGGTCAAGCCCGGAGACGTTCCGCGATTCGAACCGGAACACCCGCCCCTTCCAGGTCATGATTCGTCCCTCGGCTTCGATATCCTCACCGGTCATGGTCGGATAGCAGGGGAAACACGCGGCCGGATTCAGGCACATGCCCGGCATGTGGATATGTTCGGTCGGCGGCATCTGCACAACTTCGGCGTCGGCGTTGGCGATCCGGAAATCCTCGATGGCATCGAAATCCTCGACGACATGGCCGACGAAGCACACGGCGTTGGGGTGGGAATCGAAATAGCCGCAGCGCCACAACAGATCGGCGTCCACCAGGGCCGGGAAATCACGCTCGACCGCGCCCGCGAACTCCTTGTGGTAGAGAGCGGTCGCCGTGCGATCGATGTAATGCAGCAGCGCCAGGGCGGGACCATTCAGCGCGGCACGGCCGCGGCCGTAGTCGTGGATCCAGCCTCGTTCCACCATTTTCCGATGCACGTCCGTCTCGAAGTCGGCGGTGTCCCGGCGTTCCGTGTGGATGAAGGTCTTGGTCTCGAAATCCGGCAATTCACGCAGCATCAGCCCGAGGAAGCGGTCCAGCTTCTCGCGGACGACTGTTTCCTGGCTGGGATCGGATAGTTCGACCGCGACGCTGTCCATCTCGGACGCCACCTTCAGCCGCTCCAGGTAGGGCGACACGAAAGCCGACTCCTTTTCGATTTCCGAAGCCAGCGCCGGCGCGATGTTGCGCGGAAGATCTATAACGATGGTCATTTATCTATTCCTTTGACGCTCAGAATTGGTAGTAGATGAAGGCCGTGTCGCCGGTCGCCAGGCTCAGGCCGACCGCCAGCACCATGGCCGCAGTCAGCGCCCAGCGGGGCGAGGGACGCCACATCAGCCAGCGAGACAGGCTCAGTTCCTCCTGGTCGGACGAGTCGGAACTGATTTCGTGCTTGTAGAAGACTTGCTGGGTGTTCGGCAGCATCATGACGATCGCGAAAAGTACGGAAATCAGGCCGATCGCATCGGCATAGTCGATGTTCGTCATGTTCGCGGCGTAGATCCAGCCATTGCTGGCGAGATCCGGCGTCGCCATGGCCAGCAGCATCGTCAAGGCGGTCGTCAGGTCGCTGGCCCGGAACACGACCAGACCCACGACCACCACCAACATGGTCAGCAGCCAGCCAAGTCCGGACGGCAACTGTG
The DNA here is from genome assembly GCA_030746635.1 of Alphaproteobacteria bacterium. GTDB lineage: Bacteria > Pseudomonadota > Alphaproteobacteria > JASLMH01. The sequence goes on along the minus strand of JASLMH010000003.1, from coordinate 54,160 downwards.
GCATCCGGGCCTGGTTCCAGCCATGGTTGACGGCCATGGCGATGCCGTGAATCAGGCCGAAGACGAGGAACGTCCAGCCGGCGCCATGCCAGGCCCCGGCCACCAGGAAGGTTATGATCACCGGTACCGCCACGGCCACCATGAAGCGGTGTTGTGGGCTGTATTTCCTGCAATCAACCAATTTTTAATGTCTCCCATACACTGTCGCCGCTGCCGAACCTCGCGCGGTTTTACCCGTTGCGGCAAACCGCAGGCCGGCAGAATTTTTTGCAATCAAGGATGGACAATGATGCCCGATGCACATCCCGATGCGATGCATTGTCCAAAAGACGAAGTTCGGGTGCTGCTGCTGGAAGGTATCGCCGAGACGGCCAGCACCGTGTTCGCCGAAGCCGGCCACTACAGCGTGGAGCAACAATCAGGCGCGCTGGCCGAGAACGAACTGATCGACGCGCTGCCGGAAACCGACATCCTTGGCATTCGTTCCCGCACACAAATCACCGATCGGGTCATTCAAAACTGTGGAAGTCTGACCGCGATTGGCTGCTTTTCGGTTGGCACCAACCAAGTGGCGCTCGAGGCGGCCCGTCAAACCGGCATTCCGGTGTTCAATGCGCCCTTCTCGAACACCCGCAGTGTGGCGGAACTGACGATCGCGGAAATTGTCATGCTGTCTCGGCGTATATTCCCGCGGGCAATCGCGGCCCACGCCGGCGCCTGGCACAAGTCCGCCATCGGCAGCAACGAAGTCCGGGGCAAGGTTCTCGGCATCGTCGGCTATGGCAACATCGGAAGCCAATTGGCGATGCTGGCGGAATCGCTCAGCATGAGGGTCGTGTATTTCGATCCGGCCGACAAGCTGCGCCACGGCAATGTTGCCCCGATGGCCGGCCTCGACGAACTGCTGGCGATCAGCAACGTCGTGTCGCTACACGTGCCCCAGACCCCCGAGACCCGAAACATGATCGGAGCGCGTGAAATCGCCCTGATGAAACCGGGGGCTTTCCTGATCAACAACGCCCGCGGCAACGTCGTTGACCTGGATGCACTGGCGGCCGCCTTGCGCGATTCCAATCTCGGGGGCGCGGCCATCGACGTCTTTCCGGTGGAGCCGTCATCCGGTGGCGAGCGTTTCCTCTCGCCATTGCAGGGTCTGGACAACGTCATACTGACCCCGCATATCGGTGGCTCGACCTGCGAGGCACAGGATCGTATTGGCGAGGAAGTGTCCCGCAAGCTTGTCGAATATTCCGACGTCGGTTCGACTGTGGGCGCGGTGAACTTCCCGCAGGTTCAGCTTTCGTCGGGTGCCGCCGGCACGCGTTTCATCCAGGTGCAAAGGAACCTGCCCGGCGAGCTTGGTCGACTGAATGCCATCTTCGCCGAGCATGAGGTCAACATCGCCTCGCAGCACTACCAGACCGACAACGATATCGGCTATGCGGTCATGGAGGCGGATGCCCGCGTCAACGACGCCGGGGCTCTGCTGAGGCAAATTCAGAAACTGCCAAGCACCATCCGCACGCGAATGGTGCAGTAGACGGCCTGGGTGTTACCGGTCCTGGACGCGGTGTCGCGTATTAGTTCGCCAATTCCGGGATCTTGTCCTGGCTCGGCCGCGCCGGCCCCGATCCGCCTTGATCACCGCCGCCGCCCTCGCCCTTGCCGCGGCGGCCGCGTCCGGCTTCGATGGGCTGGAAGACAAAGGTCAGGCGACCGTCCTTTTCGTCGACCAGCACCCGGCCGCCCTTGGCCAGTTTGCCGAACAGCAATTCGTCGGCCAGCGGTTTCTTGACCTTCTCCTGGATCACGCGGCCCAACGGACGGGCGCCGTAAAGCCGGTCATATCCCTTGGTCACCAGCCAGTCCCGCGCGCCTTCGGTCAATTCGATCGACACCTTGCGCTCGCCCAGTTGATCGCCCAGTTCGCGGACGAATTTGTCGACCACCAGGGCGATGACCTCGGTCGGCAGGGCGGCGAAGGGAATGATGGCGTCCAGGCGGTTGCGGAATTCCGGCGTGAACAGCCGGTCGATCGCCTCGGCGTCGGCGTCGGCACGGTTCTCGCGGCCGAAACCGATCGCCATTTTCGACATTTCCGAGGCCCCGGCGTTGGTGGTCATGATCAACACCACGTTGCGGAAATCCACATGCTTGCCGTTGTGGTCGGTTAGCTTGCCGTAATCCATGATCTGCAACAGGATGTTGAACAGGTCCGGGTGGGCCTTTTCCACCTCGTCCAACAACAACACGGCATGGGGGTGCTGATCGATGGCGTCGGTCAGCAGGCCGCCCTGATCGAAACCGACATAACCCGGCGGCGCGCCGATCAAGCGGCTGACGGTATGGCGCTCCATGTACTCGGACATGTCGAAACGGACCAGTTCCATGCCCATGATGCGGGCCAGTTGCCGGGCCACCTCGGTCTTGCCGACGCCGGTCGGGCCGGAAAACAGATAGCTGCCGATCGGCTTCTCCGGCTCGCGCAGGCCGGCCCGCGACATCTTCAGCGCGGTGGCCAAGGCGTCGATGGCGAATTCCTGACCGAACACGACCCCCTTCAGTTCGCCGTCGAGGTTCAGCAGGCTGGCGCGGTCATCCTTGGAAACCGATTTCGGCGGGATTCGGGCGATCTTCGCGACCACGTTTTCGATGTCGCGCACGCCGATGGTTTTCTTGCGCCGCCGTTCCGGCAGCAGCATCTGCGCCGCCCCGACTTCGTCGATCACGTCGATCGCCTTGTCCGGCAGCTTGCGGTCGTTGATGTATTTCGCCGACAACTCGACCGCCGCCCGGATCGCCTCGTTGGTGTAACGGATCCGGTGGTAGTCCTCGAAATAGGGTTTCAAGCCCTTGAGGATCTTCACCGAGTCCGCCACCGACGGCTCGTTGATGTCGATCTTCTGGAACCGCCGCAGCAGCGCCCGGTCCTTTTCGATATAGCTGCGATATTCCTTGTAGGTGGTCGAACCCATGCAGCGGATGGTGCCGCTGGCCAGCGCCGGCTTCAGCATGTTGGAGGCGTCCATCGCCCCGCCCGAGGTGGCGCCGGCGCCGATCACCGTGTGGATCTCGTCGATGAACAGAATGGCGTCCTCGTGGTTCTCCAGTTCCTGGATCACCGCCTTGAGCCGTTCCTCGAAATCGCCGCGGTACCGGGTGCCGGCCAGCAAGGCGCCCATGTCCAAGGCATAGATGGTGGTGCCGCGCAGCACTTCCGGCACCTCGCCCAAGACGATCCGCCGGGCCAAGCCCTCGGCGATCGCGGTCTTGCCGACGCCCGGGTCGCCGACGAACAAGGGATTGTTCTTCTGCCGGCGGCAAAGGATCTGGATCGTCCGCTCCAGTTCCTCCTCGCGTCCGATCACCGGGTCGACCCGTCCGTTACGGGCCTTTTCATTCAGGTCGATGCAATAGCCGGACAGCGCCTCGCCGCCGCTCTTGACCACCTTTTCCTCTTCGTCCTCCTCCGCCCCGTGCACCGTGCGTTGCTCGCTCATGCCGGGCGTCTTGGCGACGCCGTGCGAGATGTAGCTGACCGCGTCCAGCCGGGTCATGTCCTGCTCCTGCAGGAAAAACACCGCGTGGCTTTCGCGTTCGGCGAAGATCGCCACCAGGACGTTGGCGCCGGTCACCTCGTCACGGCCCGATGACTGGACGTGGTAGACGGCGCGTTGGATCACCCGTTGAAAACCGGCCGTCGGTTTCGCGTCCTCCTCGCCCTCGCCGGCCAGGCTGGAGAGATCGTCGTCGAGGTAGCCGGTAAGCTGCTGGCGCAGCTGATCGATATCGACGTTGCAGGCACGCAGCACCGCCCGGGCATCGTTGTCGTCGCACAGGGCGAGCAACAGATGCTCGAGGGTGGCGTATTCATGCCGGCGATCGTTGGCGCAACGCAGCGCCCGATGCAGGCTTTGTTCCAATTCGGCAGCGAATGAAGCCACTAGACCACTACACCTTTTCCATTGTGCATTGTAGCGGATGTTGATGCTTGCGGGCGAAATCCACCACCTGCATCACTTTCGTCTCCGCTATGTCGTAGGGAAAGATGCCGCATACGCCGATCCCCTTCTGGTGCACGTGCAGCATGATTTGCGTCGCTTCCTGCTGACTCTTGTTGAAGAACCGTTCCAATACATGGACCACGAATTCCATTGGCGTAAAATCGTCGTTCAACATCAAGACCCGGTACATGGACGGCTTCTTGGTCTTGGCCTTGGTCTTCGTGGCCACGCCGGTGCCGGTGTCGCCGTCCACGTCGCCGTCGCGATCCTGATCGCTCATGTCGCTGGGATATCTTTCGCCCATGTTCCAATCCGGCCGACGTCGTCCACCCTGCATAATATCGGCCATGATGGGCATATTGGAAGGGGTGGCGGTTCACGAAATGGAAAAGGGCCCGGAGGGAGGACCCGGACCCTTTTCTGCAACCGCCCTTCCCTGACCGGGAAGGGCCGTGTTCGCCTGTTAGGCGGCGATATTGCTCCACTTCTGGACCACCGTGGTGACCCGGGTGTTGATCGGCTCGGCGGTTTCCTGCGCCACCTTGGTCGCCAGCTCGCCGACCCGGGTGCCCTGGGACATCAGGCTGTCCAGGCTTTGCCGGGTGTAGCTGGCCTGCAGGTCCATCGCTTCATGCAGCGACTTGGCGCCCAGCACCGCCTTGGTCACCTTGACGTTTTCCTCGAGCATCTGCTTGGCGAAGCCCATGAACTCGCCGCTCATCGCCTCGAGGCCCTTGCCGTAGGCGGTGCCGGCGGCCACCAGGGCATCGACGTTCTCCTTGCTGGTCAGGGCCAGATCGTCGTAACCCCGGACCACTTCCTCGGCCTTGTCGCGGGCATTTTCGAAAGCCTTTTCATAGCTTTCGGCGCCGACCTTGACAAAATTCTGCAACGCCTCCTGGCTGGCCGAAACGAAATCTTCGGTGCCGGCGGCTGCCTGGTTGGGTGCTTGCTTGCTCGACTTTGCGGTCATCTCTCTATCCTTTTTGCCTTGCTGCCGGTCGATGCGGCGGCCAGCCCCAGCCGCGCCCCTGACCATCGTCCGTTTCACTGAAAACCTGTTTTGTTGCACTGCAACATAGCCGTAATCTAGGCACTGACTGAGTTTTGTCAAGGATATTTTTGCATTGCACCAATTTTTGTGCGTCGCACACCGCAGCCGCACCCATGCTCCACCCGAGCCGTTTCGAAAATGCAATCGACAACAATGCCCGGCCGGGATCGGGTCTTGGCGAATAGAATCTTGTAATTGAAATAAACATTGCTAAAAGTGGTGGTGTTTACCTAAGATTCATAATGATTCGTTTATCGTATTTGGCGGCTGGCGGGATCATGGCTTGGTCTTTTCAACCGCTCTTCGGAAGCCGCCGGTGACCCGTCGCTCATGAAGCTTTTTCACCCCCTTAATCGTCGGGTCGGCAAACCGACCATCATCGGCGTGCTGGCACTTGCCACCCTGTTGGCGGCGCCGGTGGTGGCGGCGAAAAGCCGCTACGCCGAACTGGTGATCGACGCCGAAAGCGGCCGGATCCTGGCCGCCAGGAACGCCGACTCCCGCAAATACCCGGCATCGCTGACCAAGATCATGACCCTGTACCTGGCCTTCGAAGCGCTGGAGAAGGGCAAGCTTAGGATGGACCAGCGCCTGAAGGCGTCGCGGCGGGCGGCGGGGCAGCCGGCCTCGAAGCTGGGTTTGCGAAAGGGCGAACGCATCCGCGTCGACGACGCCATCCTCGCCCTGGTGACGAAATCCGCCAATGACGTGGCCACCGTGATGGCCGAGGCGATCAGCGGCAGCGAGGTCAAATTCGCCCGACTGATGACCAAGCGGGCGCGGAACCTGGGCATGAGCCGGACCACTTTCCGCAATGCCTCGGGCCTGCCCAACCGACGGCAGCTTTCGACCGCCCGCGACATGGCGCGCCTGGCCTTGGCGATCCGGCGGGATTTCCCGCAGTACTACGCCTACTTCTCGAAGACCTCGTTCAACTATCGCGGCCGCACCTACCGTAATCACAATCGCCTGGTCGGCAGGGTCAGCGGCGTCGACGGGTTGAAGACCGGTTACATCCGGGCTTCCGGATTCAATCTGGTGGCTTCGGCCAATCGCGGCGACGACCGACTGGTCGGCGTGGTGTTCGGCGGCCGTTCCGCCCGCAGCCGCGACCGCCGCATGCGCACCTTGCTGAACAACGGCTTCAAGAAACTGCGGCGGGGCCCGGGCACCGGAAGGCTCGGACAATACGTCCGGGTCGGCGGACGGAACGGCCTCTTCGCGCGCGTGCCGGTACCCCGCGACAAACCCGATCGGCGGCGGATCACCGCCAAGCTCCGAGAGAAACCAACGGCCCGAGCGGCCGCCGTCGGCGCCTGGTCGGTGCAGGTCGGCGCCTTCACTCAGGTGGAAACCGCACGCCTGCGCCTGAAGGAGTTGACCGGCGTGCTGCCGGAGTTGTTGACCAAGGCCAATATCGCGATCGACGCGATCGAGGAGGACAAGGGGGTGTTCTACCGGGCCCGTCTGCGCGGCCTGAACGAACGGCAAGCGCACGAAACCTGCCGGCAAATCATCCACGCCAAATTCGACTGCCTGCCGCTGCCGCCGACCGAGGCCTCGATCAAGGCCAGCGTACAACACGGTTAGTCCGCTTCCAGCGTTACTCCGCACTGTCTGGCAAAGCATCGGCGATCTCGCCGCCGAGATCGGCATTGGCGATGGCCAAGGCGCTGTTCACCGCCAATGTACGCCCGGCCGACGCCGTCGCCATATGGGAAAGCACGAAGGGGGTCAGCGCACCGCCCGATACCTCCGCCGCATCGGCCGCCTTCAGGGCCGCCACGACCAGGGCTTCGACCTCGTCGGCCGGCATGGCTTCGTGCGCAGGCGGCGGGTTACAGATCAAGGCGCCGCCGGCCCCGGGCAGCGACCAGTGCGCCGCCAAGGCGCCCGCCAGGACCTGCGGTTCATCGAACCGGCGCATCACCGGCAGGCCGCTCTTGGCGGTGTAGAATGCCGGGAATTCCAGGCAGCGATAGCCAAACACCGGCACGCCCAGCGCTTCCAATATCTCCAAGGTATTGGCCAGATCGAGCAGCGACTTGGCGCCGCTGCTAACCACCGCCACCGGGGCGCGAGCCAGTTCCATCAAATCAGCCGAAATATCCAGCCGACCGAGCACGCCGGGAGCCCGATCCGCACGGTGAAGCCCGCCAATGCCGCCGGTGGCGAAGATTCGGATGCCGAGAGCGGCCGAGATGCGCAAGGCCGCCGACACCGTCGTAGCACCGACGACGCCAGCGGCAACCGCCGGCCCCAGGTCCCGGGCACCGCATTTCCAACAATCCGGATGCACCAGGCGGGCGATCCCGTCCTCGTCCAGGCCGACCCGGATGCGGCCATCCACCACGGCCGTCATCGCCGGCACGGCGGCGCGTTCGCGCACCGCTCGATGCATCGCCGCGGCGACCGTCAGGTTGTCCGGATGCGGCAGGCCCTGAGCGATGATGCTGCTTTCCAAGGCTACCACCGGCCGTCCTTCGGCCAACGCCGAGGCGACGTCCGGCGCCACCTGGAAGAGCTCGTTCAAATTACCAGCCATGCCAATCCGGTTTGCCCTGCCTACGGTCCTGGCGCAAGATGGGTCGGCCCCACCCCTGGTGCCGCCGTCGGCGCCACCGCCATGATAGTCAAGACAGCGTGACGCCGGCCACCATCGACAACGAAGACAAACCAGTCGCCATGAGTTTCGCGAAAACCATGGCGCTGGTGTTTCTGCCCTTCGCCTGCGGCTATTTCTTTTCCTACTTCTATCGCACCGTGAACGCGGTGGTCGCGCCGTATCTGCGCGACGACATCGGCGTCGGCGCGGCCGACCTCGGCCTGTTGTCGGCGGCATACTTCCTGAGCTTCGCGGCTTTTCAAATTCCGCTTGGCTTGTTGCTGGACCGCTACGGCCCGCGCCGGGTACAGGGCAGCTTGTATTGCCTGGCGGCTGTCGGCGCCCTGCTGTTCGCCTGGGGTGACGACGTGCTGAGTCTCGTGCTGGCCCGGGCGATGATCGGCTTCGGCGTCTCGGGCGGCCTGATGGCGGCGTTGAAGGCCATCGTCATGTGGTTTCCCCGCCGCCGCATCGCCTTCGTCAACGGCTGGTATCTGGCTTCCGGCGGGATCGGCGCCCTGACGGCGACGGCCCCTGTGGAGTTTGCCCTGCAGATCATGGATTGGCGGCAGCTGTTCATGATCCTGGCCGCCGCTACCCTGGTTGCGGCGCTGGCCATTCTGCTGGTCGTGCCGGAGCGACCCGAGACGGCGGCGGGGGGCAGTCTGCGCCAGCAGATCGCCGAAATCGGCCAAATCTACCGCGATCCGTATTTCTGGCGCATCGTGCCGCTGATGTTCACTTGCGCCTCGGCCAACATGGCGATCCAGGGTCTTTGGGCGGGCCCGTGGCTGATGGAGGTGGGGGAGATGTCGCGGGCCACCACCGCCAATCACCTGTTGCTGCTGGCCATCGGCTTGACCATCGGGGTAACCGCCAGCGGTTCCTTCGCCGCGGCGCTGGAACGCCTGGGCCTGGACATGGCTGACATTTGCGGCGTGTCGGCCTTGTTGTCCATCGGCTCCCTGTTACTGGTCGTCATCGGCGCGGTCGGGTTCACCCATGCGCTGTGGCTGTTCGTCGGCCTGGTGGGCGCCATGACCGCCCTGGTCTTCGCCGCCCTGGCGCAGCATTTCCCGGAGAGCCGGATCGGCCGAGCCAATACCGCGGCCAACGTCATGGTTTTCGTCATGGCCTTCGCCTACCAGTACGGCATGGGCTGGATCATCGAGCTTTGGCCCGCCGGCGCCGACGGCGGCTACCCGAAAATCGCCTACGTCACCTCGTTCCTGGCGGCCATCGCCACCCAGGTCGTCGCCTATGTCTGGTTCGTCTGGCCGATCAAGGGACGCTACGGCCGCTAGTGAAGTATCGGGAGCGGTTTAGAACCCCGCCGGCGGCGTCACGCCCCGGGGCGCCAGGGCTTCGGTAACCGCCGCTTTCAGGCGATCCAGTCCGGCCTGATCGGCCGCCTCGCAGCGCACCACCAGCACCGGCTGGGTATTGGAGGCCCGCAACAGCCACCAGCCGTCCGCCGTCGACACCCGCACGCCGTCGACGTCCGAAAACTCGGCGCCGGCATCCTGCAGCGCCGCCTTGACCTCTTCCACCACCCCGAACTTGCGCTCGTCATCGCAATCGAAGCGCACCTCCGGCGTGTTCACCATCTGCCCCAGGGAATCGCGCAATTCGGCAACGCTGCTGCCGCTGCGAACCACCGCGTCCAGGAACCGAACCGCGACATAGAGGGCATCGTCGAAACCGTAGTATTTGTCGGCGAAGAAGATATGGCCGCTCATCTCGCCGGCCAACGGCGCGCCGGTCTCGGCCATCTTGCTTTTGATCAGGGAATGGCCGGTGCGGTACATCAGCGGCACGCCGCCGGCCCGCCTGATCTCGTCGAACAGCACCTGGCTGGCCTTGACGTCGGCGATGATGGTGCTGCCCGGCCGTTCGGCCAGCACATCGCGCCCCAGGATCGCCAGCAATTGATCGCCCCAGAGGATGCGCCCCTGACCGTCGATCACGCCGATCCGGTCGCCATCGCCGTCGAAGCCGATACCGCAATCCAGGCCCTCGGCGGCCACCACCTGCTGCAACTGCACCAGGTTCTCGGCCACCGTCGGATCCGGGTGATGGGCCGGAAAAGTGCCGTCGACCTCGGCGTTCAGGGCGATGTGCCGGCCCGGCAACCGATCGATCAGGGCCGGCAGAATGTCGCCCGTCGCCCCGTTGCCGCAATCCCAGGCAACCGACAGGGCCGTCTCGGTGGCATAGGCGGCGACCAGCTCCTCGAGATAGGCCTGCCGCACCTCGACGTCCTCGGCCGTACCGGCCCCCTCAAGCCAGTCGCCAGTGGCCGCCAGTCGGCCCAGGTCCTGGACCTGCTCGCCGTAAAACGCCTTGCCGCCCAGCATCACCTTGAAGCCGTTGTAGTCGGGCGGGTTGTGCGAGCCGGTGACCATGACACCGGCGTCGGCACCGAGATGGAAGGTCGAGAAATACAGCATCGGCGTCGGCCCGCGACCGATCCGCGCGACCGCCGCGCCGGCATCCCTCAGGCCGTCGACCAGCGCCGCCAGCATCTGCGGCGACGAAAGGCGGCCGTCATATCCCGCCGCCACCTTGGTGCCGCCGCCGCGCACGACGATGCTGGCCAGCGACCGGCCGACGGCATAGGCATCGGCTTCCGACAGGGTTTCGCCGACGATGCCGCGGATATCGTATTCCCGCAGCACGGAAGAATGGAACCGGTGTCGTTGCAGCATGGCGCGCCTATCGGGTTTGGTCGTCACGGAGCAACGGCGGGACGGCCGATCGAGACATAGTCGAAGCCCAACTCCCGCATCAGCGCCGGGTCGTAGATGTTGCGCAGGTCCACCAGGACCGGCGCCGCCAGCAGTTGCTTGACCCGGGCCAGATCCAGGGCCCGGAACTCGTTCCACTCGGTGATGATGAGCAGGGCGTCGGCGCCGGGCAGGGTGTCATAGGTGTCGTCGCAGAACTCGACGCCGTCCAGCATGTCCCGCGCCTCGTCCATGCCTTCCGGGTCGTAGGCCCGCACCCGCGCGCCCGCCGCCTGCAATGCCGGCAGGATGTCCAGGCTGGGCGAGTCGCGCATATCGTCGGTATTGGGCTTGAAGGTCAGGCCCAGGACGGCGACGGTCTTGCCCTGCAGCGACCCGCCGCAAGCCTCGAGCACCCGCCCCGCCATGTCCTTCTTGCGCTGATCGTTGACGTCCACCGTCGCCTGCACGATCCGCAGCGGCGTGTCGAGATCCGCCGCCGTGTGCAGCAGGGCCAAGGTGTCCTTGGGAAAGCAGGAGCCGCCATAGCCGGGGCCCGCGTGCAGGAACTTGTTGCCGATGCGGCCGTCCAGGCCGATGCCGCGGGCCACTTCCTGGACGTCGGCATCGACCTTCTCGCAGAGGTCGGCGATTTCGTTGATGAAAGTGATCTTGGCGGCCAGGAAGGAGTTGGCGGCATACTTGATCAGTTCGGCGGTCTGTCGCCGGGTGAACATCACCGGCGTCTCGTTGAGGAACAGCGAGCGGTACAATTCCCGCATTACCCCCCTCGCCCGTTCGCTGTCGGTGCCGACGACGACCCGGTCCGGCCGCATGAAATCGCCGATCGCCGAGCCCTCGCGCAGGAACTCCGGATTGGAGGCGACGTCGAACTCCGCCTCGGGCCGGGTCTCGGCGATGATGCGGTCGACCTCGGCACCGGTGCCGACGGGAACCGTCGACTTGGTGACGATCACCGTATAGCCGTCCAGCGCCGCGGCGATGTCCCGCGCCGCCTCGAACACATAGGTCAAGTCAGCGTGGCCGCCACCCCGTCGCGACGGCGTGCCGACGGCGATGAACACGGCCTCGGCCTCGGCCACCGGCTTCTGCAGCTCGGTGGTGAAACTCAACCGTCCGGCCGCGACATTGCTTTCGACCAGTTGCTCGAGGCCCGGCTCGAAGATCGGCACGCGGCCCTCTCGCAATGCCTCGATCTTGGCCGCGTCCAGGTCGACACAGGTGACGTGATGACCGAACTCGGAAAAACAGGCACCGGACACCAAACCGACATATCCGGTTCCGATCATCGTGACTTGCATGGCTAGACCGCCTTTCCAATAGCCGTCGGCGAGGCCTCAGCGGCCGGCAACCAGATCCTCGAGGAAGGCGCCAAGACCCTCCTGCAAATCGTCGCGGGCCAGGCCGAAGGCCACGGTGGCTTTGAGGAATCCCAGCTTGTCGCCGCAATCGAAGCGGGTACCGGTAAACCGCAAGCCGTAAAAGGGATGATCGCCGATCAGCTTCGCCATGGCATCGGTGAGCTGGATTTCACCGCCGGCGCCCCGCTCCATCTGGCTCAGATAGTCGAACACCTCCGGCACCAGGATATAGCGGCCGATCACCGAGAGGGTGGACGGCGCCTCGGCTGGATCGGGCTTCTCGACCAAACCCCTAACCTCGGCCAGGCGGCCGTCGTCGGCCCCGACGTCGAGCACGCCATAGCGTCCGGTATGTTCGCGCGGCACATCCATGACCGCCACCACGTTGCCGCCCGTTTCCCCGGCCGCCTCGACCATTTGCCGCAGGCAGGGGTCCTCGCCGAGGATCAGATCATCGGCGAGTAGCACCGCGAAGGGCTCATCGCCGATCAGATTGCGGGCGCACCAAACCGCATGACCCAGGCCCAGCGGTTCCTGCTGCCGGGTGTAGGCGACTTGTCCGGCCGGCGGTACCGAGTCCCTGATTTGCGCCAGCGCCTGGTCCTTGTCGCGGGACGACAACAGATCCTCCAACTCGTAGGAGTGATCGAAGTGATCCTCGATCGCCGTCTTGCCGCGCCCGGTCACGAAGATGAACTCCTCGATCCCGGCGGCCCGCGCTTCCTCCACCGCGTACTGGATCAATGGTTTGTCGACGATCGGCAGCATTTCCTTGGGCAACGCCTTGGTTGCCGGCAGGAACCGCGTGCCGAGGCCACCGACGGGAAACACCGCCTTGCGAATTTGCATGTTACCAGTCCGATCTTGAACCGCGGGCGTCCGCCCCCTCCAGCGAACGCTGACGGGTTTTGCCATGTCGTCCTGCCGCGCGCAAGCGGCGCGTCAGTTCCCCAGAAGCAGATCCTTGGCCTGGTTGATCTTCGCCGCCAGGTAGTCGGAACCGCCGGTGTCGGGATGCAGTTTCAGCATCAATCGCCGATGCGCCTCGCGGATTTCGTTCGCGCTGGCCCCGATCGCCACGCCCAGGATCTCGCGGGCCTCCTCGACGGTCATGCCGGCGCCGTCGTCGCCGGCCGGTCTGCCGCCGCCCCCGGCCGAAGCCTGGGCCGCCTCCCGCCAATCGCCGCCCGCCGTGCGGTCAAGATAGGCTTCGAGCAGTTGCGCCGCCTCCGGGTCCTCGCGATGGCATTCGGCCAGCAGCTCGACCAACTCCGGCAACGCCAACTCCGCCAGATTCTTGCCGGCGTAGGCGCCCTTTTGCACGCGACCGGCCATCACCCCGGTATCGTGTTCCAGGGTCATGTGCAGATAGTCGGTTTCGACGTCGGAACTTCGTCCCTGGGATGGCTTGCGGCCCAGGCCGAAGCCCGGCCCCAGATTGGGCAACCGCCATCGCCGCAACATGGTCAAGGCGATGAAGGCCAACGGCAGACCCCAACCGAACCGGCCGGTGAGCATGAAAAACACCGCCGTCGCCGCCAGCAGACCGAAGCCCGAGTAGCGCAGCACCTTGGCCAGGAACCGCGGGTCGGCACTGACCAGCCATCTGCCGACCAGCAGCGCGGCCGCCAGCAGGCAGATGCCCAGGATGAAGTAGCCGATCATTCGGCCCTGGTACCCTCTTTCGGGGACACTTGATGGGCGATCCGCCGAACCATCTGGGTCTTGTCGCGGCTGAAATCCGCCAGCGCCTTGCGGCCGCCGGCGGCGAACACCGCGACCGCCGCCAACAGGTCCTTCAACTGGGCGGCGCTGGAGGCATCGAACCGGCAATAGGCGCCCTGGGTCAGCTTGGCGATCTGCTGAAAGGCGTTGGCCGCCGTCGGCTCGAAGCCCTCGTGGAACATGAAACAGGGCACCCCCAGCATGCCCAGTTCGCCGGCCGCCGCGCAGACGCTGTCGACCTCTTCCTCCAGGCAATCACCGATGAAGACCAGGGCGTTGATGCGGCGCTGGGCGGTCTCGCGCGCAGCATAGCGCAACACCCGTTCGACCTGGGTATGCCCACCCAGACAGCGGACCCGGGTCATGTAGGGGATCAGATCGGCCGAGGTGGAAATCCAAGGGGTGGCCCGGAATTCGCTGAAACCGCGATAGTAGGCCAACTGCACGTCCAGTCCGCCCAGGGTCGCGGTTTGGGCGAACATATCGCCCTGGATCTGACAGGCGTTGTCCCAGCTCGGCTCGCGGCTGGCGGTGGCGTCCATGGCAAACAGCAGGCGGCCGCGAACATCGGCCGCGCGGACGCTCGGCGTCGACGCCACCCTGGCCAGGAAGTCGTCGACGTCCTTACCGGCGGCGCTGGTCGCTATATCCCGTTTCTTGCGGCCCATCTTCCCGATCCGAACCGGTCAGTCACATTCGGTCACATCAGATAATACATTGTATCCGAATCGCGGCTGTCCAGTACCCGCCAACTGGCCGCCCCAGGCGGGTTATTTGGTCTGGATCTTGATGTCCGGGCGAAAGGCGTGGAAGGCAAAGGCGAAGTCCACCCGATAGTCGACGTCCCGGAGCTTGCCGTCGCCATCTCGCCGCTGCACCACCACGTTGCCTACGTCGCGCCCATCGGAAATCACGGTGGAGTCCAACGAAGAGTTCTGACCCGCTTCCCAGGTCAGGACGAGACCATCCTTGGTTTCGATCCGCGCCTTTTTCCGCAGCAATGCCAGTGACCAGGCGCGATCGCCGACCGCCACCACCCGGGCCAGGGGTGCCACCTCGCTGGGCATCTTGCCGCGATAGAGGAACGGGGTATCCAGGGAATCATAGCCGGCATAGGGGTTCATGCCGTAGCGGCGCATGCCGGGATTGTTTGGCACCTGCACCTTGCCGTTCGGCGCCCGGGTCTTGAACTTGGCGAAGGATTCCAAACGCGCCGGCACGAGTTTGAGCTTGCTGCCCAACATTTCGCCGACGATCGCCTCGCCGACGAACTGCTGCCACCAGCTTTCGCTTTGCCGGTCGTACATGATCAAATCCGAATAGCGCAACTTGCCGGTGGTGCCGAATTCCAACACCCGGCCCGCCACCCGGCGGTCGAAGACCACGGCGGCATTACACAGCGGGCAAAAGGTCACCGAAACCGGCACGCCGCCCACCACGTCGTTGACGATTTCGTGCCAGATCAGGATGCGCAGGGGATAGGCCCGGGCATCGCCGTTGATGATCAGGCCGACCACCGGTTCGGTCGCCGCCAAATCCTCCGCGTCGGCGATCGGCACGAACTCGGGCTTGTCGATGGACGGGATGCCGTCCTTCGGCGGCCCGCCCGACATGATGTCGTCGTAGTCAACCGAGTGCTTGGTGAAATCGGTCTTCGGCCATTCGTGGCGCCATCGATTCGGGTTGGCCTGGGCGGCGGCAACCGTCAGCGCCACCAAAAACAACCCGCAAGCAACCGCCGCCGCACGCATCTTCATCATCGCCATCCCTTGCCAATACCCGGCATGGTCGCGGCGCCGGGCGGTCCGCGCAAGTCACAGCTTCTTGACCGCCGCCGCGACCTTGGGTCAAGTTCCCGGCCCATGTCCGAGCGAATAGACAGCATCGTGGTCGGCGCCGGCGTCGTCGGCCTGGCCTGCGCCAGGGCGCTGGCGATGGCCGGCGACGAGGTGATCGTGCTGGAGGCGGCCGAGGCGATCGGCACCGAAACCTCGTCCCGCAACAGCGAGGTCATTCACGCCGGCATCTACTACGCCAAGGACAGCCTGAAGGCCCGCTTATGCGTCGCCGGCAAGTGGCAACTGTACGACTATTGCGCCAGCCACGGCGTGCCCCACCGCGATTGCGGCAAGTTCATCGTCGCCACCAACGCCGAAGAACTGTCGGTGTTGGACGGGATCAGGGCCAAGGCCCGCGACAACGGCGTCGACGATCTTTACGAAATCGATGCCGCCGAGGCGAAACGGCGCGAACCGGCCCTGGCCTGTGCCGGCGCCCTGGTGTCGCCGTCCACCGGTATCGTCGACAGCCACGCCTTGATGCTGGCCTATCAGGGCGAGGCCGAGGATCATGGCGCCACGATCGCCTTCCGCAGCCGGGCGCTGAGGGGGGAGGTGCGGCCCAACGGCTTCGCACTCACCGTCGCCGATGACGGCGGCGGCGAGACGACGGTCGGTTGCCGCCGCCTGGTGAATGCCGCCGGCCTGCACGCCCAGCCGTTGGCCCGGGCGATCGTCGGCCTGCCGGCGGCGGCGGTGCCGCCGCTGTATTTCTGCAAGGGCAACTATTTCTCGCTGTCGGGCCGACAGCCGTTCTCGCACCTGATCTATCCGGTGCCCGCCAGCGCCAGCCTCGGTGTGCACCTGACCATAGACCTGGCCGGTCAGGCCCGCTTCGGCCCCGACCAGGAGTGGATCGAGGGCATCGACTACGAAGTTGACCCGCGCCGGGCGGATGATTTCTACGCCGCCGTGCGGCGGTACTATCCGGCGCTCCCCGACGGCGCGCTGCAACCGGCCTACGCCGGCATCCGACCGAAGATCCAGGCCCCCGACGGCGCCGTCGAGGATTTCAAGATCCAGGGACCGGCCGCTCACGGCATCGCCGGATTGGTGAACCTGTATGGGATCGAATCGCCGGGTTTGACCGCCTCATTGGCGATCGCCGGCCAGGTCGCGGAGCTGCTGCGGGACTGACCACCACCGCTTGCCGCTGACGGCGGCCTTGGGATAGGTTGCGGCGGGGCGTCGAGGCAGGTTTTCAAAGCGGGGCGGGAAAAATGACGGGTCCGTGGTTTCGATCGGCAGGCGATGCGGGGCGGCGGCGTGGCCGGTTATCGATCGGCCGAACCGCGTTCGCCGCCATTGCCGCCCCTTTGCTGATCGCCAGCGCCTTGTTCGTCGGCGCCGGCGAAGCCCACGCCGGCAAATACGCCGATTGGGAACTCTGGCTGTCCTCGGCCAACGCCGTGCTGCCGGCGCAAAGGGGCAAGGTCGGCCCATTCCGGAGCAATATCGCGCTCGGCGGCGGGCTTGCGCCGGAGTATCTCGGTTCCGACGATCTCGAGTTCAAGCCGCTGGCTCTGCTGGACGTTACCTACGCCGGCGCCCTGTTCGTTTCCACCCAGCAGGGCATTGGCTGGAACCTGTGGCGCCGCCGGACCCTGCGCGCGGGGCCCCGCGTTACCTTCGATTTCGGCCGCGATTCCGCCGACAACCCCACCCTGGCCGGCCTGCCGGATATCGGCGTGGCGGCGGAATTGGGTTTCTTCTTCGAGAGCTTCGTCGGGTCCTGGCGTTTCAAGGGCGACATCCGCCAGGACATCGCCGGCGGCCACGACGGCCTGCTGATCAACGGCGAGGTCGCCCGCGGCAGCCGCTGGAGCGACAATGCCAGCATCATCGTCGGCGGCCGGGTCAGCTACATGGACGACAGCTACGCCGAAAGCTATTTCCAGGTCACCGCGAACAACGCCACGGCCAGCCGGCCGACCTATCTCGCCAGCGGCGGCTTTCGCGACCTCAACGGCTATGTCCAGTTGATCTACGAGGTCACCAGGAGCTTCTACGTCTCGTCGGAATTGCGGGCCACCTATCTAGCCGAGGACGCCGCCGACAGCCCGCTCAGCGACTCCGATACCTTCCTGACCGGCGCCGTGCTGGCCGGCTACCGTTTCTAGTCCCGGGCGCCGGACCATGCAGGCCAGCGAGGTTCGCACCGCCGCCCAGGTCCGCCGGCTGATCGCGGAACGCGACCTTGACTATCTGAAGGTCGGCGTATTCGACGCCGACGGCGTCTTTCGCGGCAAGTTCATGGGCCGCGACAAGTTCCTCGGCGCCTTGGACAAGGGCTTCGGCTTCTGCGACGTGGTGCTCGGCTGGGATTCCGCCGACCAATTGTATGACAACGTCGGCTTTACCGGCTGGCATACCGGCTATCCGGACGCCCAGGTACGCATCCTGCCCGCCAGTTGCCGCGATGTGCCGTTCGAATTCGACGGCAAGGGCCTGCTGTTTCTGGCCGAGTTCGCCGGCCCGGCCGAGGCCATTTGCCCGCGCGGCGTGCTGCGGCGGATCGTCGACCGGGCCCGGGGCCTGGGCTTCGACGCCGTCGCCGCCTTCGAGTACGAGTTCTTTCTGTTCGACGAAACCCCGCGCAGCGCCGCCGACAAGGGCTACCGCGACCTGACGCCCCTGAGCCCGGGCAACTTCGGCTATTCACTGCTGCGGGCCTCCACTTGGGCCGATTTCCACACCACCTTCCTCGAGACCTGCACGGCGATGGATTTCGCCCTCGAGGGCCTGCACACCGAAACCGGCCCCGGCGTCATGGAGGCCAGCATCGACAAGGATCTGGCCCTGGCCGCCGCCGACAAGGCGGCCCTGTTCAAGACCTTCGCCAAGGTGCTGGCGCAGCGCCATGGTCTGCTGGCCACCTTCATGGCCAAGTGGTCGGCCGACTATCCCGGCCAATCGGGCCACATCCATCTGTCCCTGAAGGCTCGCCGCGGCAAGCGCTCGGCCCTGCACGATGCCAAGGCGCCGGACGGCCTGAGCGCCACCATGCGCCATTTCATCGCCGGGCAGCAGGCGCTGATGCCGGAATTGCTGGCGATGATCGCGCCGACGGTGAACTCCTATACCCGCCTGATCCCCGGTTTCTGGGCTCCGACCGACGCCACCTGGGGCCTCGACAACCGGACCTGCGCCCTGCGGGCGATCACCGGCACGCCGGCGGCGCAGCGGATCGAATACCGGGTCGCGGCGGCCGACGCGAATCCCTACCTGGCCCTGGCCGCGGCCCTGGGCTCGGGCCTGTACGGCATCGAGAACAAGTTGGAGCCGAGCCGGCCGGTCGCGGGCAATGCCTACGACGCCAAGCAGCCCAGGCGCCTGCAATTGCCGCGCCGGCTGGGCGAGGCGGCGGCGCGCCTGAAGGCATCGGAAGCGGCGCGCGAATTGTTCGGCGACGCCTTCGTCGAGCACTTCGCCGCCAGCCGCGAGTGGGAGGAGCGGGAAAGCCGCCGGGCCATCACCGATTGGCAACTGCAACGCTATTTCGAGATCATCTGAGTTGGCTGGCGCCGTTGCCGGCAGGATAGCCATCCTGGCGCGGCTGCTGGACCTGCCCGGCGCCGACCGCGAAATCTCGTTCGCCCAGGCGATTCGCGGCGAATTGATCGACTAGCGCCGGAAAGGCGGCTCGCCGGGACGAGCGATAATTTCACATAAACCATTGACGGCAAAACGATTCACCGGCCCGGGGCTCGGCCTGGCAACAATCTGGCGAATTTTGTCACGGTGCCGTCAAGTCATTGAATATTAATGATCTTCGGATGAAATATAAGGTGAAGACGAACTTTGTTTCGGGGAATTTGGTATGTCCGTGTTCTCGTCCGAGAATTTCCGTAATCACCAGCAAATCATCTTCTGCCACGACGTGGACAGCGGCCTGAAGGCCATCATCGCCATCCACGACACCACCCTGGGTCCCGCCCTCGGCGGCTGCCGGTTTTGGAACTACGCCGACGACGACGCGGCTTTGCAGGATGCCCTGCGATTGTCCCGCGGCATGACCTACAAGGCGGCCATGGCCGGCCTGGCCTATGGCGGCGGCAAGGCGGTGATCATGGCCGATCCGAAGATCGGCAAATCAGCGGCGATATTCGAGGCATTCGGCGGTTTCGTCGATGGCCTGGGCGGCCGGTACATCACCGCCGAGGACGTCGGCACGGCGCCGGCCGACATGGAGATCGTCCATCGGGCCACCCGGCACGTCGCCGGCATTGCCGACGGCGGCGCCGGCGACGGCGATCCCTCGCCGGCCACGGCCTGGGGCGTCTACCACGGCCTGCGGGCGACGGTGCGCGCGCGCTTCGGGCGCGACGACCTGACCGGCCTGCATGTGGCGGTGCAGGGCCTGGGCCATGTCGGGCAGTACCTGGCCCGCGACCTGGCCGCCGCCGGCGCCCGCCTGACCGTGACCGACCTGGATCAGGGGCGGCTGGATTGGGCGCGCGAGGAACTGGGCGCCGAGGTGGTGGCACCCGAGGCGATCTACGACGTGGCGGCCGAGGTTTTCGCCCCCAACGCCCTGGGCGCCATCCTGAACGACGACACCATTACCCGCCTCAAGGTCGGCGCCGTCGCCGGGTCCGCCAACAACCAGTTGGCCGACGACCGCCATGGCGCCGCCCTGGCCGATCGCGGCATCCTTTACGCCCCCGACTACGTCATCAACGCCGGCGGCATCATCAACATCAGCCATGAGGGGCCGGGCTATAACCGCCGGGCCGCGATGGACCATTGCGTCGGTATCTACGACACCCTGATGGAGGTGTTCGGCCGGGCCGACCGGGAAGGGCTGCCGACCAGCGAGGTCGCCGACCGCATCGCCGAGGAACGCATCACCCGCGCCGCCCGCCGCCCGGCGCCGGTGTCGCTGCAAGCCGCCGAGTAAGGCGTCTCAGGCCGCGGAGCGCGGCGACGGCACCCCGTGTTTCTTCATCAGCCGCCGGAATTGGTGATAGCTCAGGTCCAGGCGACGGGCCGCTTCCGCCTGGTTGTGCCGGGTGGTGTTTAGGGCGTTTTCGAGAAGCCCCCGTTCGTAGGCGGCGACCGCCGCCGTGAATCCGGTCTCGGCTTTCGGCACCGGCATCGACCTCGGCGGAGAGCCTTCGACACCGGCGCCCACGGTTCGCGAACCAGAAGGCGGCCGCCAGGGGCTGTCGAAAGGATCGAGGATCAGCTGATCGATCATGCCGCCATGCCGCAAGGCCCAGAACACCGAACGTTCGACGGCGTTGCGCAACTCCCTGACGTTGCCGGGCCAGGTGTGGTTCGACAACTTGTGCAGGGCGGCCGGCGAAAAACCGGGAAACGCGTCGAGCTCCAGGGCCCGGGCGATCTGCAGCCCGAAGGCCTCCGCCAGCGGCAGGATGTCCTGCGGCCGGGCCCGCAGCGGCGGGATGGTGATCACATCGAAGGCCAGCCGGTCCAACAGGTCCGGGCGAAAACCGCCCGCCGCCGCCAACGAGGGCAGATCGACGTTGGTCGAGCCGATCACCCGCACGTCGACCTGCAGGGTGTCCGATCCACCGACCCGCTCGAACTCGCCGTATTCCACCACCCGCAGCAATTTTTCCTGCACGGCCGGCGAGGCATCGGCGATCTCGTCCAGGATCAGGGTGCCACCGTCGGCCCGTTCGAAGAAGCCGGCCCGGCGCCGTTGCGCCCCGGTGAAGGCACCCGCCTCGTGCCCGAACAGTTCCGACTCCAGCAGGCTTTCCGTCAGGGCGGCGCAGTTGATCCGCCCCAACGGCTGGTTCCAGCGCGGCGACAGATAGTGCAGCCGGGCCGCGAACAACTCCTTGCCGGTGCCGCGCTCGCCCACCACCAGGCAGGGCCGGGGCACCAGGGCCAGGCGCGAACAGCGTTCGACCGCATCCAGAAAGACCGGATCCTCGCCCAAGATAGCCGGCAGGTGTTCAGGCATATGGAGAATATAGCGAAAATCGCTAATAAATGCGATCGATTTTAGCGACTATCGCTATGCTTCACATGCCTGATAACTAGAGATTCTAATGAATTCAATGACTTAAAAAGTTGGCATGGCCTTTGCACAGTGATTTGTAGAAAGGCAACCCTAGCATCGAGGACGACATGACGATCTTTTCCCGAATCACCGACATCGTTCACTCCAACATCAACTCCCTGCTCGACAAGGCGGAAGAGCCGGAAAAGATGGTCCGGCTGATGATCCAGGAGATGGAAGACACCCTGGTCGAGGTGCGGACCGCCGCCGTGCGGGCGATCGCCGACAAGAAAGAGATCGGCCGCCGCCTGGAGAAGCTGGAGGCATCGGCGGGCGAATGGCAGGGCAAGGCCGAGTTCGCCCTGTCCAAACAGCGCGAGGATCTGGCCAAGGCCGCCCTGGTCGCCAAGCGCAAGCTGGAGGATCAGGCCGACGTCCTGCGCGCGGAATTGACCGCGATCGAGGAAAGCCTGGCCAAGTACAATGACGATCTGGCGCAGTTGCAAAACAAGCTGGCCGAGGCCAAAGCCAAGAAAAAGGCCTTGGAAATCCGGATGACGGCGGCCAACAAACGCGTTGCAATGCGACGGACGCTGCACGACGGGCGGATCGACGACGCCATGGCCCGCTACGAGACGCTGGAGCGGCGCATCGACGAATTGGAGGCCGACGCCGAATCCTATGACCTGGGCAAGGAACGGACCCTGGACGACGAGTTCACGGATCTGGCGGCGGAATCGGAAGTCGAGGACGAATTGCGCGAGATGAAGGCCAAGCTTGCCAAGCAGCGGAACCAGGGATGATCATCATCCTGGGCGTTGCCGACGGCATCGGATAAACGAGGATAATCATGGGTTTTTTCGGCTTTCTTTTCGTCCCGCTGATCATCTTCCTGTCGGTCGTCGCGCCGCTCTGGGTGATCTTCCACTACATCACCAAATGGAAACAGATGAAGCAGGCGGGCGCCGGCCAGGGCCAGACCGTGGTCGAGCGAACGGAGCTGCGCCGGATACGCGAGGTCGCCGGGCGTCTGGAGGAACGGATCGAGGCGCTGGAAACCATTCTCGACGCCGACGGTGCCGATTGGAGGAACAAATGAGTTGTTGTCACCGACCCCGCCGTTCACGCGGCGCCAGGTATCACCACCGACGCGGCGGCTTCATCAGCCGCACCGTCCGGGGCCTGGCCAGGAAGTTCGGCATCCCGAAGGGCGTGGTGATCGTCGGCTTCGTGATGCTGTTCATCATGAGCGCGCCGCTGGCCATCGTCGCCTTCCTGGCCTCGTGGTATTGGGTCAGCCACCCCGGCAAGGTCGAGGCCGCCGTCGATCGGGCGATGGAGCAGACCCGCCGTACGTTCACCGAGGGACCGCGGCAGCCGAGCTACCAGGGCGCCCCCTCCGGCGCGACGGCCGCTTCGTCGGCCGACGGCGGGCTTGATTTTTCCAAATTGCGGGCCAAGTTCGCCGAACTGGAAAAACGCGCCGGCCGGGTCGAAGAGCACGTCGCCTCCGACGAATATGCCCTGAACCAGGAATTCAACGACATCGACAAGTCGTGAGGCCGATTTCGCGCCATAACGGTGCGAATCGCCTGATCAGATCAGCCCCAGTTCGCGCAGCGCCGCGGCCATCTCGGGTGGTGGGCCGCCATCGTCGGCCGCCCATTCGCCGTCCGGCAGATCCATCGGCGCGTCCTTGGTTTCCAGGTAGCGCCAGCCCTGATGCGGCCGCCGGGCCTGCAAGGCGGTGCGCACCAATTTCGGGTCCAGCACCAGGCCGCAGCGCTTGCCGAATTCGTCGTCGCTGATCTCGTCCAGGCGGATGATGCGTTGGCGGACGCGGATGAAGCCCTTGATGATCCAATAGATCGAACCACCGTCCAGCACCTCCGCCCCGCGCCGGGGCCGGTGGCGGGTGCGATGGACACTCTCCGCCGGTTCGCCATTGGCCGCTCGGGCGGCCCGGCGGGCGGCCTGCCACTCGACCAGATGGTCGATGCTGTCGGTGCCCACGCACAGTTTCAAAAGATGCACAGTCATCCGAAATCCATCAGCCGAACCAACCCAGCGCCCGCCACCAAAGATAATCCAACGGCAGCAACAAGACGACCGTTACCGCCAGCAGGGCCAAACACAATTTGTTGCCCTGGCGCATCGGAACGCTGCCCAACTGCATGGCCACCACCAATGGCGGCGTCTGATAGGGCAGCACCAGGGCGGAGAAGCCGACCACGATCATCATCAGCACGGTTTCGATGGGCAGTGCGGTCGCCTCGGCGATGTGGGGCGCCAGCGGGGTCAGGATGGCCGGCGCGCTGGGCTGGGTCGCCAGCATGGCCAGCAGGCTGGATAGGGTGCTGACGGCGGCGAAATTCCAACCATCCCGGCCGGGCCGCAGATCCAGCAGTTCCAAGGCGTTCTGGGCCAGCCAATCGCCCAGCCCGCCATGCGCCATCACGCCGCCCAGGCCAAGCACGCCGCCGACATAGAACAGCGAGGCGAAGTTCAGCTTGCTGTCGAAGTCCTGCGGCGAGACGATGCCGACAAACGGCAAGACGATCACGGCGGCCACGCCCATGGCCACCCAGGCCGGCGAGATGTGGTGCAGGAAATCAGTCATCCACAACACCAGCGCCAGGCTCAACAGCAGCACCATCAGCCGCTCCCTCCCCGCCATGGCGCCCGGCGCCTCGACCGCCGGCGTGGCCTTGGCGTCCTGTTCGGGGAACAGCCAAATGGTCAGGACGATGATGGCCACCGCCTTCAATATGCCGAGGACGGGGAAATGCAGCAGCAGCCAGGTGCCGTAGACCGGCGCGATGCCGAACTGGGTCTGGCTGGCGCCGATCAGCACCACGGCCGGCAGGGTCGCCGGCAGGATCGCGAAGCCCGGGATCATGGTGCCGAACGACGAGGCCAGCACCAGCCCGGCCCGGCCGTTGCTGCCCGGGCCGTAGCCGAAGCCGTCCGCCATCGCCAGGACGATGGGCATCAGGATCAGGATCCGGCCCATGGTCGATGGCATCAGGAACGACAGGGCGACGCCGACCACCACCATGCCGGTGATGATGGCGGCGTAGCGACGGCCGAATCGGCCGGTGATCGCATGCGCCAAACGGCCGGCCAAACCGGTGCCGCGCACCCCGACGCCGATCACCAGACCGCCGAAGACGATCCAGAACCCGGCCGAATGGAAGCCGGAGAACACCACCTCCGCCGGCGCCACGGCAAACAGCATCGCCACCACGAAGAACAGGATCGCGGTGACGAATTCCGGCAACGCGCCGGTGGCCAGCAGCACCACCGTAGCGACGACCAGGGCGCCGGCCCGGGCCCCTTCCACGGGCAGTCCCGGCGGCGGCCACAGGGCCAGGGCGCCGGCCGCCAGCAAACCGGCGCCGGCCACCAGATGCGATGGCTTCACCACGGGTGCGCGAGCGGGCCGGCGGCCCGGCGGATATTGTCGACATTGGGCGGCATGGCGCCGATCCTAACACCCCGGCAACGCCGTGCTAATATCGAGGCATGTTGAAGCAAGATGACCTTCCCCGGAACGCCGCTGCCTGGGATACCGGCGCGCCCGATGAGCTGGGCTTCCGGACCGACGGCCTGGCCGACGCCGTGGCCTTTGCCGAGAATCACGAAGTGGCCTGGTCGCGCAATGTCGACGACGTGCTGGGCAAGGGCGAGTTCGAGCCACCGCCCTGGAACGAGGTGCTGGGGCCGACCAGGCCGCGCGGCGGTCCGGCCGGCGTGATCGCCCGGCACGGGCGCATCGCCGCCACCTGGGGCGATCCTGGGCGCGCCGACATGACCTTTTCAGTGGCCAAGAGCTACCTGGCAGTCCTGGCCGGCATCGCCGTCGCCGATGGCCTGATCGGCGATGTCCACGACTGCCTGGCCGAGGCGGCGCTGGACGACGCTTTCGACACGCCGCAGAACCGCGCCATCACCTGGCATCACCTGTTGCAGCAGACCAGCGAATGGGAAGGCACCCTATGGGACAAGCCCGACCTGATCGATCGCAACCGCCAGGTCGGGGCCGGCGCGGACAATTCCCGCAAGGGCCAGCACCGGGACCTGCGAACGCCCGGCAGCCATTGGGAATACAACGACGTCCGGGTCAACCGGTTGAGCCTGTCGCTGTTGCAGGTCTTTCGCCGGCCGCTGGCGGAGGTGCTGCGGGAGCGGGTCATGCGGCCGATCGGCGCCTCGGACGACTGGTCCTGGAATGCCTATCGCAATGCCAGCGTCACTATCGACGGCATCGCCATGCCGTCGGTGCCGGGCGGCTCGCACTGGGGCGGCGGCCTGTGGATCGGCGCCGAGGACCAGGCCCGGCTCGGTCAACTGGTGCTGAACCGCGGTCGTTGGGCCGACAAGCGGATCCTGCCGGAGGATTGGCTCGAGCGGATGCTGAGGCCCTGCGAGATCAAGCCCGACTACGGCTATCTGTGGTGGCTGAATACCGACCGGGAGCGCTATCCGGCCGCTTCGGCGGAGGCCGTGGCGGCGGTGGGGGCCGGCGGCAACACCATCCTCGTCGAGCCGGCCCATGACCTGGTCCTGGTCTCGCGCTGGCTGGCCGACGAGCACATGAACGAGTTGATCGAGCGCACAATCGGCGCCATCGAGGGTCCCTGACCTTGGCGGCGGACGAGCCTTGCTGGCTGCCGGCGATCGAACTGGCCACCCTGATCGCCGCCGGCGAGACCTCGCCGGTGGAGGTCGTCGAGGCGGTACTGTCACGTATCGACGCCAGCCAGCCCGGCCTGAACGCCTTCATCACCGTCTGCCACGATGGGGCCCTGGCGGCGGCGCGCGAGGCCGAGGCCGCGCTGGCCCGTGGCGACCCACCGGGTCCACTGCACGGGGTGCCGTTCTCGGTCAAGGATCTGGTCAACACCGCCGGCGTGCGGACCACGTTCGGATCCCTGACCATGGCCGACAACGTCCCCACCGGCGATTCCCTGACGGTGGCGCGGCTGAAGGCGGCGGGCGCCATCCTGATCGGCAAGACGACGACACCGGAATTCGGCCACAAGCCGCTGACCGAGGGGCCGCTGTTCGGCCGCACCGCCAATCCCTGGTCGGCCGGCCATACCGCCGGCGGCTCCAGCGGCGGCGCGGCGGCGGCGGCGGCGGCCGGCCTGGCGCCGCTGGCCCTGGGCACCGACGGCGGCGGTTCCATCCGCATCCCGGCCGCCTGCTGCGGCGTGGTTGGCCTGAAGGCGAGCCTGGGCCGCATTCCCCATGATCAGGCGGCCGACATCTTCGGCAACCTGACATACATGGGGCCGATAACCCGGACCGTTGCCGACAGCGCCCTGATGCTGCAGATCATGGCCGGCCCGGACCCCTGCGATCCCTTTTCGCTCGGCCTCGAGGAGCCCGATTTCCAGGCGGCGGCGGACGGCTCCGGCGATCTGACCGGCCTGCGCTTGGCCTGGCGGCCCTACCTGGGCAACACCGCCATCGAGCCGGAAATTCTGGCCATGACCGAGGCCTGTCTGCCGGTGTTCGAGGACTTGGGCGCGCGGGTCGAGGCCCAGGCGGACGATTTCACCAATACCGAACCGACCTGGCTGGTCATCACCCATTCGGTCTGGGCCAGCCGCTTCCAACACCTGGTGGCCCAGTCGGCGAACCGCATGGACCCATCCCTGCTGGCCCAGGTCGGCAAGGGCAACGCCTATTCCGCCGTCGAGCTGCAGGACGCGGCGCGGCTGCGGTCCGAGCTGTTCCGCCAGGTCCAGGGTTGGTTCGAGGACCATGACCTGATCGTCATGCCGACCCTGACCCGCACCGCCGTACCGATCGACAGTGACCCGCTGGGTCAGGTGGAGATCGCCGGCCAGGCGGCCGGCTCCCTGCGCGCCGCCTGGTATCCCTATACCCATCCCTTCAACCTGACCGGCCACCCGGCCATGACCCTGCCCTGCGGCTTCGCCGCCAACGGCCTGCCGGTGGGCCTGCAACTGGTCGCGCCGTGGCATGGCGAAGCCCGCCTGCTGCGGGCCGCCGCCCTGTTCGAGGCGGCCCGGCCCTGGGCCCAGCGGCGTCCGGATCTGCCCCTCTGACAGCGGCCCCCGGGCGGCGCTACAGCATGTGCCGGCCGCCGTCGATGACCAGGGTATGGCCGGTGATATAGGCGGCCTGGTCGCTGGCCAGGAACAGGATCGCCTTGGCCACCTCCTCGGGCTCGGCGACCCAGCCCATGGGCACGTTGTCGCGTACCCGATCGATCACCTCCCCGGGCAGGCTGTCATGGGCCCGGGTGCGGATGGCGCCGGGGGCGACCGCGTTGACCCGTACCTGGAACGGCGCCAATTCCCGCGCCAGGCCACGAGTGAATCCGATGACGCCGGCCTTGGCGGCAACATAGTCGACGATGCCGGTATCGCCGATCAAGGCCACGTCCGAGGACATGTTGACGATGGCACCGGCCCGCCGCCGGCGCATGCCGGGCACCACTTGGCGGGCGCACAACATGGCCGATTTCAGCGATACATCCAGGACGAAATCCCAGGTCTCGGGTGTCGAGCACCAGAATTCGCTGGCCGCCTCGCGGGCGCTCTGCCCGACATTGTTGACCAGGATATCGACCGGCCCCAGGGCGGCCTCGATGCCATTGAAGGCGGCTTCCACGGCGGCACGATCGGTGCAGTCGACGGCCCAGGGGTGGCATTCGCCGCCGCCGGTAACGATCGCCCCGGCCGTGTCCGCGAGCTGTTCCTCGTCCCGGTCGATCGCCACCAGTCGGGCGCCGACCGCCGCCAGCCGCAGGGCGGTGGCTCGGCCGATGCCATGGGCCGCGCCGGTGACCACCGCCACCGCCCCGTGCAACGACGAAGCTTCGCTCATGACGCCACCTGCCCGGGCAACGGACAGAACCCCTGCGGCGGCACCGCCAGGGCGCTGTTGAACTTGCTGGACATGTTCTGAAAGGCGATCAACGCCGTCAGATCGACCAGGGCATCGCCGTCGAAATGGCGCTTCACCCTATCGACCAGGGAATCGGGTATCTCGCCGGCGCCTTGGGTCATCGCCTCGGCATAGTCCAGGGTGGCCCGTTCGCGGTCGTCGAACATCTCGCTGTCCCGCCAGTCGGCCAACGCCATCACCTTGTCCATGCCGACGCCGCGCTTGAGCAGGGTGGCGGAATTCAGATCGACGCAGAAATGGCAGCCATTGAGCTGCGAAACCCGTACGGTGATAAGCGAGCGCAGGGTCGGCGGGATCGGCGAGGTGCCGCGGTCGATCTGGCCGTACAGCGTCGCCACGCCGAGAAACACCCTGGGTATCCGGGCCCAGATCAGGGCGGCCTGCAGATCCTCGCCGTATTTGCGGCGCTGGTTCCAGAAGAACGGCTTCAGGTACCAGGGGCAGCTCGGCACGGTCAGCGGTTCCACTCTCATCCGGGCAATCTCCAATCAGGCCAGCGGCGTCTGCTGGCGATCCACTGCAACGTCTAGTCGGCCTTGTTCAAGCGGTGGCGGAAGTCGCAATGCGGGGCGCCCTGCATGATGGTCTGGCTGCGCTGGAAATCGATATCGGGATTGAAGCCCTGGCACATCGCCCCGTCCCGGCCACAGGACAGGATGTGGCCGATCTCGGCCAGCCCCATCTCGCGATACATCTCGGCATAGCGGCAGCGGGTGACGTTGAAATCGAAGCTTTCGTCGCTTTGCTCCAGCACCTCGATCCGCAGCGCGTCCTCCTTCGACCAATTGGGCAGCAGCGAGGCGAAGCCGGCCAGGTCGTTCGGCCGGTCGAGCTGCGCCGCCAGGCCGCGGCCCTGTTCGACGGCGTTCTTGACGATGGCGTCCTGCAAGATCTTGCGGGCCTTTTCCTCGCCCAGGGCAGCGACCATTGCCTCGTAGATCGGCTTGATGATGTTGGCCTCGATACGGCGCAGATGAATGATCGGCAGGTCTGTCATTGGCTTGTCCCCATCCCGGAGCGACGGAGCGAAAAGCATATACCAATCCCCGCCGGCCGGCGAAAAAGGGGGACCGGACGCACCGCCGTTAACATCTTGCTTACCGGTGACGAGCCACAATACAGGCGTATCGGTGCGTCATTCGGTTGACGCCCCGACAAGGGCAAAACGCCGGAAACGGCGCGGCGCAAAGCCATCGGCCTTATCCCCTAGTGGATTGGCGGCTGGGCTACCGAAGGAGCGATACCATGCTGAACAGCATTGCCTTCCAATTGGAAAGCCATTGGCTGGCCTGGGCCGGCCTGTTCCCGCATCTGCCGTTCTGGAGCCCCCACGGCGCCGCCATGACCTTGATCGTCGGTGCCGCCGTCGCCGTCCTGGGCGCCAGGTACATGTGGCTTTTGTTGCACCGAAACTGAAAATTCGTCGGCCGGTTCAATAGCCGCGACGGTCGCTGTCGCTGAGCAGCACCAGATCGCCCTCGAAAATCCAGCGCCAGACCAGCGCCGCCGTCATGGCCAGCCAGCAGATGCTCGCCAACGCCAAATAGGCCAGCGGCAACAGGCCGGCGATCACCAGGATCGGCTTGCCATCGACCAGGAAAACCGCGTCGGCGATGGTCAGGGTAAGGACCGCCAGGAAACCGCCCGGCGGCAGAAACAGAAACAGCAACCGCAGGGTTTGCCCCCGCGCCAAGGCCCCGGTCCGCTCCAACGGGTCGGGCCGCCCGTTCGCCATCGCCGCGATCACCAGCCACAAGCGCGGCAGCAGGGCGACGATCAGGACGATGGCCAGCAGCGCCGGCAGATAGGCGGCCAGCGCCAGGGCAGCATCGAACCATAAGGGTCGCGGTGGGGCATAGGGCGGGGTCACCTCGACCAGCAGATCGACCAGGTAGCCGCCCATCCGTTCGGCCCCCCAGATGGCACCAAGGGTCAGGCCCGCCATGATCGCCGTCGGCGGCAAGGCCGACAGAAACAGGCGATCGAGTTGCAGACCCGCGCCGACCGCCGCGGAATCGGCGGCGCCGGCGCCAAGCCGGCAGGCGGCGGCGTAGGTAGCCAGACCAGGAATCAGGATCAGCATGGCGAAGATCGCGCCGACCGGTCCGTCGCCAAGCCAGGCCGGCATTGGCAGATGGGCAGCGACCAGGCCGCCGCGAAACAGGAAGCCGACGACCAGCAGCAGGTAGCACGACAGCAAGGGCCAAAAGGCCAGGGTATGCAGATCGCTGTTGCGCGAAACCAACAGCCCCAGGCTGCGACGCAGCAATACCAGAACCGGCAAGGGCGCGCCGGTGGACTCCGGATGGCCCCGCGGCACCCCGTCCAAGTCCGGTAGGGGCGCCAAACCGTTATTCCCCCGAGCCCGACGCGACTTCGGTCGCAGGCAGGGCGTCTTGCCGACGGTGCTGAATATCCATGGCCATGTGATAGGCTGAAAACCGGTCGGGAACCAGCCCGCCGGCGATACACCGAAGCCGGCATTCGGTGCTTGGTCCCGCCCACCGGGGTCGGAATGTGCCCTAGGCGGCGCGCAGTCGATCAGCGGTCAGCTCGGCGAAGGCCCGGGCGGGCGGCGACAGGGCCTGTCCCCGCAAGGTGATCAAGCCAAGCTTGCGCGAAATCCGTGGCCGGATCAGGTCGACCGCATGCAGCCGTTCGGCACTATCGGCCGGCAGCGCCATCGCCGGCATCACGGTGACGCCAAGGCCGACGGCGACCAGCGCGAACAGGGTCTGATGATGGACCAGTTCATAGCGCGGCCGCATGGTCCGCCCCTCGGCGGCGAACAGATTTTCCAACATCCGATAGACCGCCGATTCCTTCGGCATCATCAGGATCGGTTCATCGACGATGTCGGCGACGACCAGACGCTTGCGGCTGGCCAGACGGTAGTCCCGCGACATGATCACGGCGTAGGGGTCGTCCAGCAATTGCCGGAACTCGAATTCGCCGCCGGTTCGATCGAACGGCCCGAAGCCCAGCTCGGCCTCTTCCCGCCGCAATGCATCCTGCACGCCGTAGGCATAGGTCTCGATCACCTCGATGGTGATCTTCGGAAAACGGGCGTGGTAGTCGCGCAGGATGTCGGGCAGCAGGTTCGCGGCGCAGCTCGGCGTGCAGGCGATCACGAACCGGCCCCGCTGCATCGCCTCCTCCTCGCGCAGGCCGACCACCACCGCGTCCAGCCGGGCCACCACCTCCCGTGCCTGCACCAGCAGCCGGGCGCCGGCCTCGGTCAACCGCACCGAACGCGTGGTCCGGTGCAGCAGGGCCACGCCCAATTCCTCCTCCAGGTTCTGGATATGGGCCGAGATCGCCGATTGCGACCGCAGCAGCCGTTCCGCGGCGCGGCGGAAGCTGCGCGCCTCGGCCACGGCGACGAAGGTTTCCAGTTGCTTCAGCGAAATCGGCAGCATTCTTTTATCCCATTTTTTCGATTAATAGTTCAAAATTATCTGTTTGTCAGGCTAAAAGACTCCTGGCAAAGTAGCGACGGTTGCTTCGGACGACGGATTCGCATTCAGCGAAACCCCAATGGCAAAACGTCGCGGGCCATCGAACCGAAAGCACCAAACGCGTGGGGATTGAGGGAAGTACTCCACCCTGACGCTGCCAAAGAAAATTTGAGGGCAGACGTATTCGGCGAGGTAGCTCCGCCCGTCGCGGGGTTGCGGCTGGACAGAGGGATAGGAGTCTCATTCGATGATCCGCGTATTCATTACTGCTTTCGTGGCCCTGCTTGGCTTGGCGACCGCGCTGCCGGCGGCGGCTGTCGTGACCGTTGACGACCATTTCGACGACGGTGTGCTGGATCCGGCTTGGTCGGTCAGTTTCATCAATGCCACCGGTTGGACCTCGACCGAGGCCGGCAGCAACCTGACCGTCACCGGCGTCGGCGATGCCAGCGACGATCTTGATTGGGCAATCACCAGGCTGAGCCGGAGCTTCGCGGCCCTCGGCGATTTCCAGGCCGAGTTCGACATGTCCTGGACCTCGGCCGCCGACGACAGCGCCGTGATGTACGTGCAGGCCTATCTGGTCGACAACGCCGGCGCCCGCTTCGCCATGGCCGGCTACCATGATCCCTGGTCGATCTACAGTGGCGGCCGCATCGCCTCGCTGGCCGGTACCGGCAGCAGTTTCGAGGGCAACTACGGCACCTCGGGCCTCAACCATTCGGGCAGTCTGTCCATCGACATCAGCCGCACCGGCACCGCCGTCGATGTCCTGTGGGACGGCGTGCCCGAACTGTCCGGCAACCACGGCGCGCCACTGGTCGGCGTCCAGATCGAGTTCGCCTCCTATCGCTTCGACGGCCATCGCAACTGGGAGCCGTCCACCTTCGGCACCGAGTCGGTGGATCGGGTGCATATCGAAGGCACCGCCCTCAGCGTCGCCGAGCCCGCGAGCTTGGCCTTGTTCGGCCTGGGTCTCGTGGTTCTGGGTTCAGCCAGGCGACGGTCGCGGGCGGTGATATAGGGAGGGTGCCATGTGGTTGCGCATCAGCCTCCTCACCGTCGGCGTCCTGCTGTCCTCCACCCTGGCGGCGAGCGCATTGCCGCTGAACATCGATTTCGGCGATCACGGCGGCATCCCGGCCGACAGCTATGGTGCCGCCTCGGGGCAGGCCGGTGCCTGGAACGAGATCGCCAGCCTGGGCCTGAACACCGGCCTGCTCGATCTCTCGGGAGCGGCGACCGGCGCCACACTGAACCTCAGTGCCTATACGATCACCGGCTGGGGCGGCGGCGTGCCGGCCAACGACACCGAACGGATGATCAAGGACAACTTCTATTCCGCCACCGGTACGCATTGGTCGTTCGAGGTCACCGGCCTGACCGACGGCCTCTACGACATCTACGTTTACGCCCCGGACAACACCTACGTGACCAGCCGGAATTTCCTGGTCAACGGCGTCGCCGTGGCCGAACTGCCGGGACATCCGTTCAGCGGTCCCCTGGTCGAGGGCACCAATTATGTCCATCTCGCCGATGTCGCGATCAGCGCCGGAGGCTTGCTGGTGCAATCCAGCACTACCGGCGGCTATGGCGGCCTCAGCGCCATCCAGATCGTCTCGACCCGGGTTCCCGAGCCGTCGACACTGGCCCTCGTGGCCTGCGCGTTGCTCGGTTTTGCCCTTTGCCGTCGCCAGGGAAACACTCGAAGTCGGTTTCGATACATCGCCGCGCCGACCTGACAGCTTGGCGTTGTCACGGCGCCATGAACGGGCCAACATGACCGCGGCGGCGGCTTCGGACGCCGCCGCGCCGTGTTTCAGGGAGGCCCGTGATGCTGGACGGCGAGACCACCAGCCGGATCCGAAACGCCGTCGACGAGGGCTTCGACGAGCAATTGCAGTTCACCGCCGAACTGGTGAAGTTCCCCTCGCGCCGCGGCCAGGAACACACCGCCCAGGATTTCATGGCCCGGGAGATGCGGGAGCGCGGCCTGGCGGTCGACCGCTGGCGCATCGATGTCGAGCAGATCCGCCACCTGCCGGGCTTCTCCCCGGTCCATGTCGACTACGACAACGCCTACAACGTGGTCGGGAGCCATCGCCCGGAAGGGCCGAAGGGCCGGTCGCTGATCCTCAACGGCCACATCGACGTGGTGCCGGAGGGACCGCACGAGATGTGGTCCTCGCCGCCCTACCAGCCGCGCATCGACGGCGATTGGATGTACGGCCGGGGCGCCGGCGACATGAAGGCCGGCCTGACCGGCACCCTGTTCGCCCTGCAGGCGTTGCGGCGCATCGGCCTGCGGCCGGCCGCCGACGTCTTCGTGCAGTCGGTGGTCGAGGAGGAATGCACCGGCAACGGCGCCCTGGCCTGCCTGGCCCGCGGCTACCGGGCCGAGGCGGCGCTGATCCCCGAACCCATGGGCGATGCCCTGGTACGGGCCCAGATCGGGGTGATCTGGCTACAGATCAAGGTTCAGGGCATCCCGGTGCACGTGGCCACGGCGGATACCGGCTCCAACGCCATCGATGCCGCCTTCGCCCTGATCCAGGGCCTGAAGGAACTGGAAGCGAAGTGGAACGCCGAAAAGGCGGAGCAGCCCCACTACGCCGAGCATCACCATCCGATCAACTTCAACGTCGGTAAGATCGCCGGCGGCGACTGGGCCTCCTCGGTGCCGTCCTGGTGCGTCTTCGATCTGCGGGTGGCGATCTATCCGGGCGACGACATCGACAGCCGGCGGGCCGAATTGGAAGACTGCATCCGCCGATCCGCGAACCGCGATGCCTTTTTGCGCAACGCGCCGCCGCAGGTCACCTACAACGGTTTCCTGGCCGAAGGCTATGAATTGGTGGACGCCGACGAAGCCGAGGCGGCGCTGGGCCGGGCCCATTTGGCGGCCTACGAGACGCCATTGACCACCCAGGCGACCACCGCCACCACCGATGCGCGGTTTTTCGGCCTCTACGCCAATACGCCCGGTCTGGTGTACGGCCCGCTGTCCGAGGCCATCCACGGCTTCGATGAACGGGTCAACCTAACCTCGGTGCGCCGCAACACCGGGGCGATCGCCCTGTTCATCGCCGAATGGTGCGGGCTGGAGGCGGCCTGAGCCGCCGGCGACTTCAAAGGGGGAGAGATGCAACCGGATATCGAGATCGCCCGGGCGGCGAACCCGCTGCCGATCGAACAGATCGGTGAAAAACTGGCCATCGACGGCGAGCATCTCTACCGCTATGGCCCGTACAAGGCCAAGGTCGGGTTCGATTTTCTCGACGGCCTGGAAGAGCGGCCGGACGGCCGGCTGATCCTGGTCACCGCGATGACGCCGACACCGGCCGGCGAAGGCAAGACCACGACCACCGTCGGCCTGGGCGACGCCCTCAACCGCATCGGCCGGCGCACGGCGATCTGCCTGCGCGAACCCAGCCTCGGCCCCTGCTTCGGCATCAAGGGCGGCGCCGCCGGCGGCGGCCATGCCCAGGTCATCCCGATGGAGGATATCAACCTTCACTTCACCGGCGATTTCCACGCCATCGGCGCGGCCCACAATCTGCTGGCGGCGATGCTGGACAACCACGTCTATTGGGGCAATGCCCTGGGCATCGATTCCCGGCGCATCGTCTGGCGTCGGGTGGTCGACATGAACGACCGGGCGCTACGCTCCGTGGTGGTCAATCTGGGCGGCGTCGCCAACGGCTTTCCGCGCCAGGACGGTTTCGACATCACCGTCGCCTCGGAAGTCATGGCGGTATTCTGCCTGGCCCGGGACGTCGACGATCTGCGCCAGCGGCTGGGCCGCATCGTGGTTGCGCAAACCCGTGATCGGCAACCGATCACCGCCCACGATCTGCAGGCCGAGGGCGCGATGGCCGGCCTGCTGAAGGACGCCTTGCAGCCCAATCTGGTGCAGACCCTGGAGAACAACCCGGCCTTCATCCATGGTGGTCCGTTCGCCAACATCGCCCATGGCTGCAACTCGGTGATCGCCACCCGCGCGGCCCTGAAACTGGCCGACTATGTGGTCACCGAGGCCGGTTTCGGCGCCGATTTGGGGGCCGAGAAGTTCTTCGACATCAAATGCCGCAAGGCGGATCTGCAGCCCGACGCGACGGTCCTGGTCGCCACCGTGCGGGCCTTGAAGATGCACGGCGGCGTGGCCCGCGATGCCCTCGGGGACGAGGACGTGGCGGCGCTCGTCCGTGGCCTGGACAACCTGGGCCAGCATTTGCGCAACCTGGGACAGTTCGGCGTGCCCGTGGTGGTGGCGGTCAACCGCTTCCTCGGCGACAGCGAGGCGGAGCTGAAGGCGGTGATCGACTATTGCGCCGACTTCAACGTCGAGGCCTTCATCTGCAGCCATTGGTCCGACGGCGGCCGCGGTGCCGAGGGCCTGGCCGAGCGGGTGGCGGAAATCGCCGACGCGGGCACCAGCCAGTTCCGCACCCTGTACCCGGACAACATGTCGCTATGGGAGAAGATGCGCACCATCGCCCGCAACATCTACGGCGCCGAGGATACCATCGCCGATCAGCGGGTGCGGGACATGTTCCGCCAGTTCGAGGACCAGGGCTTCGGGCATCTGCCGATCTGCGTCGCCAAGACCCAGTACAGTTTTTCGACCGACCCCAACCTCAAGGGCGCGCCGTCGAACCACGTGGTGCCGGTCCGCGAGATCCGGCTGTCGGCGGGGGCTGAGTTCCTGGTGGTGATCTGCGGCGACATCATGACCATGCCCGGCCTGCCGCGCCGGCCGGCGGCCGAGGGCATCGACCTCGACGACGACGGTGAGATCACCGGATTGTTTTAGGAAGTCGAGGTCGCGGCGCGGGCCGGCCTACTCGATGTCGGCGACCAGTGGGGTGGTGTCCTGCTCGATCAGCCGATCCTTCGGATCGGCCCGGTCGTAGCAATCGACGGCGCCCAGGGTGCGATAGCAATAGACCGACGGCACCACGGTGATCGTCTCGTCGCGGCAGATCTCGTTGCCGTTGACGACCCGCAGGATCTGGCAATCCTGCTCCACCAGCTTCGATACCGTGTTGTCGACGCTTTTCAGCGCCGTCACGGCGACGGCGGTACAGCCGGCGGATGGCGCGGCCAGCGTCAGTACCAGGACGAATCTCAACCAACGCGACATGGGCGGCGGTCCTTTTGCGAAAGCTCCGCCCATCACAACAAAACCTGTTGAAGGAAGCGTTAATGCACCGCGTCACCGGGGTTTACGGAACCCCGCGACTGTGGTCCTAATCGAGCAACGGACGGCGGATTGAATGCGCTAGCGGGTACCCGTCATGGCGTTGAGCCGGAACGAGCTTAGGACTTTCTACGACCGCTTTGGCGCGCGCCAGGACCGCCAGGGCTGGTACGAGGATGAACCGCTGGCGGCGCTGGTCGCCCATGCCGGCTTCGATGAAGCCCGCCAGGTGCTGGAAGTCGGCTGCGGCACCGGCCGCCTGGCCGCCGATCTGCTGGCCCGCCATCTGCCCAGCGATGCCCGCTACCTTGGCCTCGACATCAGCCAAACCATGGTCGATCTGAGCCGCCAGCGTCTGGCTCCCTGGGCCGGCCGGGCCGAAGTGCGGCTGAGCGAAGGCGGCTTCGACTGGCCGGTCGCCGATCGCCTGCTGTCGACCTACATGCTGGATCTGCTGTCTGAGACCGAGATCGACGCCTTCATCGCCGCCGCCCGACGGTCCCTGGGCGATGGCGGCCGGCTTTGCCTGGTCTATCTGGCGGCCGATGCCGGCCCGATCAACGCCGCCTGGAACTGGCTCTACCGGCTAGCGCCGCGCAGCGTCGGCGGCTGCCACCCGGTGCGCATCGTCCCCCGGCTGCAGGAGAACGGCTGGCACCTGCTGCACCGGCAGCGGATCTCCTGCTACGGCATCTGTTCCGAGGTGGTGGTCGCCGAGCCCGGGACCTGACCGACGGCGGCGCGCGGCCGGCACGGTCCACAGCCGGCGCCGTGGATGCTATGATCGCCCGCCATCTGGGGGAACGTTCGGGGCGAACGGGTTTCGATCGTCGGCGACGGCTTGAGCAGTGGAATTCGGCGAGGCGGGTGGTGGTCGATATCGGGCGCAAGCAACGGATAGCGGCCAAGGGAGGTCTTCCCTAAACCTGGGGCTATCGCAATGGACCAAGGGAACACCGCCATGACCGACAGCGCCAGATGGCAGGCCGTGCAGGACCGCGACAGCGCGGCCGACGGCCGTTTCGTTTACGCCGTGACCAGCACCGGCATCTATTGCCGGCCGTCCTGCGCCAGCCGGCGGCCGCGCCGCCACAACGTGCGTTTCTTCGAATTGCCGGAGGCGGCGGAACAGGCCGGTTTCCGCTCCTGCAAGCGTTGCCGGCCCCGGGACGAGGCCAGTCTCGATCCCACCATCGAGAAGGTCCGGCGGATCTGCCATTTCCTCGATGCCAGCCTGGACGACGCCGACGGCGGCGCCCCGACCCTGGCCGAGATTGCCGCCGCGGTCGGCGGCAGCCCGCACCATCTGCAGCGCACCTTCAAGCGCCACCTCGGCGTGACGCCACGGCAATATGCCGACGCCCGCCGGCTGCGCCGGCTGAAGGAAGGGCTGAAGGACGGCGAGAACGTCACCGGCGCCATGTACGATGCCGGCTATGGCGCCGCCAGCCGGCTGTACGAGCGGTCCAACGGCCAGCTCGGCATGACGCCGGCGACCTATGCCAAGGGCGGCAAGGGCGCCCGCATCGGCTACGCCATCACCGATTCGCCCCTGGGCCGGCTGATGGTGGCGGCGACGGCCAGCGGCGTCTGTTTCCTCTCCCTGGGCGAGGATAGACACCTGATCGCCGAATTGCGCCACGACTATCCCCTGGCCGAGATCGTCGCCGACGACATCGTCC
Source organism: Alphaproteobacteria bacterium (assembly GCA_030746635.1). Classification (GTDB taxonomy): domain Bacteria; phylum Pseudomonadota; class Alphaproteobacteria; genus JASLMH01. The sequence continues at coordinate 15,567 of JASLMH010000003.1, read as the reverse complement.
TGGGCGACTGGGTGCGCACGGTGATCGACTATCTCGAGGGCGCCATTCCGCATCCCAATCTGCCGCTGGACGTGCGCGGCACCGCCTTTCAACGCCGGGTCTGGGAGGAGTTGATGCGGATCCCAGCCGGCGTCACCACCACCTATTCCGAACTGGCCGAGCGGGTCAGCGGCAACCCCGAGGCCCGCCGCGCCGTTGCCCGTGGCTGCGCCACCAATCCGGTGTCGCTGGTCATCCCCTGTCACCGGGTGCTGCGCGAGGACGGCGGCCTGGGCGGCTACCGCTGGGGCTTGCAACGCAAGCAGGCCTTGATCGACGGCGAGCGCCGGCATCGCGACAAGGACGCCGCGTAACTCGGATTACCGGCTGCACCAACATCGCCAACGGGCTATCCTCGCCTCAGCGTGTCGTTTGCTGGCGTGAAGGGAGAGGGTGATGAGGGCGTGGATCTTGCCGAGCTGCCTGGGTCTCGCGGTACTGTTCGCCGCACCGGCAATGGCCGGCACCAAGGGCGGGCTGTATGACATGCGGGCCCTGCTGAACCAGGGACATCCCTTCGCCGGGCCGTCGGCGGTAGTGTTGCCGACGGCAGCGCCACCGATCGCCGTGGCGCCGCCGGCGCCGACGCTGCGCTACACGCCACCACCACCGCCGCCACCGCCCGCGGCCAAGGCGATGCCGGCGCCGACCATCAGGCCGGCCCCCACCGTCATGCCGGTGCCATTGCCACGGACGGCGCAGAAACGTCCGGCACCCCGGCCCCTGCCGATGCCGGCCCCCGACGATGACTCGAACGATGGCTTCTTCTCATTCCTGTCGTTCGACGACGACCCGGCCGACGATTGGCTCGACCGCTTCTACCTGGTCGGCGGCGGCGGCCTGGATTGGGCCGAGGACGTCGGCGGCAACACCGTCGGCGGCGGCGCCTACAGCATCGACATGGATTCGGGCTTTGCCCTGCAGGCGGCCATCGGCAGCTACTTCGGAGGGAACATCCGGGGCGAGGCCGAATTGGCCCATCGCACGGCCGACTACGACCAGGCGACCTCCGGCGGCGCCACGGCGACCGGTGGCGGCGAGTTGACCCTGACCACCGTGATGGCGAACCTGTACTACGACTTCCGCCTGGGTTCCGCCTTCGTGCCCTATATCGGCGCCGGCCTGGGCCTGGCCTTCATCGACGGCGACGATCGGACCATCGGCGGCGCGGTGGCCAAGGGCCGCGACGGCACCGAATTCGCCTATCAGGCGATCGTCGGCGTCTGGTACGAATTCGACCGGACCTGGGCGGTCGGCGCCGACGGCCGATACCTCGGCACCGGCGACGACGACGCCGGCTCGACCAGCCTGATGCTCAACGCCCGCTACAATCTTTAGGGCCGGGCGTCGGCGGTCAGCCGGTGGGGCAATAGCACCTGGTAGTAGGGCAGGGCGGCGTCGACCAGATGGCTCAGATGCTTCGGTATCGGGCGATGGCGGCCCGGCGGCGCCATGAAGCCGGTGGACCGTTCGACCGAGGCATACCAATGTTCGGCCCAGAGGCCGTCGCTGTCGCGGCGGCCGGCCGGCCAGGACAGCATGGCCGGGTCGAAGGCGACACCCACCGCGTCACACAGCGCCGTCAGCATGCCGCGCGGATCGGCCAGCACGTCGTCGGCATCCAGCACCGGCGGCGGCGCGCCGCGCCGCTGGCAGACCGCATCGAACAGACGCTGTTGCTGCGGCAGGCCCAGATCCGCCAAGGTCACCTCGGCCCGGCGTTCGGCGTAGGAGGCCAGCACCCGGGCCGGCTCGCGGATCAGGAAGACATTGACCATGGTGTCGAGCCAATCCAGGTCGATATGCGGTAGCATGTGGTGGGTCATGTGTTTTTGGTAGAACAGGGCCCGCCCGGCCGGCACCTCGCCGGTGACCCGGGCCACCAAACGGCGCCAGTCGGTTTCATAGGCGGCGATGATCCGCTCGGCCATCGGGTGATCCAGGCCGGTTTCCTTCAGGTAGTGGGCATAGAAGGGCTCGTCCCAGACCGCCGTGTCGCCGCGGTTCTCGAACGCCCGCAGCATGGCGGTCGAGATATTGCGCGGCCCCGACCACATGGCGATACGGACCACGCCGCCAGCCGTCATGCCGTCGCTTCCCGCTCGCACAAATCGCGGTACAGGCCCTGCAAGCGCCGGGTCAGCGGGCCACGTCCGCCGTCGCCGATCAGCCGGCCGTCGATCTGCACGGCCGGGATCAGGCCGGCGAAGGTGCCGGTGATGAAGGCCTCGTCGGCGCCATAGGCGTCGGTCAGGCTGAAGTCCCTCTCGAACGCCGGAATGGCGTTGTCGCGGCAGAGTGCGAGGACGTTGCCGCGGGTGATGCCGCCCAGGCAATAGCGGCCGGTCGAGGTCCAGACCTGGCCGCCCCGGACGATGAAGAAATGGGTCGAATTGCAGGTCGCCACGAAGCCGTGGGGATCCAGCATCAGGGCCTCGTCGGCGCCGGCCTTGTCGGCCTGGATGCAGGCCAGGATGCAGTTCAGCTTGCTGTGGCTGTTCAGCTTCGGGTCCTGCACGTCGGGCGGGCCGCGACGGATGTGCACCGTCGCCAGGCGCACGCCATCCCGTAGCGGCGCCTCGGCCGGAACCTTGTATTCCGGGATGATGACCACGGTCGGCGGCGTGATCGTCACCTTCGGGTGCTGGTAGGGCGTGGATTTGACGCCCCGGCTGACCATCAGGCGAATATGAACGTCGCCCACCATCCCGTTCGCCCGCAGCACCGCCTCGATCCGCTCGACCAGCTCGCCCCGGCTCAGACCGATCTCCATGTCGATGGCCTTGGCGCCCTCGTACAGGCGGTCCAGGTGTGGCTCGAGGAACAGCAGGCGGCCGTTGTGCAAACGGATGCCTTCCCAGACGCCGTCGCCCAGCATGAAGCCGGAATCGAACACCGACACCTTGGCCTCGTCGCGGGGAAACAGTTCGCCGTTGATCGAGATCTGGATGCCGGCGTTGCGCGGATCCTCCAGATATTCATGGGTGCCAGTGGCCATGGGACCTCCTTCGGGGCCGGCTCAGGCGACCCATTCGCTGACCGGGGCATGGGCTTCCTGCAGCGGCTGACAGACCACATCGACCAGGCTGGGGCCCGGGCAGTCCAGGGCCGCCGCCAACGATCGCCGCAACTCGGCCGGATCCTCGACCCGCCAGCCGCGCAGGCCATAACCCTCGGCCAGCCGGGCATGATCGGTGGCGGCGAAATCGACCGAGAAGTAGCGGCCGTCGAAGCCGGATTTCTGGCCCGCCTTGATCCAGCCGAACACCGCATTGGCGATCACCACGAAGGTGATCGGCAGGCCCAGCCGCGCCACGGTTTCCAACTCGCCATTGCTGAAGCCGAAGCTGCCGTCGCCCATCACGGCGACGATCTTCGCCCCCGGCCGGCCGTAGTAGGCGCCGACGGCGGCGGGCAGGGAATAGCCGAGCGCCCCATGCGCCCGGTTGGAGACGAACTGCCGGCCGCTGCGGCGTACCGGGTAGTAGGCCGAGAGATAGGGACAGGGCGTGCCCGGATCGGCGACCACGACGGCATCGTCGTCGAGCAGCTCCCGCAACGTCGCCACCACCCGCTCCGGCCGGATCGGCCGCTCCTCGCTGGCCGCCAGTTCGTCGAAGGCGGCGAACTTGGCGGCCCGGGCCCGGGCCACCATATCGGCGTTCAATTCGCCCACCGGCCGCTCGCCGCCGCCCGACAGCGCCTCGTTCAGGGCGGCCAGGGCCAGCCGGGCATCGCCGACCACGGCGGCCTCGGTCTGGTAGTTGGCGCCGATCACCACGGGATCGCTGTCGATATGCACGATCCGGGCCGCGCCCGGCGCCGGGTGGCGCCAGCGTTCGGTGGTCACCGAGCCGGCCCGGCAACCGATCAGCAGAACCAGATCGGCGCCATCCATGAATTGCCGGGTCTCCGGCACGCCGCCGTTGCTGCCGACCACGCCGACCGCCAGGGGATGATCCTCGGCGATGCTGCCCTTGCCGCTGATCGTCGTCGCCACCGGCGCGCCCAGGGCCTCGGCCAGTCGCCCTAATTCGTCTTCCGCGCCGGCGATCACGACGCCGCCGCCGCAGACGATCAAGGGGTTCCGGGCGCCCTCCAGGGCGGACGCCGCCGCCACCACCGCCGCCGGATCGGCGGCGGTCGGCCAGGCCGGGTAGCGGCCCAGGTCCGGTTGCTGCCAAACCTCGGTTTCCTCCACCGCGCCCTTCTGGACGTCGAACGGCAGGCCGAGATGGGCCGAGCCGGGCCGGGCCGTGGTCATCTCGCGAAACGCCGTGCGGACCAGTTTCGGGAGATCCTCGGCCCGGTCGATGACGGCGTTCCATTTGGTCAGCGGCCGGAACATGGCCGCCTGATCCAGCTCGGTCAGGCTGTAGCGGCCACGGCCGCCGACCGAGATATCGGTGGTGATGGCGAGGATCGGGATCGAGCTTTCATTGGCCTCGATCAGGCCGGGGGCGATATAGGTGGCGCCGCCGCCGCTGGGCCCTTCGCACACCCCGACCCGGCCGGACACCCGGGCATAGCCGTCGGCCATATAGGCCGCCGACCGCTCGTCGCGGCTGAGGATGTGGGTGATGTCGTGGTCCAGGCGAAACAGGGCGTCGTAGAACGGCAGGCTGGTATCGCCGCACAAACCGAAGACATGGCTCACCCCATAGCCTTGCAGCATGCGCACCATCGCCTCGGCGCCGGTCAACTGGTTCATGAACTTTCCCCGCCATGCATCCGTCACATCCTGGCGGCGCATCTTATACCAACGGGCCAGGTTGAGAGATTTTCTGTTCGCCGTGGCTGGCGGCGACAAAATCCTTGATTATGTCAAATATTCTGCTATCATATGGGTCGGTAACTGGAGTTCGGACCGTCCGAGGTCCGAGGCGTCTTCCTTGCACTGGCAACCAAGATCATGGAGCCGAAATAAGGAGGCGAACATGACCCATGACAACAAGGTGGCGGCCTATTGGTCGGCCGGGATCGTCGCGGTCTTCGCGGTCCTGCTGGTCATCAGCTATGCCGCCGGTTGGTTGACCCTGGCCTGAGGGCGGCCAGGTTCAACCACGTCCCAAATGGGAAGGCCCGCGACACGGTCGCGGGCCTTCGCCTTTCCTGCCCGAGCCTCGCGCCTGGGCGCGCGGGCCGGCTCAATTAGCAGCCGGCGGCTTTCTTGAGCTGTGCCGCGGGCTTGAACTTGAGCACCTTTGAAGCCTTGATCTTGATCGGCTCGCCGGTCTGCGGGTTGCGGCCCTTGCGCGCCTTGCGCTTGCTGATCGAGAAGGTGCCAAAAGTACCGACCGTGTACTTGCCTGCCTTCTTCGACGCCTTCAGGCCCGCTTGCATTTCGCCCAAGACGAGATCGACCGTGCGGCCGGCTTCGGCCTTCGAGAGTTTGCCCTTCTTGGCCACGCGCTCGATGAGTGCGGCTTTGCTCATATCCTGCTTCCCACTGGTTTCCGAGGTTGATAGTGCGCCCCGTCTAGCAGAGCCGCCCTGCCTTGACAAGGACGATCGGGCGGAATCGCAGCATTGGCGGGGACTTTAGGCTAATTCCCCGTCTTTTCCCGGCCCGCCATCATGCGCAGGGGGTTGTAGGTGATGACGGTTTCATCGTGCTGGTTGACGATTCGATTGAAGGTGCGGACCAGTCCCCGGTTGCCTTTCGAGGTCGGCCGGATTTCCACGACCTCGCATTCCACGTGGATGGTATCGCCGGCGAAGACCGGGCCCTTGACGTCCAGCTCCATGTTCAGGAAGGCCAGGCCGGTATGCTGCATGGTCGCCTGCACCAATAGGCCCTCGGCGAAGGTATAGGCCAGGGCGCCGGGGGCGATCCGCCGGCCGGTCGGCGAATGCTCCTCGATGTACTGCATGTCGGTGAACAGCACCTCCAGCATGCCGGTGCAGGTGGTGAAGTTGACGATGTCCGCCTCGGTCACGGTGCGGCCGACGGTGCGGAACTTCTGGCCGACTTCCAGCTCGTTCCAGTACAGGCCCAATCCGACGTAGTCCATCACTCGCCCTCCATCATGGTTCCCCGGCCAGCGCGCCGCTGGCCCGCAGGTCCTCGATCTCCGTTTCGCCATAGCCCAGTTCGGCCAGCAGTTCGGCGCCGTGCTGGCCCAGCCGCGGCGCCGGGCGGCGGATCGAAGCGGGCGAACGGGAGTAGTCGACCGGCGGCTCGGTGATCACCACCGCGCCCTCGCTGGGATGGTGCTGTTGGTGGAACAACCCGACCTCGGCCAGATGCGGGTCGTTGAAGACGTCGTCCAGGCTGGCCACCGGCATCGCCGGGATCTCGACCTGTTCGCACAGCGCCATCCATTCGGCGGTGGTCTTCTCGGTCAGGGCACCGGCCAGAATGGCATAGATCTCGTGTACGTGTTCGGTCCGGGTGGCGTGATCGGCGAAGCGGGGATCGTCCTTCAACTCCGGCCGCCCGGCAATCTCGAAGAAGCCCAGCCATTGCTTCTCGGTATAGGGCAGCACCGCCAGGTAGCCGTCCTTCGATCGATGCGGTCGCCGCAGCGGCGTGGTCAGGCGGCGGTAGCCCAACGGTCCCAGCGGCGGTTCGAAGGCATGCTCGTAGATATGCTCGACCATCAGGAACGAGACCATGGTCTCGTACATCGGCACCTCGACGTACTGGCCCTCGCCGGTGCGCTCGCGATGCAGCAATGCGGTCGTCACCGCCTGGCTCATCATCAGACCGGTCAACTTGTCGACCATCACCGTCGGCGCGTAGTTCGGCTCGTTCGCGACGTTGCGGAACAGATCCGCCAGCCCGGAACAGGCCTGGATCAGGTCGTCGTAGGCCGGCTTGTCGGCGTACGGCCCGCGCTGGGAAAACCCGTAGCAGCCGCAATAGACGATATCCGGCTTGATCGCCTTCACGTCGTCATAGGCGAAACCCAGCCGGGCGATCGCCTTCGGCCGCATGTTGTGGACCAGCACGTCGGCGGTTTCGATCAGCCGGCGCAAGGCCCGCTTGCCGCCCGCCTGCTTCAGATCCAGGGCGATCGAGCGCTTGTTGCGGTTCATGTTCAGGAACGGCCCGCTCATCCCGGCATGGCGGGCGGCGCCCAGATAGCGGGTGGAGTCGCCGGTGGGCGGTGCCTCCACCTTGATCACGTCGGCGCCGGCATCGCCCAGCAACTGGGTGCCGTACGGCCCCAGCAGGATGGTGGTGATGTCGACGACGCGATAGCCGTCCAGCGCGCCCTTCACCGCTGGCTCAACCATGCCCTAGTAGGACCGCGGCAGTTCGAGGACGTGCTGGCTGATGTAGTTCAGGATCATCTCGCGGCTGACCGGGGCGATGCGGGCGATGAAGCTTTCCCGCAGGTAGCGTTCGACATGGAATTCCTTGGCGTAGCCCATGCCGCCATGGGTCATCACCGCCCGTTCGCAGGCGGTGTAACCGGCCTCGGCCGCCAGATACTTGGCGGCGTTGGCCTCGGCCCCGCAGGGTTGGCCGGCGTCGTACAAGCTGGCCGCCCGCCAGACCATGGCGTCGGCCGCTTCCAGGTGTGCCCAGGCATCGGCCAGGGGATGCTGGATGGCCTGGTTCTTGCCGATCGGCCGGTCGAACACCACCCGCTCGCCGGCATAGGCCACCGCCTTGCGCAGGGCGGCGCGGCCCAGCCCGACGGCCTCGGCCGCGACCAGGATGCGCTCGGGATTGATGCCGTCCAGGATGTAGTAGAAGCCCCTGCCCTCCTCGCCGATCCGGTTTTCCACCGGCACCGGCAGGTTGTCATAGAAGGTGGCGTTGGAATCCACCGCCTTGCGGCCCATCTTCTCGATCACCCGCGCCTCGCAATAGTCGCGGTCGAAATCGGTATAGAACAGGGTGATGCCCTCGGTCGGCTTGGCCGCCTCGTCGCGCGGGGTGGTGCGGGCCAGCAGCATGATCTTGGTGGCGGTCTGGGCCGTGCTGGTCCACATCTTGCGGCCGTTGACGATGTAATGATCGCCCTGCAGTTCCGCCTTGGTCTCGATCCGCGTGGTGTCCAGGCCGGCATTCGGCTCGGTAACGCCGAAACAGGTCCGATCCTCGCCCTTGATCAGGGGCGGCAGCATGCGCTGCTTCTGCTCGTCGGTGCCGTGCACGACGATGGGATGCGGGCCGAAGATGTTGATGTGCATCGACGAACAGCCGGAAAAACCGGCGCCCGATTGGGCGATGGTCTGCATCATCAGGGCCGCCTCGGTGATGCCCAGGCCCGAGCCGCCGTATTCCGTCGGCATGGCGATGCCCAGCCAGCCGCCGTCGGCCAGATCCTTGACGAAGTCCTCGGGGAACTCACCGTCGCGATCGCGGCTCAACCAATATTCGTCGTCGTACTTCTCGCAAATCTTGGCGATGGTGTCGCGCACCGCCAGTTGGTCGTCGGTAAAGGAAAGGTCCATCTGCGTCGCCGTCCGTGCTTGCTCTCGCGTCAATCGAAATCGCGGCGACAATACCCGATCCCCCGTCGTTGCCAAAGCCGCTGCTACTGGCACCGCGCCCCTGTGTTGGTGCTTCTATAGAGCATCGATACAATAAGCGCGAGAAAGTCAAAAAAAATTTCGCCTTTTTCTTGGCGACATCGGGAGACCCTGAAGATGAGATACATCTTGCTGCTATTGTCGCTTTGCCTAGTCACCGTATCCGGCGCCGCCGCGACAGATAAACGACCGATGAGCGAGCGTCTCATGTACGGCAAAATGGACCGTGCGGGTCGGGCTGGGCAATACGAGCCCCCCGATGCCGCCGCCGCGAAGAAGGTCGACAAGACCGTGCAGTTCGCCTCGAACAGGGCGGTCGATCTGGGCTGGCAATACTTGAGCCGGGGCGACCATGCCACGGCCATGAAAAGGTTCAATCAGGCCTGGGGATTGAATCCCGGTAACGGCCGGGCCTATTGGGGTTTCGCGGTCATTCTGTATACCCGGGACAAGGATCTGGCCGGCGCCGTCAAGATGTTTGAGTGGGCCCGCAGATTGGTCACCGACGACCCGGCTCTGTTTGTCGACTACGGCCGCATCCTGGAAACCGGCGGCCGGCCGCGGGACGCCATTCCCATGTTCGAAGCCGCGCTGGCCATGGACGAGAAAATCCCACCGGCGTACTTTGGCCTGGTGAAGGCGTATCTCGGCATCGGCGATGCCAGAAAAGCCCTTCACTATGCCAAAAAGGGCAGGAAGATGGGCACGCAGTTCAGCGATAGTGAAATCGAGTATTTGCAGGAACTGGCGGACAAACAGCCTAACTAGGAGAAGGTGCATGGTCGCGGAGGCGAAAGAGGTTGGACCGAACCGATATCAGGAGTCGTTCGGCCGTTATTTCGAGGACTTCAACGTCGGCGACGTCTACGAACACCGTCCCGGACGCACCATCTCCGAGGCCGACAACACCTGGTTCACCCTGTTGACCATGAACCAGCACCCGCTCCACTTCGACGCCGAGTACGCCCGGCACAGCGAATTCGGCAAACCCGTCGTCAACAGCGCCCTGACCCTGTCCATCGTCGCCGGCATGAGCGTCTCCGACATCAGCCAGAAGGCCATCGCCAACCTCGGCTGGACCGACATCCGGATGCCGGCGCCGGTGTTCAACGGCGACACCATCTATGCCGAGTCGGAAGTGCTGGAAAAACGGGAATCCAAATCCCGCCCGACCCAGGGCATCGTCAGCGTGGAAACCCGCGCCCACAAGCAGGACGGCAGCCTGGTGATGAGCTACCGACGCTCGGTGCTGGTGCCAAAACGAGGCCATGGGGTCGAGGACAAGATCGCGGCTGCAGCCGGCTAGGAGGACGAGATGAGCGAGAATTTGGTCAGTCGCACCGGCGAGACCATCACCAGCGAGGACGAGACGCAGTTGCTGGACGCGGTCCGGCGCTGGCTGGACCGGGATGTCAGCGACAAGGTGCTGGCGATGGAGCATGCCGACGAATACCCCCACGAGATGGTCGAACAGATGAAGGAGTTGGGCCTGTTCGGTGCCACCATCGGCCAGGAATACGGCGGCCTGGGGCTGCCGGCCTCGACCTACGCCAAGATCGTCACCGCCGTTTCCGAGGTCTGGATGTCGTTGAGCGGCATCTTCAATTCCCACCTGATCATGTCGGCGGCGGTGGAACGCTTCGGCACCGAGGATCAACGGCGAAAGTTCCTGCCCCGCTTCGCGGCCGGCGAGATCCGCGGCGGCCTGGCCCTGACCGAACCCAATTGCGGCACCGATCTGCAGGCGATCCGCATGCGGGCGGTGCGCGACGGCGACGACTACGTGATCAACGGCACCAAGACCTGGATCTCCAACGGCATCGAGGGCAGTTGCTATGCCCTGCTGGTGAAAACCGATCCCGAGGCCCAGCCCCGGCATAGGGGCATGAGCCTGTTCATCGCCGAAAAGGGCCCCGGTTTCACCGTCAGCCGCAAGCTGGAGAAGCTCGGCTACAAGGGCATCGATTCCGCCGAACTGATCTTCGATGACTATCGCATCCCGGCCGATTGCCTGATCGGCGGCGAGGAGGGGCGCGGCTTCCATCATGCCGTCGGCGGACTGGAACTGGGCCGGATCAACGTCGCCGCCCGTGGCGTCGGCATCGCCAACGCCGCCCTCCGGGAGGCCACCGCCTATTCCCAGGTGCGCGAAACCATGGGCAAGCCGATCTGCCAGCATCAGGCGATCCAGCTCAAGCTGGGCGACATGGCGACCCGTTGCGAGGCCGCCAGGCTGCTGGTGGAATCCGCCGCCCGGGCCTACGACAAGGGCGAACGCTGCGACATGGAGGCCGGCATGGCGAAGCTGTTCGCCTCGGAAGCGGCGCTGGAAAACAGCACCGAATGCATGCGCATCCATGGCGGCTACGGCTATTCCAAGGAATTCCACGTCGAACGCTATTACCGCGACGCGCCGTTGATGTGCATCGGCGAGGGCACCAACGAGATGCAGCGGATCATCATCGCCCGGCAACTGATCGAGAGGAACCCGGTGTGAGCCTGCCGCTTTCCGGCCTGCGCGTCATCACCGTCGAACATTACGGCGCCGGGCCGTACGGCACCGGCTATCTGGCCGACCTGGGCGCCGACGTCATCAAGATCGAGAACCGGCGGACGGGCGGCGACATGTCCCGCGGCATCGGCCCCTATCACCTGGGCGAAAACGATTCCCAGTTCTTTCAGTCCTTCAACCGCAACAAACGCTCGCTCTCCCTGGACCTGAAGCACCCCCGCGGCAGGGAGGTGCTGCACCGCCTGGCGGCCAGCGCCGACGGCCTGATCGACAACCTGCGCGGCAATCAGCCGGCCAAGCTGGGCCTGCGTTACGACGACCTGAAGGCGGCAAACCCGCGCCTGGTCTGCACCCATCTGTCGGCCTATGGCAGCGAGGGCGAGCGGGCCGGCTGGCCGGGCTATGACTTCCTGATGCAGGCGGAGGCCGGGTTCCTCGACCTCACCGGCGAACCGGACGGCCCGCCGGCCCGGTTCGGACTGTCGGTGGTCGACTTCATGACCGGCATCACCGCCATGTTCGCCCTCCTCGCCGGCATCACCGAGGCGCGGCAGAGCGGCCAGGGGCGCGATCTGCAGGTCTCGCTGTTCGACGTCGCCATGCACCAGTTGAGCTATCCGGCGGTTTGGTATCTGAACGAGGGCCTGCGCACCGGCCGGGTGGCCCGTTCGGGCCATCCCTTCGTCGTCCCCTCGCAGCTCTACCGCACCCGGGACGGCTGGATCTTCGTCATGGCCCAGCACCAGCGGTTCTGGGAAACCCTGTGCGACAAGGTCGGCCGGCCCGAGTGGAAAGCGGACGACAGGTTCAAGGATTACGAGGGCCGCCACGAGCATCGCGACGAATTGACCGAACTGCTGGACGAGGTGTTGCAGCAACGGGACACCGCCGAGTGGATCGAGTTGCTGGCCGGCGCCGTGCCCTGCGGCCCGGTCAACGACCTGGCCCAGGCCCTGGACAGCCCGTTCTTCCGCCAGCACGGCGGCATCCAGGAGGTCGACCACCCGGACCGGCCGGGCCTGAAGCTGTTGAACAATCCGATCCGCCTGGGCGAACCGATCCCGGCCCGGCCCGGCCCGAAGCTGGGCGCGGATACCGGGCCGATCCTGGAAGAGCTGGGCTATTCCGCCGAGGAAGTCGCCGCCCTGCGCGACGACGGCGCCGTCTAACCGAACGAACCAACCGAACCGAAAGAAGAGTAGGCATCATGAAACTTGAAGGCATCCGTGTCCTTGATTTATCGCTGTTCCTGCCGGGTCCCCTGTTGACCCAGATGATGGCGGACCACGGCGCCGAGGTGATCAAGCTGGAACCGATCAACGGTGGCGAGCCGAACCGCGAGATCGGCCTGAAACGTGACGGCGTCTCGGTGTTCTTCGCCAACACCCACCGCAACAAGAAGAGCATCCAGCTCAACCTGAAGACCGAGGCCGGCCGCGAGGCGGCGCTGCGCCTGGCCGAGAGCTGCGATGTCATGATCGAGGCCTTCCGCCCCGGCGTGGTCGACCGCCTCGGCGTCGGCTACGAGGCGGTGGCGGCCCGCCATCCCGGCATCGTCTATGCCTCGATCTCGGCCTTCGGCCAGGACGGCCCCTACGTAAACAGGCCGGCCCACGACATGGCGACCGAGGCCTATGCCGGCATTCTCAGCGTCAACCTCGGCCCGGACGACCGGCCGGCCATTCCGGCCATCGCCAACGCCGACATGCTGTCCTCGATGATGGGCCTGTCGGCGGTGCTGATGGCGCTATTGCGGCGCAAGGACACGGGCCAGGGCGACTATATCGACCTGGCGATGATGGACAGCGTGGTTGCCGCCATGCCCAACAACATGGGCCCGGTGTTCGCCGAGAAGCGGGCGCCCTACGCCAAGCACGAACGCTCGTGGGGCGGCAACGCCATGTACCGCATGTACGAGACCAAGGACGACAAGTGGGTGGTGCTGGGCGGGGCCGAGATGCATTTCGCCGCCGCCATCCTGAACAAGATGGGCCGGCCGGACCTGATCCCGCTGTGCGAGCCGCCGCCGGGCCCGAACCAAGACCCGGTCAAGGAGTTCCTCTCCGAGACCTTCAGGACCAGGACCCAGGCCGAATGGTGCGATTGGTTCGCCGACGTCGACGCCGCCTTCGCGCCCCTCAACGACCTGCGCCAGGGCGCCGACGACCCGCAACTGCGCCACCGCCAAATGATCGTCGAGGACGAGCGCGGCTGGGAGCATATCGGCATCCCGATGAAGTTCCGCCAGGAACCGGGGCAGTTGCGCTTCGAACTCGCCGAACTGGGCCAGCACACCGAACAGGTGCTGCGCGGCCTGGGCTACGCCGACGGCGACATCGCGGCGATGCGCGAGGATGGGGTGTTCTGAGACGCAACGGCTGCGGCGATCGCTCAGGCGGCCGGGGTTGACGCCTCACTGCCGCTTCGGCGCCGCCCCCTGCCGCTGCGCGGCCAGAATTTGCTCCAGGGTGTCCTTGATGCCCGCGTTGTCCGGCGCCAGTTCGCGCGCCCGCTTCGCCTGGTCCAGGGCCGCCTCCAAATTTCCCAGCTTGAATTGGCTCCAGGCGAGATTATTGCGGGCGACCGGGTTCTTCGGGAATGCTTCGACCAGCGCTGCAAAGACCGTTTGTGATTTGGCCCAGGCCTGAAGCAGCAAATAGTAGGTGCCGAGGGTGAAGCGGACGCGATGATCCTCCGGTCGTTTCTTGAGCCAATTGGCCAGCGTCAGGGTTGCCCCCTCGAGCTGCTCGGCGCGCCGCTGGGCCTCGGCGAGGCGCAGAACATTGGCGGTCGACGGCCGGATGTTCAGGAGCCGCCGATAGGTGCGTGCCGCATCGCCATGGCGTTCCTCGGCAACGGCCAGACGCGCGCTCAACGCGATCACGCGCGGGTCGATCAGCGCCGCGTTCTCGAGCTTCTCGATCAACGGCGCGGCGGTTTCCGTATCGTTTTCGGTCAGGGCGACCTGCGCGCGCAGCAGCGTTGCAGTGACATCATCGGGGTCGTATCTGAGCGCGGTGTCCAACGACTCGCGTGCTCGTTTCAGCCAGCCATCGGCGGCGGCCCGATTGCCGGTCCGGCGCTCCAGGCGCCATAGGGCGAGCAGGGTCGGCGCGTGATCGGGATCGCGCCCGACGACCCGATGGTAGTGTTCGCGCGCTTCGTCGAAGCGTCGCCCCTGCATGGCGATCGCCGCCTGTAGATGGGCGATGCGGATATCGCCGGGCCGGCTGTCCTGCGCTTCATGGAGCACTGCCGCCGCGGCGTCCCCCTTGCCCCACGCCCGCAGGATGACCGCTTCCAGGATCACGCCGGTGGAATCATCCAGATGTCGCCGCTGAAAGCGCCGCGTCGCCCTCAGCGCGTCGTCGAAGCGCCGCGCCGCCAGATACTGACGAATGACCTTGAGTTCGCTGCGCGGCATCTTGGAATTCTTGCCAACAGCCGCCTCCAGGTCCGCCAGTCCGGCTTCGCCTTCGCCCAAGGCGAAACGGGTCCAGCCCAGTCGCGCGCGGGCAACACTGTCCTCGGGTGCATGGCGGGCGAATTCCTCCAGATAGGCACGCCCGGCGAACAGATCGCCCTGGCGAAGCGCCGCCACTCCGGCCAAATTCAACAGCGCCTGATCGTCGGGGTTCTGTTCGGCCATGCCCGGGCGCCCGCAAGGGCCTGTTCCGACCTGCCGGTGCGCCGGTTGGCCTCGGCCAGCAGCTTGCGGGCATGGGTATGGTCCGGCCTTGCCTGGACATAGTATTTCAGATCGTCGCGGGCACCCTGGAAGTTCCCCAGCGCCAGCCGGGCAGCGCCCCGAATGAAATAGCCTGGGGCAAACTTCGAGGCATGGCTCAGCGCCACCCGGGTTTCCTCCTCCGCCTGCTCGTAGTTTTTCAGTTCATAGTAGGCGACGCCGCGCAAATAATAGGCGAGGTAGATGCGGTCGTTGATCTCCAGCGCCTCGGTCAGCGGTGCCAGTGCTTTCGCCGGCCGCCCGGCCATAAGGTAGGCTTCGCCCAGGGCCAGCAGATAGCCCGGATTCTCCGGGCGGTTGGCGGCGGCCTGGGCCAGAGCCGTCGCCGCCACCTCGTATTGCTCGTTCCTGACCGCCACGGCGCCTTCGAGCGCCAATATATCTGTGTCGTAGGGCGCCAGGTCCCTGGCGCGCGCGAGGATCTCGTTGGCCTTGTCGATGTCCTTGCGCGCCAGGGCGACGCGGCCCAGCAGCACCAGCGCCGCCAGGTGGTCCGGATCGAGCGTCAGCGCCGCTTCGAATGCCTTGCGCGCCGCATCCCATTCCTCCAGGCCACCATGGGCCCGGCCGCGCAGGACCTGAATGGCAACCGCCCGGGTCGGTGGATCGTCCTTCGCCACCAGGGCCTGGGTGAGAACCTCGCGGAACTTGCCCAACCGCAGGCGGGCCTGGTTCAGCGGCTCGATGATCCGCTGCCGCCCGACGCCGAGCCTCTGGGCCCGCAGCAGTTCCTTTTCCGCCGCCGCCGGGTCGCCCAACTCCAGGTGGAGCACGCCCA
>JASLMH010000039.1 GCA_030746635.1 Alphaproteobacteria bacterium | reverse complement strand
GCCACCGCCGAGTACTGCTGCATGGTGCGATCCGCCGTACCGGACATGGCGTTGGCGGTCGACTCCATCTCGGTGGTGGCCGAGGCCACGGTTTCCAGGATGTTGGCCACCGCGGTATCGAAGTTCTCGGTGATGCCTTCGATCTTGCGGCCCCGTTCCTCCCGCGCCGCCCGCTCCTGCTCCTGTTCGGCGACCAGCTGGTCGTTGCGGATCATGTTGTCCTTGAACATATTGCCGAGTGATGGAGATCGCCTGACGACGATGCCCCGCCAGCCGGCGGCCCTGGGGATGGTGACCAGGTTCACCGGCCGGCGGGCGAGGCCCCTCCGATCAAGCCTTACAATTCAGCTAGGCGGCACGGACGTTGGCCAGGAAGCCGTTCACCGCCTCGCGCAGGGTCTCCGATTGTTGCGCCAGATCGCCGGCCGCGCTTTCCAGCTCGTTGGCGACGCCGCCGGTCTGGGTGGTCGATTCGGTCACCTCGGCGATGTTGCGCGAGACGTCCTGCGTGGCGGTGGAAGCCTCCTGTACGCTGCGGCTGATCTCCGAGGTCGCGGCGTTCTGCTGTTCCACCGCCGCGGCGATGGCGCCGGCGATCTCGTTCACCTGATTGATGGTCGTGGTGATCGCCCCGATGGCCTGGACGAAGCCGCCGGTGGCGGACTGGATACCGGCGATCTGGCCGGCGATCTCTTCCGTCGCCTTGGCGGTCTGACTGGCCAGGTTCTTCACTTCCGAGGCGACCACGGCAAAGCCCTTGCCGGCGTCGCCGGCCCGCGCCGCCTCGATGGTCGCGTTCAGGGCGAGCAGGTTGGTCTGCGAGGCAATGTCGTTGATCAAATCGATGACATCGCCGATTTTCTCCGCGGTTTCGGCCAGACCGGTGATTTCCTGGTTGGTCTTGCCGGCCTCGGCCGCCGCCTGCTGGGTGATCGAGGCGCAGTCCGCCACCTGGCGGCCGACTTCCTGCAGCGAGGAGGAAAGCTCCTCCGTCGCCGTGGCCACGGTCTGCACGTTGGCGCTGGCCTGCTCGGCGGCGGCGGCGATGGTGGTGCTTTTGCCGACGCTCTGGTCCACCGCGGCGGACATGGTTTGGGCCGACGACTGCATCTGTCCGGAAGCCGACGAGACACCCGACACCACGTCGCCAACCTGGTTTTCGAACGCGTCGGCCAGGCTCAGCGCCGCCTGGCGTTTCTCCTCTTCCGCCCGCCGTTGTTGTTCTTCCTGTTTGGAACGCATTCGGTCCATTTCCATGGCGTTCTGCTTGAACACCCCGACCGCCTGTGCCATCTCGCCGATTTCGTCGCCACGATCGCTGCCCGCGACCTCGACGTCGTTGTTGCCGTCGGCAAGCTGGCCCATGACCCCGGTCATGGCGGTCAACGGACGGGTGATGCCGCGGATGATGAACACCATCAGCCCCGCCGTGACGAGGAGGAGCAGGGCGGTGGCGGCGCCAAACCAAAGGAGATCGCTTTCGGCCTCCGCCCGGATGCCACCGGCCAGGTCGGTGAGGTCACCCGCCACTTTGTCTTCGGCCTTCTTCAACAGGTTGATCTTTTCGGTGATCTGGTTGAACCAATGCGCGGCCTCGACGCCGCCGAGATTGCCGGTGCCGGCGCTGTCGAGCGCCACCGTGCGCAGGCGATCGACTTCGTCGACCGCTGGGCCGACGACGGTGCGCGCCAGGAAGTCGCGCTGCGCCGGCGTGGCGTAGCGATCGAAGATGGTGAAGAAGGCGTCCTGCAGGGCGATCAACTGAACGAAACGCTGAAAGATCCCCGGCGCGAACTTGCCGGCGCCGAAACCGCCGGCGCCCATGGCCCGTTCCTGTCCGGCCCGCTCCTTGGCCTGCAGCAGGCCGATATAGCCGATGATCGATTTGCTGACCCGGTCGTTGCTGCTGACCACCGCCATTTCGCCGACGATGCGCAACAGGCTGCCGATCGTGCCGGTGTAGTACTTCGCCATCTGCGGCACCGACAGGTCAAAGGAATCGATCTGGCCGCGCATGCCGTCCAGCTTCGCGACCGCCTCGGTCGCCCCCTTGATGAGATTGACCAGGCCCTGGCCATGGGAGGCGGCATCGAACGCTTGCAAGGCCTGGTTCAAGGCTTGCTTTTTATCGTTGGTGTCGGCTCGCTGCCTGGGCAGGGTGTCCGCGAACTTCACGCCCTTGCTGCCGATGAAGCCGGCCGACTGGCCGCGCTCCTTCTGCATTTCATGTACCAGCGCGCTGATCGGCGGCGCCAATCGTGCCAAGCCATTCAACTGCTCCATTTCTCCGGCCGTGCGGTACTTCTCGGTGATGGTCAATCCCGAGTACGCCAACAATCCCAGGATCGGTAGGGAAACCGCCAGGATCAACCTGACGCCAATCTTGATGTTCTTGAAGACCTGCATTGTTCTCTCCTCTTGATCGGCCGTCGTTGCCCTTGCGCCAGCAATCAGGCTGGCCTTGTTTTTTCGGCCGTGTAGAGCATGCGCGGAGAAATTGAAAAAACGGTTAAAACTCCACATCAACACAACTATTACTTGTGACATAAGGAGCATCTAATGTGCGCAAGCCGGGAGTCACCACTTTCCAATCCACCGGCCGGCGGGGCGGGCCTTGGTCCTGACGCCGCGGGACCCTAGACTCACTTCGGCAGCGGTCGGGAACCGCTCGCCCTGGCGCCGGATGCTGGCGCAACGTTCATCGCAGGAGGGAACATGACAGCGGCCCACGAAAGATATCTCGCGGCGCAGGGCCAATTGAACGCCGCGCCGATCGACGTGGACCTCGAGTCCACTGCCCTGCTTGTCATCGACATGCAGGAGTATTTCCTCAATCCGCAATCAGCCTTTTCGCGGCTGATGGAGCGGCGAGCATCGGGGCTGGGCGACTATTTCCAGGACCGGTCGAAGTCCCTGGTCGAACCGAACCTGAAGCGGCTGCTGGATTTCTTCCGAACCGAAAAGCAGCGGGTGATCTTCACCACCGTCGCCTCGGAATGCCGGGACGGCAGCGACTGGGCGCCGGCCTTCAAACGCATGAACGCCGAGGCGCGGGAGCGGATCGGCGAACCGGCCCTGCCGGCCAGGTCCGATCCCTGGGCCCGCATCGTCGCGGCCCTGGAACCGACCGAGGACGAGGTGGTGATCAACAAGACCACCTATGGCGCCTTCGCCTCGACCGGCCTGGACGCCAGCTTGCGCAACCTCGGTATCGAGACCCTGGTGCTGGGCGGCGTGGTGACCAACCGCTGCGTCGAAACCACCATGCGCGACGCCACGGACAGGGGCTATCGGGTGATCCTGGTGGACGACGGCACGGCGACCTTCTCGCCGGAAATGCAGGCCGCCACCACGTTGTCGCTGCAGGGCGCCTACGGGTTCGTCCGCCAAACCGACGAGGTGCTAGGCCTGCTCGACCTGAATTAGCGCCCCGTCTTCGCTCACGGATGCGGGCCCCAGGGCGCCTCGAGCAGCAACTGCACCTGCTGCGTCATGATCAGCGGCCGGATGTTGCCGGCGAAGGCCATGAAGTCGGCGTCCTGGAACAGACGACCCCAGAAGTCGCGCCGGTCGGCGTCGTCGTCGAAGCGCCACAGATGCACCAGTTGGTGCAGCGTGCCGACGTCGGAGGTGAAGTAACCCACCAGCTTTTGATCGAAACCGCCCTTTTCCAGGGCCGGCCAGCCCAGATCTCGATAGTACCCGACCGCCTCCGCCATCTTGCCGACATAGAGTGTGTAGGTGCGCAATTCATAAAGGGCCATCGCCGCCTCCCGGTTTCTTCGTCTCTGTTGCCGACACCAGGATAGGACGATCGCGTCGCGCGACAAATGGCTTTCCCATCAGTTCCGCGCCAGGTGTGCCGCCAGGGCCTCGGCCAGTTCGGCCGGATGGCTGCGCGGCATGGCATGGCCGGCGCCCGCGATCTCGCAACGGCGGGCGCCCGGGTCGGGTTTCACCGGCACCGACGAAACCACCGTGCCGGCGATCGCCGGTGTTGCCAGAACCATCAGGATAGTGGCGACAAGGTGAACGATGAAACGCATGACACAGCCTCCTCCGAGCCATACCGACGACAGGCGCAGCCATACGGTTCCAAAGACTACCACGGATGTCATGAGCTCCGGTGCAACCACCCTTCTCGCCGAAGATTGCGGTGTGGAATCAAAAAAAGAGGTTCGGCATGGGCCGGTCGGTCATCCGTTGCCCCGCCGACGGCCGACCGATTTGCCCCTTGCGAACGCCGCCGATTTCGCTTCGACTGTAGGGTGCGGGGAACAACCGATGGGTGGGCGGCATGGCCATGGCAACGGCGGGGGATTTGAGCCAGCCATTCGCGTGGCCGGATGCCGGTGTTACGCGCATTCCCTACCGCCTGTATGACGATCCCGAGATCTACGCGCTCGAGCAGCGGCGGATCTTCCGCGGCCCGGTATGGAACTACCTGTGCCTCGACATCGAGATCCCCGAGCCCGGCGACTTCAAGACCACCACGGTCGGCGAGGTGCCCGTCATCGTCGCCCGCGACCTGGACGGCCAGGTGCACGCCATGGTCAACCGCTGCAGCCACAAGGGGGCGCTGGTCTGCCTGCGCGAGCGCGGCAACGCCCGGCAACTGACCTGCGTCTACCATTCCTGGACCTTCGATCTGCAAGGCCGGCTGAAGGGCATCGCCTTCCGCAACGGCACCAACGGCCAGGGCGGCATGCCGGCGGGTTTCGACCCGGACCAGCACCGCCTGGAGCCGTTGCGGGTGGACACCTTCTGCGGCCTGATCTTCGGCACCTTCGCCGAGGAGATGCCCGCCATCGAAGCCTATCTGGGCCAGGCGATGGCGCAATTCGTCCGCCGCAACCTGGACCGGCCCCTGAAGCTTCTCGGCAGCCACAGCCAAGTCATCCACAACAACTGGAAGCTCTATGCCGAGAACGTGCGCGATTCCTATCACGCAACGCTGCTGCACACCTTCTATACCACCTTCAAGATCAACCGCCTGGACATGGACGGCGGCATCGTCCTGGCCGACGATGGCTGGCACCACATCAGCTACGCCAAACGCGCCACCTTCGAGGAAGACCCCGAATACCGGCAATCGAAGGTCCACGCCGTGCAGTACGATTCCAAGCTGGCCGGACCGCGGCTGCTGGACGCCTGGGAGGAATTCGACGACGGCATCACCCACAGTATCCAGACGGTCTTTCCGAACCTGGCCATCCAGTTCACCCTGAATTCCCTGGCGGTGCGTTTCTTCGCGCCGCGCGGGGTCGAGCAGACCGAACTGTTCTGGTTCTACCTCGGTTGCCGGGACGACGACGACGAACAGACCCGGATGCGGGTGATGCAGGGCAACCTGACCGGGGCGGCGGGCCTGGTGTCGCTGGAGGACGGCTGTATCAACGAGTTCGTGCAGCGCGGCGTCCGGGGCAGCGGCGACCAGCTCGGCCTGGCCGAGATGGGCGGCCGCGAGGTGGCATCGAGCGAAGGCTCGCGGGCCACAGAGGCGGCGATCCGCGGCTTCTGGGACGGTTACCGCCGGATCATGGGTTTCGCGTGAGGCCGCCGTCATGAATGACGCCGAAGCCGAGGCCCCGGCCGACCCGGTCCCGCGGACCCGGATCGAGGATTTCCTGGTCGACTACGCCCACGCCATCGATGACGGCGATCTGCGGGCCTGGCCGGATTTCTTCACCGAGGACGGCGTCTATCAGATCATCAGCCGCGAGAACTTCGAGGCCGGGCTGCCCATGGGCATCCTGTCCTGCGAAGGCCGGGGCATGATGGCCGACCGGGTCTCGGCCCTGGAGCAGGCCAACATCTTCGAGGCCCATACCTATTGCCATATTCTTGGACCGCCGCGCATCTCCGAGGAATCGCCGGAACTTTACGGCGCCCGGACCAATTTCAACGTGGTCCGCACCATGCAGGACGGCGGCAGCGAGATGTTCGCCGTCGGCAGATATCTCGACATAATCGTGGTCGCCGACGGCCGGCCGCTGCTGCGGGAGCGGCGCGTGGTGTTGGAATCCCGGCGGGTCGATATTCTGCTGGTCTATCCGCTGTAGCGGGTCGTCCGGGGCCGCTAACCGACCACGGCGAGGCCGCCGGAGACCGCCGCCTCGTCCTGGTGGTTGTACACCGTGAAACCGACCGCGCCGTCGACGGGCTGGCGGACCTCGACGCGGATCGGCTGGCCGGGGATCACCATGGCGGTGAAGCGGCCGTACAAACGTTTTAGCCGGGCCGGGTCGCCGTCACAGCACAGCCGGATCACCTCGCGCCCGGCCAGGGCCCAGGTGGCGGTGCCGTGCAGGATGATGTCGGGCAGCCCGGCGGCCAGCGCCACCTCCCGCTCGGTGTGGATCGGGTTCCAGATGTCGGCGCATTCGGTATAGGTATGCGGCATCTCGCGCGGGATGAGGATCTCCACCTCGGCCAGCACCTCGCCGCCGCCCTCGGGCAGCGGCGGCGGCGTCTCCAGCATGGTGTCCTCGCCGACCACCTCGACATCGCGCACGATCGAACTCGACCACGAGGTCACCACCGGCACGGCGCTGCCCACCTCGACGGTTTCCAGCTTCGACAGGGTGTAGGTGCCGGCCCGGGTGCGGCGGGCGCCGACGATCCGGCCCCGGCATTCGAGCTTCATGCTCGGGCGGATGGGTTGGTGAAAGACCGAGTCCTGGCTGGCATGGACACCGCGGATGCGCTCCCCGGGGGTCATGCCCAGGGCGCTGCGCGATAATGGCCCGCTGACCACCGGCCATTCCAGGGAGACGCAGAACGGCGGCGGCGCGACGATGCCGTCCGCACGGTCGTCGTCGAACACCTCGGCGGTGGTGTCGGCGATGCCGGCGGCATAGGCCAGCGCTTTGCGCGCCGTCATCTCGACAATGTTGACGTCCAAATCCGAACCGACGGCACTGGTATGCGCGGGCATTGGCTTACTCCATGACTGCTGTCTTGCCGCCGCCACCTTATACCAAGCGGCGCCGTGGGGTCAGCCGGCGTCGTCGGCCAATTCGGCCTCGGCAGTCTCCCGCATCTTGAACTTCTGCAATTTGCCGGTGACGGTCATGGGGAAATCAGCGACGAAACGGACATGGCGTGGCACCTTGAAATGGCTCAGGCCGGCGCGGCAGAAGTCCAGGAACTCGTCTTCGTCCATCTCTTCACCGGCATGCACCTGCACCCAGGCCATCACCTCTTCGCCCATTTTCGCGTCCGGCACGCCGAACACGGCGACCTGCGCCACCTTGGGGTGGCTGAACAGGTAGGCCTCGATCTCGGCCGGATAGATGTTCTCGCCGCCACGGATGATCATCTCCTTCAGGCGCCCGGTGACCCGCACGTAGCCTTCGGCGTCCATGCTGCCGAGGTCGCCGGAATGCAGCCAGCGGGCGGCATCGATGGTCTTGGCCGTGGCCTCGGCGTCACCGTAGTAGCCGCTCATCACGTGGTAGCCGCGAAAGCAGATCTCGCCGATCTCGCCCAACGGCAGCGCCTGGCCGGTCTGCAGATCGGCCACCTTGACTTCTTGATGCGGCAGGTTACGCCCGACCGTCTCGGTGCGCCGTTCCAGGCTGTCGTCGGGCGTGGTCAGATGGGTGATCGGCGAGGCTTCGGTCTGGCCATAGCCGATGAGGATTTCCGGGCAATGCATGTCGCCCATCACCCGGCGCATCAGTTCCGGCGGACAGGGGGCGCCGGCCATGATGCCGGTGCGCAGGCTGGAGAGATCGAATTCCGCGAAGCGCGGATGTTCCAGTTGGGCGATGAACATGGTCGGCACGCCGTGCAGGGCGGTGCAGCGTTCGGCGGCGATGGCCTCCAGGGTGGCCAGCGGCTCGAAATGCTCGGCCGGCACCACCATGCAGGCCCCCACCGACAGGCACAGCAGGTTCGACAGCACCATGCCGAAGCAGTGATAGAACGGCACCGGCACGCACAGCCGGTCGTCGGCGTCGAAGCCCATGGCCAGGGCGGTGAAATAGGCATTGTTGAGGATGTTGTGGTGCGACAGCAGCACCGCCTTGGGAAAGCCGGTGGTGCCCGAGGTGTATTGGATGTTGATGGGGTCGTCGGCGTCCAGGGCGGCGGTCGCCACATCGAGCGCCGCCGCATCGACGCCCTCCGCCGCCGTCAGCAGGTCCCGCCAGGACAGGAAGCCCGGCTGCGGCGTCACGGTGCCGGCCGGATCGTCGGGATCCCACAGCACGACGTGGCGCAGATGGGGCAGGGCGGCGTTGTCGACGGTCCGGGCGGGCGGCGGGTCGGCCAGCGGCCGGCGCAGTTCGGGGAGCAACTCCACCAGCATCTCGGCATAGTGGCTGTGGGAAAAGGCCGGGATGGCGAACAGGCCCTGCACTTCGGAACGCTCGAGGGCATAGGCCAGTTCGCGCGGCCGGTAGGCCGGATTGACGTTGACCAGGATGGCGCCGATGCGGGCAGTCGCCATCTGCAACAACAGCCATTCGACGTTGTCGGTCGACCAGACGCCGATGCGTTCGCCCTTGCCGAAGCCGAGGCCGATCAGGCCGCTGGCCACGGCGTCGACCTGCCGCGCCAGTTCTTCGTAGGTCAGGCGCCGGCGATGGCGGCGACAGACGATCGCCTCATGTTCCGGGAACCGCTCGACGACCGAGCGGAAGTGTTGCGGGATCGTCGTGCCCAGCAGCGGCGCCTCGCCGCCACGGTGGAAATAGCTCCTCGCAACCGTCGCCATCCGTCGCCTCCAGCCCAAGCTCTTAGCAGCAACGCCCTGATCCGGCCATGAACTCGATCAATGCCGTTGCATTCCTGGTTGGCCGAGGCCGGTCAACCCATGTCGAGCTGGCGGTAGATGCGGCGGGTGTATTCGCCGAACGCCTCCTGGGTCTTGATGTCGAGCTGCCGGGGATAGGGCAGGGCGATATCGAAGGTATCGGCCATGCGGGCCGGGCCGGCGGTCAGCACGGCACAGCGGGTGCCCAGGAACACCGCCTCCTGGATGCTGTGGGTGACGAAGACGATGGTCTTCTTCGCCTCGGACCAGATCCGCAGCAACTCCAGGTTCATCTTTTCCCGGGTCAGGGCGTCCAGGGCGCCGAACGGTTCGTCCATCAGGATAACCTTGGGATCGTGCACCAGCGAACGGGCGATGGCGGCCCGCTGCTGCATGCCACCGGACAGCTCATAAGGGTACTTGTCCTCCTCGCCGGCCAGACCGACCATGGCCAACAGCTCCCTGGCCCGCTCGCGGCTGGCCTTGCGCGGCAGCCCGAGGATTTCCGCCGGCAGCAGGACGTTGTCGATGATCCGCCGCCACTTCAGCAGCAGGGACTGCTGAAACACCATGCCGACGTCGCGGCCCGCATCGAAGGCCGTCTCGGCATTGCCGATGCGGACCTCGCCGCCGTCGTGGGGATGCAGCCCGGCCAGGATCTTCAACACCGTGGTCTTGCCGCAGCCCGATGGCCCGACCAGCGATACCAATTCGCCCTCGGCCACCGCCATGGTGACATCGGATACGGCGAGAAATTCCTCGCCGCGACTGCGGTAGACCTTGCGGACGCCGTCGAGTTGGATGAAGGGTTGCGCCGCCATCAGCCGAGCCTGGCGTCCTTCACCACGCAGATCCGTTCCAGCCCGGTCACCAGCAAGTAGAGGGAAATGCCGACCAGGCTCAACAGGATCACCGCCATGAACATGGCCGCCGTATCCAGGGTGCTCTGCACCTGGATCATCAAGTAGCCAAGGCCCTTGTCGGAAGCTATGAACTCGCCGACCACGGCGCCGGCGACCGCCAGGATCGCCCCGACCTTCATGCCCGAAAAGACATAGGGCAGCGCCCCCGGTAATTGGATCTTGGTGAAGATCTGCCAGCGCGAGGCCCGCAGCGACCGCACCAGATCGATCAGGTCGGGCTCGATCTCGGTCAGGCCGCGCGCCGTGGTCAACAGGATCGGGAAGAAACAGATGCTGAAGGCGATGATGATGTTGGAGCCCAGGCCATAGCTGAACCAGACGATGAACAGGGGGCCCAGGGCGACCTTGGGGATCATGTTCAGTGACACGAACAGCGGGAAGAACACGGCGTTGAGGATCCGCACCCACGAGAAGATCAGGGCCAGCGACACGCCGAACAGCACGCCCAGGGCATAGCCGCCGAAAATCTCGCCGGCGGTCACCAGGGTGTTGTCGAGCCAGTGGTAGTCCGGCGACGCCAGCGTCACCACGGTCGCCGCCGGCGTCGGCATGACATAGCTGGGCACCTCGCCCCAGACCACGAACAGATGCCACGACAAGATGACGGCGAGGTGCGCCAGGATGATCAGGCCGTAGCCGCGCGCTTTCTCCGCAAGCTCTTCCATGATGACGGTTTCCCTTCCCTGACGGACGGCCGTTTCCCTGGCCAAGGCGGCGCAAGGACCGCCGAGGCGGCCGTGTTGACTCGGTGCGGGCGGAATTCTACCGTCGCTGATCGCACATTTTCCAGGGACGGCGGAAACGAGGCATCCGACCTCGCATGGAGGTATTTCAGCATGATGACGTCAAGATTTCTCAATATCATAGCAGCGGCCGGGCTGGCCCTATCGATTGCCACGGCGGCGCGGGCCGCCGAGAAGATCGATTTCATCCTCAACTGGGTGCCGGGGGGCGATCATTCGCCCTACTTCTATGCCCTGGAAAAAGGCCTGTATGCCGAGGCCGGACTGGACGTCAGCATCCAGCCGGGCAAGGGTTCGGGCATGTCGTCGCAGCGGGTCGGCCTGGGCAAGAACCAGTTGGGCATCGCCGATCTGGCCACCGCCCTGGTCGCCAAGAGCAAGGGCGCCAACCTGGTGGCGGTGATGAACGTCTACGCCAATTCGCCCTACGCCATCTACTGGCTGAAAAGCTCCGGCATCGCCGGGCCCAAGGATTTCGCCGGCAACAAGCTCGGCAATCCGCCGTGGGACGCGGCACGGGTGATGTGGCCGGCCCTGGCCAAGGCCATCGGCATCCCGGCGACCTCCGTGTCCTTCGTCAATGTCGCCCCGCAGGCCAAACTGTCGGCCCTGAAATCCGGGGCGATCCAACTGACCACCGATTTCTACAACGGCCACGACCTGAAGATCCGCGAGCTCGGCGACGACATGGGGTTCATGGCCTGGAAGGAAGTCGGCATCAATCCCTACGGCAACTCGATCATCGCCAACGGCGACTATTTGAAGAGCAACCGCAAGGCGGTGGCCGCCTTCACCGCGGTGACGCAAAAGGCCTTCGCCGCCTGTGTCGCCGACGAGCGGCCCTGCCTGGACGCCCTGATGCGGGCCAGCAGCGGCCTCAAGCTCGACGTCCAGGTCGATCAATGGAAACGGGTCGAGGAACTGATGACGGATAAGTTCACCACCTCGGTCGCCCTGGGGTATTTCGATCCCGGCCGCGTGGCCGACGATTACAAGATGGTCGAGACCTACTTCAAGATGGAGAAACCGTTCGACGTCGGCGGCGCCTTCACCAACGAGTTCCTCGACCGCGGCATCAAGATGCCGAAATAGCAGTCGACCGCTAGCCGACCTCGCGCCAGGTCGATTGCCCCTGCGGCCAGGCCCGGCCGGGCGCGGGGTAGGGGTCGCCGAAATCGAAGGCCGCGAACAGCATATCGACGGTCTCGCCGTCGCTGCTGAGCGGCATCACCACCCGGCTGTAGGAGCGTCGGCCATCGTCGTTCGCCGCCACGTCGCAGCGCCAAATCTGCGGCTGCCGGCCGTGCACGATGGCGCCATAGCCCTCGTTCAGCCGGCGCAGATAGGCGCCGTCGTACAACTCATCGGCAAAGGCGCCGGTGATGTCGCGGCCGAAGCGGTCGCAAACGCCGGTGCCGACCAGTCGGCTGCGAAAACGCATCCGGGCCCCCTCGCGCACCACGTCGATCAGGCTGATCCACGGCAACAGATCCGGAATGTCCAGCGGATCGATGTCGTCGCGCGACGGCAGACCGCCCGCCGAACGGCTGGCGTTCCAATAGGCAAGCGCGGCGTCCAGCAGGGCTGAGTCGGTGTCGGTGATGGTCCCGTCTACCATGCGAAATCCTTGGTCTGAAGACCGACCCGTTGCCCCGATGTCGGCCATTCCGTTCTAATCCGCATTGCCCATTTCGAACGGATACCGGCAATTGCTTAAACCGGCATGAAACAACATGGTAAACGGGTGGTTCATGGGACGAGGTGATAGGTCATGAGCAAAGAATATGTGGTGCGCGGCGGCGGCGGTGTCGGCCTGTGGACCGGCGAATGGGGCCGGCCGGACGGGCCGCCGATCCTGTTCATTCACGGCTTCATGCAGAGCCATCTGTCCTGGCGGGCGCAACTCGATGGCCCGCTGGCCGAGCAATTCCGCCTTGTCGCCATCGACAACCGCGGCCATGGGCGCTCGGACAAGCCGCTGGAGGCGGCGGCCTACGACGACGGTGGACAATGGGCCGATGATATCGCGGCGGTGATCGAGACCCTGGGCCTGCACCGGCCGATCCTGGCCGGCTGGTCCTATGGCGGCTACATCATGCTGGACTATTTCAAGCGTTACGGCACGACCGACGTCGCCGGCGTCAATTTCGTCGCCGCCGGCGTCAAACGGGCCACCGACAGCGCACTGAGCAGCCCGACCATCGCCGAGATCGGCCCCGGCCTGCTGGCGGAGGATCTGCCGAGGCGCATCCAGGCGGTGCGGGATTTCCTCGCCGCCTGCACCGAGGATCCGGTCGACCGGGATTGTTTTGAAACCTGGCTGGCCTTCAACATGCTGGTGCCGCCTCGGGTCTGTCAGGCGATGCTGGGCCGCCAGTTGGACTTCGACGACGTGCTGGCGGCCCTGGACATCCCGGCCCTGGTCAGCCACGGCGACCGCGACCGCCTGGTGCTGCCGGCGATGGCCGAACACAGCCTGAGCCTGCTGCCCAGGGGGCGCGCCTCGATCTATCCCGGTATCGGCCACGCCCCGTTTCACGAGGCCGCCGACCGCTTCAACGCGGAACTGGCCGCCTTCGCAGGCGAGATCGCGGACTGATCGCTACGGCCGGTTGACCCGAGCCGCCTCACGTGATCGATTGGGGGCGACCAAGACAGGTACGTCGGGCAGGGAATGGGGGCCTTGATATGCACGTCGGCATGACGACGTTTTTCCAGAATCTCGGCGGCACGCATGACGACCGCGAGGTGTATCTGCACGAGTTGTCCATGGCCGATGCGGCCGAGCCGTTGGGCTTCGAATCGATCTGGACCGCCGAGCATCATTTTGACAATTACACTATGTGCCCCAATCCCCTGCAGTTCCTGACCTACATGGCGGGGCGCACGGAACGGGCCAAATTGGGCACCATGGTCATGGTGCTGCCCTGGCACGATCCGGTGCGGGTGACCGAGGAGGTCGCGGTCCTCGACCACATGTCGGGCGGCCGCGCCATTTTGGGCGTCGGGCGCGGCCTGGGCCGCATCGAGTTCGAGGGCTTCCGCTGTGAAATGGGCGAATCCCGCGAGCGCTTCGTGGAATATTCCGAGGCCATCCTGCAAGGCCTGGATACCGGCCACATCGAATATGACGGCAAGCACTACCGGCAGCCGAAGGTCGGCATCCGGCCGTTCCCGTTCCGCAGTTTCAAGGGCCGGATCTACGCCTCGGCGGTGTCGCCGGAATCCTCGCGCATCATGGCCCGCCTGGGCATCGGCATCATGATCATCGCCCAGAAGCCCTGGGACAAGACCATCGCCGAGCTGGAAATGTATCGCGAGATCTACCGCGAGATGAACCAGGGCGCCGAACCGCCGAAGCCGCTGATGGTCTGCTTCACCGCCTGCCACCCCGACGAGGCCACGGCGAACGAGATGCACCAAAAATACATCCGCCGCTACAGCCGCTCGGCCCTGGACCACTACGAGTTCCACAACGAGGGACTGGCGGACATCAAGGGCTACGAGTACTACGGCGGCCTGTCGAAGAACATCAACAAGCACGGCATCGACAGCTTCGTTGATTTCCTGGCCGATTTGCAGGTCTGGGGCACGCCGGACCAGGTGTTCGAACGGCTGGTCGAGTATCAGAGGCTGACCGATTGCGCCGGGTTCATCTGCGGCTTCAGCTTCGGCGGCATGCCGCACGATCTGGCCAAGACCTCGATGACCACCTTCGCCGAACAGGTCTTGCCGCGCTTGCAGGCATTGGATGTAGGCGGCGATATCGGCGGCAGCGACACGCCCCTGACCATCGCCGCCGAATAGCGATACGGCCGGCCGCCGCGATCAGATGGCGGCGGCGCGATCCTCCAGCACCCGGTCGAGCCAGTCGGGGTCCATCTCCGGCACCGAGGACAGCAGCAGTTCGGTATATTCGTGGTGCGGCGGGGTCAGGATCTCCTGTTTCGGGCCCTGCTCCACCACCTCGCCCGCCAGCATGACCACGATCTCGTCCGCGATCGCCTTCACCGTCGCCAAGTCATGGGTGATGAACATGTAGGCCAGGCCGAGATCGTCCTGGAGCCGTTGCAGGAGCTTCAGGATCTCTTCGGCGACGAGCTGATCAAGCGCCGAGGTAACCTCGTCGCAGATGATCAGCTCCGGCTCGGCCGCCAGCGCCCGGGCGATGCAGATGCGTTGCTTCTGGCCGCCCGAGAGCTCGCCCGGATGGCGATCGATGAAGTCGTCCGGATCGAGCTCGATCATCTGCAGGAGCTGTCGGACCCGCGCTTCCTTTTCCTCGCCCCTGATCGCGAGGTAGAACTCGAGCGGCCGGCCGATGATGTCGCGCACCCGCTGGCGCGGATTGATCGCCGTATCGGGCATCTGATAGATCATCTGCAGACGCCTGAGCTCGTCCTTGCTGCGCTTCCGGTATGTCGGGTCCAGCGCCTGCCCTTCGTAGAGCACCCGCCCCTCCGACGGCGGCAGCAGGCCGGTGATGACCCGCGCCGTGGTGCTTTTACCGCTGCCGGACTCGCCGACCACGGCGACGGTGCGCTTCTCGTGGATATCCATGCTGACCCCCGAGAGCACCGGTACCTTGCCGTAGGCGGCGGTGACGTTCTCGACGCGCAGCAGCGGTATGTCGCCCTCGGGCTCGTCCACGGGCGGCTTGCGGAAGGTCCTGACCGCCAGTAGATCGCGGGTGTAGTCCTTCTGCGGATCCTCGACGATCGGCCGGGTCTCGCCCTCCTCGACCAGATTGCCGTAGCGCAGCACCATGATCCGGTCGGCCATCTGCGAGACCACCGCCAAATCGTGGGTGATATAGAGGGCCGCGGTGTCGAACTGTTGGACGATGTTCTTGATCGCCGCCAGCACCTCGATCTGGGTGGTGACGTCGAGCGCCGTCGTCGGTTCGTCGAAGACGATCAGGTCCGGCCGGCAGGCCATGGCCATGGCCGTCATGGCGCGCTGTAACTGGCCGCCCGAGACCTGGTGCGGATAGCGAAAACCAATGCCGTCCGGATCCGGCAACTGCAGACGCCCGTAAAGGTCCTTGGCATCGGCCTCGGCCTCGGACCGCGGCATGATGCCGTGCTGCACCGGGGCCTCGCAATACTGGTCGATCAGGCGGTGCGCCGGGTTGAAGGCGGCGGCGGCGCTTTGCGCCACGTAGGCGATGCGCGAGCCCCGCAGGGCCCGCAATTCGTCGTCCGAGGCCTTGGTCAGGTCGATGCCGTCGAAGATGATCTGGCCGCCGGAGATGCGACAGCCGTCGCGGGCGAAACCCATGGCGGCCAGGCCGATGGTGCTTTTGCCGGCACCCGATTCGCCGATCAGCCCCAGGACCTCGCCGCGCCTCAGCGTCACGTCGACGCCGTGGACGATCTCGTGCCAGACCTCGTCGGCATAGCCCTCGATGCGCAGGCCGCGCATCGTCAGGATGACATCGCTCTGCCCGT
Source organism: Alphaproteobacteria bacterium (assembly GCA_030746635.1). Taxonomy (GTDB): domain Bacteria; phylum Pseudomonadota; class Alphaproteobacteria; genus JASLMH01. Next base: position 15,933 of record JASLMH010000039.1, on the reverse strand, counting down.
CGGTCTTGGCCGTGGTTTTCGCTTCGGCGTTCATTCCTTCAACCCGCTCGCCTTGTGCAGGAACCAATCGACGACGAAATTCACCCCCACGGTCAGCAACGCGATCGCCGCGGCCGGTACCAGGGGCGTAAGAGCCAGTTGAAAGTCGCCCGCGGCGAAGGAGATCAAGGTCGCATTGTCGCGGACCATGCTGCCCCAGTCCGCGGTCGGCGGCTGGATGCCCAGGCCGAGGAAGCTGAGTGCGCTGATGAACAGGAAGACGAAACAGAAGCGCAGTCCGAACTCCGCCACCAGCGGCGGCATGACGTTGGGCAGGATCTCTCTCCGAATGATCCACCAGAGCCCCTCGCCGCGCAGGTTCGCTGCCTCGACGAATTCCAGCACCACCACGTTCATGGCCACGGCGCGGGCGAGGCGGAAGACTCGGGTCGAGTCCAGCACCGCGATGACGACGACCAGCGACATGATCGAGGTGCCGACGACGGTCAGGATCAAGAGAGCGAAGATCAGCGAAGGGATCGCCATCAGGATGTCGACCAGGCGGCCCAGGGCCTGATCGACCCAGCCCCGCAGGGTGGCCGCCAACAGCCCGGCGAAGCCGCCGAGCACGAAGGCCAGCACCGTGGTGACGAAGGCGAAGCCGACCGTGTTGCGGGCGCCGTAGATGATCCGGGTCAGCGTGTCGCGCCCCAGGTTATCCGTGCCCATCAGGAACTTGCCGCCCCAGGGCTCGTATTCGGAGGCGACGATCTCGGTCTCGCCGAAGGGGGCGATAATCGGCGCCGTGGCGGCGATCATGACGTAGATCAGGATCACCACCATTCCGAACCAGGCGGTCGGCGGGGCGTGGCGCAACTCCCGCCAGTAGCGGACCATCGCGAAGGCACAGATCTGCACCAGCACCAGGCCGAAGAAGGTCGACCAGGCCCACAGGCTGAAGAGCTCCCAGAACAGCACGCAGATCAGCAGGTATTCCACCGTCAGCGCGACGATCACCGTATCGCCGGCGGCGCTGCGCGCCATGCGGCTCCAATAGACCAGCACCGCGACGCTGTAAGCGTGAATGGCCAGGAAGCCCAGGATGGCCGCCCAGGTGTTGGTCTGGACGCTTCCCAGGAACAGCACGATGACGAAGAAATGCACCGCCGCCACAGCGATGCGGCTGACCCAGGGCGAACTCTGCCCCGCGAAAGCGCTGCCCGCGACGGCCATTGTCATGACGTCGTCCCCATCATCTCGGATGCAGCAACCGCGGGTTGCTCAGGATCGAGAGCACGTCCGCCAGCAGGTTCAACAGGATATAGGTCATGGCAAAGACCAGGCTGCAGGCCTGCACCACCGGGATGTCGCGCTTCGAGACCGAATCGACCAGAAGCTGCCCGAGGCCCGGATAAACGAACACCACCTCGACGATGACCACGCCGACCACGAGATAGGCCAGGTTGATGGCGACGACGTTGATGATCGGTGCCAGGGCGTTGGGCAGGGCGTGCTTGACGATGATCCGCCCCGGCTTCAGGCCCTTCAGCCGCGCCATCTCGATATAGGGAGAGGCGAGGAGATTGATGATCGCCGCCCGGGTCATCCGCATCATGTGGGCAACCACCACCAAGGTCAGCGTCAGCGCCGGCAGAATGCAGCGATAGACCCGTTCGCCGAAGCTCAGCTCCTCGCTGATGTTGGAGATCGATGGAAAGACGCCCAGGTTCACCGCCAGGAACAGGATCAGGATATAGGCAACGAAGAATTCGGGAAACGAGATCGAGCTCAGCGTCATTATGTTGACCGCCCGGTCGAAGATGCTGTTGCGGTACAGGGCAGCGAGGATGCCGAGGGTCAGCGCCAACGGCACCGAGATCACCGCCGCCACCGCCGCCAGGAACAGCGTGTTCCAGAGCCGGACGTCCAGCAACTCCGAAATCTCGCGCTTGTTGGCCAATGATTTGCCAAAATCGCCCTGCAACAGATTGACCAGCCAGGCGATGTAGCGCTCGTGCGGCGGCAGGTTGAGGCCGAGCTCGCGCCGGAAGGCGGCCACCGTCTCCTCCGTCGCCGCCTGGCCCAGGATCTCCTGGGCGATGTCGCCCGGCAGCAATTCGACGCCGAGGAAGATGATCAGCGAGACGACGAACAGGGTTAGGAGGCCCAGCCCGAGGCGCTGGGCCACCATTTTCCCGATATCCGACATGCTACCGGCCTGGCCGGCCGACTACATCAGCCGAACCACCAACGCTCCAGGCATTTGAAGCCGTCCATCGACCAATTCGCCGCCATTTCGTTGTGCTTGACCTTGTCGGACAGGCCCATGACGTAGTTGGCGAACATCGGCACCAACACACCGCCCTCGTTGGCGACGATGGTCTGCATCTCGACGTACATCTTTCGGCGCGCGTTCTCGTCCAGCTCGGAGCGAGCCTTCAACAACAACTCGTTGAAGCGGTCGTGCTTCCAGAAGCTGTCGTTCCAGGCGGCATCGGCGGAATAGGCGGTCGAGAACATCCAGTCTTCCGTCGGCCGGCCGCCCCAGTAGACGGCGCACCAGGGCTTCTTCATCCAGACGGCGGACCAATAGCCGTCGTTGGGCTCGCGCACCACGTTGATGTTGATGCCGGCCGGGGCGGCGTGCTCCTTGTACAGCACCGCGGCGTCGACGGCGCCGGCGAAGGCCGCATCGGCGGCCGAGAGATCGACCTTCAGGTTCGACATGCCGGCCTTCTTCAGGTGGAACTTGGCCTTGTCAACGTCGTAGGACCGCTGCGGCAACGACCCGGCGTGATAGATGTTGGAGCGGCCGATCGGATGATCGTTGCCCAGAACGCCGTGACCCTTGAGCACGGTTTTCAGGATGGCTTCGCGGTTAATGGCGTATTTCAACGCCAGGCGCACGTCGTTGTTGTCGAACGGCGGCGTGTCGCAGCGCATGGTGAAGGTGTAGTGCTGGGTACCCGAGGTCTCGACGATATTGATACCCTTGCGCCGCTTCAAGAGATGCGCGGTCTTCAGATCGACCCGGTCCATGGCGTCGATCTCGCCGGTGGTCAGGGCGTTGGTGCGTGCCGCCACGTCGGCGATGGTGATCAATTCGGCCTCGTCGAAATGGCCCTGGCCGGCTTTGTAGAAGTTGGGGTTGCGTTTCAGGCTGGCGCGCACGCCCGGCTCGTAGCTGCCCAAGCTGAAGGCGCCGGTACCGGTGCCTGACTTCCAATCGACCGCGCCGTCCTTGGCCGGCATGATCGCCACGTGGTAGTCGGAGACGATGAAGGGGAAGTCGGCGTTGCCGTTCTTCAAGCTGATGACCACGTTGCTCTTGCCGTCGGCCTTCATCTCGGTGATCGGTTCGAGCAGTTTCTTCGCCGCCGATTTCGAATCCTTGCCACGATGATGATTGATCGAGGCGATGACGTCGCCGGCATCCAGGGATTTGCCATTGTGGAACTCGACGCCCTGGCGCAGCTTGAAGTTCCAGACCCGGGCGTCGTCGGACACCGTGTAGCTCTCCGCCAGCTCCGGCACCAGTTTGCCGTTGCTGTCGATTTCCATCAGGTTGTTGCGCAGGGCGGAGCCGAGAACCTGACTGTAAAGGTTTTCGAAGGTCGCGGGATCCAATGAGTCGGTGGTCGAGCCATGACCCAGGCCAACCCGCATCTTGCCGCCCTTCTTCGGCGCCGCCATGGCCGGGCCCGAGAGCATCGAGGTGGCCGTTACCGCGCTGACACCGAACGCCGCCGCGGCGGCCACGAAGTCGCGCCGGCTGAGCCGGCCGGCCAGTACCAGCTTCTTCATTTCGTCGATCTTCTTCATCACTGCCTCTCCCGTCTGATCGTCGTTGTTGTTGGTTGGCGACGCCGTCGCTATCCGGCGTCAAACGTTCCAGATACCGTTCCGGCACGTTCGGAAATGGCCGTCAAGCCACCGTCATTTCTCCCCCTTGCGTCGGCAATTCTTCGCACCATCCGGATGCTTGTTTGTCGCCGAGCCTCCTTCGTTCCCGCATCATACCGCGATTGCGGTCAGAAACTCCAATTTCCTCTTGCCGAACCGGCCAATCCGCCACCGACTAGTCCGGCACGCCAAGCGCAAAGCCGCCGATCAGCTCGGCCAGGATCGGCGCCAGGGGCGCCGTGGTTTCGTGTCCCATGCCCGGCACCGGATGGAATTCGGCGCCCGGAATGTTGGCCGCCGTATCCTCGCCGCCGGCGATCGGCAGCAGCGGATCGTCGACCCCGTGGATGACCTGGGCCGGCAGGCTGATGGTCCGCAACAACTCGACCCGGCTGCCCCCGGCCCGTGCGGCGGCGAATTGCCGGCTGACGCCGTCGGGGTAGTAACAGCGATCGTAGGCCCGCTCCGCCATCGTCCGCCGATCCGCTTCCGGCACCGGATAGCCGGGACTGGCCAGCATCTTGGCGGACTCCACGGCCGCCGCCACCACCTCTTCGCGATCGGCGTCGTCGGCCGGCCGGTTCAGCAACTGGTTCATCACCTTCGGGTCGCCGGGCGGCAGGTCCGGATTGCCGCTGGACGACATGATCGAGGCCATGCTGAGCAATCGATCGGGGTGCTGGGCGGCGAGGACCTGCACCACCATGCCACCGAGCGAGATGCCGGCGATGTGCGCCTTCCCGATGCCCAGGGCAGCCATCAACCCGAGGGTGTCCCGGGCCATGTCGTCCAGCCCGTAGGGCGCGGCAACCGACTCGCCGGCCGCCAATTTGTCCATCAGGTCCGAGAGGTCGACCTTGCCGCCCTTGCTGATCTTGCTGGACAGGCCGACGTCGCGATTGTCGAACACGACGACGAAGAAACCCATCGCCACCAGCCGATCGAGCAGATCCTCGGGCCAATGGATCAGTTGCGTGCCCAAGCCGCGGACCAGGATCATCGCTGGCGCGTCCGGCGCGCCGCGGGTCTCGTATTCAATGGTGATGCCGTTCGCCGCGACCGCCGTCATGGCTCCTCCGAAATCCGCTGCTGGGCGATAACCGGGATGATAACGGCGGCGGTCGCGGTATGGCAAACGGACCATTTGACAGGGTCCAAGCGACCCCCTCGCATTGTCCCGCCGCCGCGATGCTGTTATAGGGCGCCGGGGCCGCGCCGGGCGGCCGAACGAAGGGGCGGCGATGCTGCGGGCGCTCTACGATCGAACCATGGGACTGGCGGGCCACCGTCACGCCAACTGGGCCTTGGCGGGCGTCTCCTTCGTCGAAAGCTCGGTCTTTCCGATCCCGCCCGACGTCGTCCTGATTCCGATGGTGCTGGCCCGCCGGGACAAGGCCTGGCTGATCGCGGCGATCTGTACCGTCAGTTCTGTGCTGGGCGGCCTGTTGGGCTACGCCATCGGCTATTTCCTGTTCGACGCCGTCGGCCAGCCGATCCTGGAATTCTATGGCTATGGCGAGAAATTCGCCGATTTCCAGAGCCGCTACAACGAATGGGGCGCCTGGATCGTTTTCATCGCCGGTCTGACGCCGTTCCCCTACAAGGTGATCACCATCGCCTCCGGCCTGACGGCGCTGAACCTGCCGGTGTTCCTGCTCGCCTCGGTGCTGGCGCGGGGCCTGCGCTTCGCCATTGTCGCCGGTCTGTTGTGGTGGTTCGGCGAGCCGATCCGGATCTTCATCGAGAAATATCTCGGCCTGCTGTTCGTGCTGTTCGTGGTGCTGCTGTTCGGTGGCTTCGCGCTGGTGAAGTTCGTACTCTAGTACCCACTATCCTAGTACCCACTATCATGGAGCAGCGAGCGCGATGATCGAGCGATGGCTGAGGCCCGGCACCGCCGCCGTCCTGGTTATGCTGGCCAGCGTCGGTGCCCTGGCCGCCGCCTTCACCGCGCAATACGGTTTCGATCTGCAGCCCTGCATCCTGTGTATCTATCAGCGCTGGCCCTACGGCATCGCCGCCGCCCTCTGCCTGCTCGCCCTGTCGCCGCCGGGCCGGCGATATCCCGGCCCGCTGCTGCTGCTGGCGGCGGCGGCGCTGGCGGTGAACGCGGGGATCGCCGGCTACCATGTCGGCGTCGAACAGCATTGGTGGGCCGGCACCGACGGTTGCACCGGCCCCGGCGGCACGCCGGCCAGCCTGGCCGAATTGCGGGCGCAGATCATGGCCAGCCCGGTGGTACGTTGCGACCAGGTGGCTTTTTCCCTGTTCGGCATATCGATGGCGGGGTACAACGTGCTTTCCTCCGCCCTCCTGTCGGCCTATGCCGGCTGGGCGGGGTGGCGGGGTTTCACCGGGAACGCGGCGGCATGACGGCAAAGCAGGCGGACGGCGGCGGCAGCGCCGCCGCCAGGCGGAAGAAACGCCGGCCCGTTCGGCGCCGACCGAGCCTGCCCGGCGATCTCTCGCGGCGAGCCCGGCTGCATCGCATGCTGCGGGTCGATCAGGCCGGCGAGCTGGGCGCCAAACATATCTATCGCGGTCAACTGGCGGTGCTGGCCGAGCATGAATGCGAGCCGGCGCTGCGGGACATGGCCGAGCAGGAGGAAGAACATCTCGAAACCTTCGATCGCCTGCTGTCCGACCGCGGCGTCCGGCCCTCGGCCTTGAGCCCGCTGTGGCGGGCCGCCGGCTTCACCCTGGGCGCCGGCACCGCGTTGCTGGGCGAACGGGCGGCCATGGCCTGCACGGTGGCGGTCGAGGAGGTGATCGAGGAACACTATCAGCGGCAGCTCGACGAACTGGCCGACGACGAGGCTGAGCTGCGGGCCCTGGTCGAGCGTTTTCGCGACGACGAGATCGAGCATCGCGACATCGGCCTGGCCCACGGCGCCGAAGCGGCCCCCGCTTACCAATTGTTAAATCATGGCATCAAGGCTGGCACCCGTCTTGCCATCTGGCTGGCCGAGAGAATTTGATGCGCGCGGGCGACCCAAAGACCGGAAAACCAGGCAAGCCGATTTTGCGGCTGCGCCTGTTCGGCGCTTTGCTGCTGGCGGCGGCGCTGGCGGCCTGGGTCACGGTGCACGGCACGGCGATCGGCGGCGCCGTCGACACCGATGCCCTGATCAAGGAAACGGCCGCCGGGCAGGACGTCGAATTGAGCCGGCCGGAAGTCGACATGCTGTATTTCGCCCTGCCGATCATCGGCCGGCGCTATCTGCGGCCGGTGGAGACGACGCCCCTGTTGGAGCACACCTTCAAGGCGCTGAAGGAGCTGGACGAGACGCCGGCGGCCGAGCCAACCAACGGAGCCCCCCCGGCCCGGAAGACCCGGCTCGGGCGCATCGGCTCGGCCCTGAACGCGGGCCTCAGGACCCTGGACGCCCATACCGCCTATCTCGACCCCGAGGGCTATGGCGAACTGAAGATCCGGATCAGCGGCAAGTTCGCCGGCCTGGGCCTGGAAGTCACCATGGAGGACGGCCTGATCAAGGTGGTGGCGCCGATCGACGATACCCCGGCCCAGCGCGCCGGCATGCTGGCCGGCGACAAGATCAGCCACGTCGACGGCACGCCGGTGAAGGGGATGACCCTGCGCGAGGCGGTCGGCCGCATGCGCGGCGAGGTCGACACCACGATCCGCCTGACCGTGCTGCGCCCGGAACGCCCCGATTCCTTCGAGCTGACTATCGTCCGCGACATCATCCGCATTCCCGCCGTCCGCCACCGGGTCGAGGACGACTACGGCTATATCCGCATCAGCGCCTTCAGCGAGCGCACCGAAACCGGCCTGCGAAAGGCCCTGCGGCGCATCGAGAAGGAACTCGGCGACGATGCCAAGGGCCTGGTCATCGATCTGCGCAACAACCCGGGCGGCCTGTTGCGACAGGCGGTGCGGGTGGCGGATACCTTCCTGGACGACGGCACCATCGTTTCGGTGCGCGGCCGGCTGGACGCCGACAACGACGAATACTTCGCCAAGGATGGCGCCCTGGCGACCGAGCGGCCGCTGGTCGTTCTGGTCAATTCCGGCACCGCCTCGGCGGCCGAGATCGTCGCCGGCGCCCTGAAGGAAAACGGCCGGGCGACGCTGGTTGGCAGCCGTTCCTTCGGCAAGGGATCGGTGCAGACCATCCTGCCGGTGGGCCCGAACGCCGAATTCGGCGCCCTGCGCCTGACCACGGCGCTTTACTACACGCCCTCGGGGCAGACCATTCAGGCCTGGGGCGTGGTGCCCAACCTGCTGATCGAGACCGACGGCCAGGAGCCGGCCCGGCGCGAGGAGGAGTTGAACAACGCCCTGACCCGGGGCGAGGCGACGCCCAACCGCAGCGGCCCGCTGGCCACCATTACCGGCCAGCGCTGCAACGACCTGCTGGAGAAAACGCTGGAGGACGAAGCCCTGGCCTGCGCCGTCGCCCTGTTGCGTCTGGGCGGCCTGGAACGCCTGGCCGACGCCGGCGACGACACCCGCCACCAGTAAGCCGCCACCAATAGCCGCTCCCGGGGCGAAGAAATCGGTGGTCAGAGCGACCGCGATATAGTAAGCCAAATCGACCTTTCGGGGAGAGGATCGGACATGCACGAGTTGTTCTTGTTGATCGCCATGATGGTTGCCACGGTGGTCGTCATGGTCGGGATGATGGTCCTGTTCAAGGGCTGGTTCGCAAAACGCGAAGAGATCGACCGCGCCGCCGGTCGCTGACGCCCTTTCACTCCAGCAACGCCGTCTTTTTTCGGCAGCGCCACGGGCGTTGCCGCCTTTTGACGTACCCGTCCTATACTGGCGCGATTGGTAGTTAGGGAGGATGCGATGACGGCGAGCGATGAACTGGCCTTTCTGGACGCCACGAGCCTGGCGGATCTGGTGCGGCGGGGCGAGGTCACGGCCGGCGAATTGGTCGAGGCGACGATTGCCCGGATCGAACGGCTGAACCCGCAACTCAATGCCGTGATTACCCGCATGGACGAGATGGCCCGGGCGGCGGCGCGCGAGGGGGTGGACCCCGGGGCGCCGTTCCCGGGCGTGCCCTTCCTGCTGAAGGACCTGGTGGCGGAATGCGCCGGCACGCCCCTGGCCGAAGGCTCGCGCTTCCTGCATGGCCACTACACGTCCAGCCACGACAGCGAACTGGTGGCGCGCCTGAAACGGGCCGGCGCGATCATCGCCGGCAAGACCAATACGCCGGAATACGGCCTGTTGCCGACCACCGAACCGGCCCTGTTCGGCCCGACCCGCAATCCCTGGGATACCGGCCGCACCACCGGCGGCTCCAGCGGCGGTTCGGCGGCCGCCGTCGCCGCCGGCATCGTGCCGATGGCGCACGCCAACGACGGCGGCGGCTCGATCCGCATTCCGGCCTCCTGCTGCGGCCTGTTCGGCCTCAAGCCGACCCGGGCGCGCAATCCGCTCGGCCCCGACTACGGCGATGCCGGCAGCGGCCTGGCCTGCGAGCACGCGGTCACCCGCAGCGTCCGCGACAGCGCCGCCCTGCTGGACGCCACCGCCGGCCCGGCCCCCGGCGATCCCTATTGCGCGCCGCCCCCCGAACGGCCCTACGTCGACGAAGTGTCCCGCGACCCGGGCAGCCTGCGCATCGCCCTGGCGACCACGCCGCTGACCGGGGTCGAGGTCGATCCCGAGTGCCGGGCCGCCGTCGAGGCCACGGCGAAGCTGTGCGAGGATTTGGGCCACAGGGTCGAGCCGGCCGAGTTGCAGATCGACGGCCTGCGCTTCCTCAAGGCCTTCGCCGCCAGCTGGACCGCCTTCGCCAACTGGGCGATCAAGGATTGGGCCCGGCGCATGGAGCGGACCCCCAGTGAAGACGAGTTCGAGGCCAACACCTGGCGCATGTTCCAGAACGGCGAAGGGCAGTCGGGCGGCGACTATCTGCTGGCGATCGAGGATCTGCAGGCGATCAGCCGCGAGGTCGCAGGCTTCTTCGCCGATTACGACGTGATGCTGACGCCGACCGTCGCCCGGCCGCCGGCCCCCTTGGGCTATTTCCATTGGGACGAAGGCAACCGCGAGGAATTCCTCACCCACATCGGCGAATATTCCGGCTTCACCGCCATCGCCAACGCCACCGGACAGCCGGCCATGTCGATGCCGTTGCATTGGACCGATGGGGACCTGCCGGTGGGCGTGCATTTCGTCGGCCGGTTCGGCGACGAGGGCGGCCTGTTCCGGCTGGCGGGGCAACTGGAAGGGGCCCGGCCCTGGGCCGACCGCCGGCCGGCCGTGACGGCCTAGCTGCATTCGGCCTGGCTTCACTTGACGTTTACGTAAACGTTAAGTAGCTTACGCCCCCTAACAGGGGTCTACAACATGGGGAACACCAGGATGTCCGAGCAGATTACCCGCGATCCGGCCTATAACACGGTCGACCGCGACGACTTCCGGTCGATGATCGAGGTCGACCGCTATGCCGAGCGCTCGACCGCCTTCGACGGCATCATCGCAGCCACCCACGATCACTTCTGGGATCCCCTGGACAAGGCCTATATCGATTTCGACCAGCCGTTCGACGTTGCCAGCGAGATGATCCTGCCGGCCGAACAGATCATCGAGCTGAACTCGGCCGTGGCCGACAAGCTGGACGAGGGCCAGCGGATCGGCCTGGCGAACGAGGTCTTGCGCTGGAACCTGTCCTCGATCCTGCACGGCGAGCAGGGCGCCCTGTCGCTCAGCGCCAGCCTGTGCCACATCCTGCGCGATCAGGGCGCCCAGGAATACGCCTCGAACCAGGCCCGCGAAGAAGCCCGGCACGTCACCGCCTATGCCATCTACATCGATCGGCGCTGGGGAAAGCCGCTGCCGGTGGGCGAGTGCCTGGGCGACCTGCTCGAGGAACTGGTGCTGACCCCGGTGGTCTACAAGAAGCTGGTGGGCATGCAGATCCTGGTCGAGGGCCTGGCCATGGGCGCCTTCGCCAACCTGCACCGCCACACCAACGATCCGGTACTGAAACGATTGACCCAGTTGGTGATGACCGACGAGGCCTTCCACCACAAGTTCGGCAAGATCTGGGCCGACAAGACCATCCCCACCCTGACCCGGGAAGAACACGACAAGGTCGAGGACTGGGCCGCCCAGTGTTTCGAGATCCTGCTGTTCAACCTCGCCAACATCCGCCAGCGCCACTACATCTATGAGCAATTCGGCCTGGACTGGGAATGGGTGCGTGATGCCTGCCGCGAGGTGTTCGGCGAAAATGAACGGCGGAATTCCCTGAAGACCGGCACCAACATCTTCCGGGTCCTGGTCAAGACCCTGTTGAGCGCCGGCATCATCACCGACCGCAGCCGCCACATCTACGGCGCCTGGGTTGATATGGCCGAACTGGAGGGCGAGCAGGACTTCGTGGTCGGCGACGCCATCGCCGCCGAGGGCATCGAATATCTGCGCGGCATCAACGCTGGCCGCAAGGTGATCGGTCAGAAGCCGACGGCGATGTAGATGTAGCCGGCCGACGTTTCCGAAAATATCGAGACGGTCTGTCACCCGATATCACGATTTCACCCCATGGCGGCCCGAATGACACCACATTCGGGCCATTCGATGGTCGTGCGCCAGGGACCCACCGGCCACGGCCATCCCGCCATGAGGAGTGACACCAAGATGATCGGACAGACACGCTGGTTCATCGCCTTTCTCGCAATATCACCGACCTTCACCGCCGCCGCCGCGACCCTGCGTCCCGAGGCGCCGATCACCGCCGTCACGGTATTTCCCGGCCAGGCGGAAATAACCAGAACCCTTGAATTCGATCTGCCCGCCGGCCGCCACAGCCTGCTGGTCGGCGGCCTGCCGGCGAACCTGTTGCCGGAGTCCCTGCGCCTGCGGCCATTGCGGGCCGACGGGTTGGAGATCGGCGCGGTCGACCTGCGGCGGCGCTTCCAGGCCGAAGGCCGCCGGAGGGAAGAGAACCAACTGCGGCGGGAGTTGCTGACCCTGAGCGATCGTCAGCGGGAGCTCGACGACGGCATCAAGGCCCATCGTCTGCGCCTCGAATTCATATCCGCCCTCGGCCGCGAGATGCCCAAGGGCTTCTCGCGAAACGACGGTGGTGAGATGTTGCTGGATCAGGATTGGCGGCAGACCTGGACCCTGCTGGGCGACGGCGCCGCGAAGGCAATGGCGGACATCCGGCAAGCCGAACAGGCAAAACGCGACCTGCAACGACGCGGCGAGCTGTTGCAAAAGAAGCTGCGGCAACTGGGCCGTGGCCGCGCCGAACACTTGACCGCGCAAATCGCCCTGACCGCCACGACCGGGGGCCGGGTTGCCATCGGACTGCGCTATCAGGTGGCGGGCGCCGGCTGGCGTCCGATCTACGATTTGCGCCTGAACAGTGAAACGGAAGCGGTGACCTTGGTGCAATCGGCCATGGTGCGGCAAAGCACCGGCGAGGATTGGTCGGATGTCGACCTCACCCTGTCGACCACCCGGCCCGGTCGCGGCGGCGCCCTGCCGGTGCTGAACTCCTGGTTCGTCGATGTCCTGCGCCCGACACCGCAAGGCACGCTGCAAGACGCCATGCCACGGACACGGGCGCTGGCGGCCAAGGAAGCCGACGCCAATTCCGAAGATCGGCTCGAGGAGAAAAAGAGGGAAACGGGGGCGGACATCGTCGCCGGCGAATTCGCCGCCCTGTACAAGGTGCGGACGCCGGCGACACTGCCTTCGGGCGGCGAACGGCATCGCTTCCCGCTGGCCGAGCGGGCCATCGCCACCGAGCTGTCGGTCCTGGCGGTGCCGAAGCTACAGCCCCATGCCTATCTTTACGGCAAAGTGGCATACGACGGCGCCGAGCCGCTGTTGCCGGGCGTCGTCGCGATCTATCGCGACGGCACCTATGTCGGGCGCGGCCGGCTGCCGACGCTGCGGCCCGGCCAGAAAGTCAATTTGTCCTTCGGCATCGACGACCGCGTGCGGGTGAGCCGCCGGCAGCAAACCGGCCAGCGCAGCCACGCCGGCCTGTTCAACGACCGCCGCCGCCACGAACGACGCTATCTGTTGCAGATCGCCAACCATCACGCCCGGCCCATGCGGATCACCGTGCAGGATCAGCTGCCGACGCCGCGCGATGGCCGGATCGAGGTCGAATTGCTGGACGACACCACGCCGCCGAGCGAACGCGACGTCGATGACCGCCGCGGCGTCCTGGCCTGGAGCCACGACTACGCGCCGGGCGAGGAGCGGACCCTGCGTTTCGGCTTCGCCATCCTGCACCCCGAGGACGTGCGGGTGGCCGGCTTCTGAGCCCGGCCGACGCGGGCCGTGGCCAGGGTGGGAATTGCCGGCTAAACTGCGCCCGATATTAGCTGCCGCGTGGGGAGGCCTTGTCGGATGAGTGACCTGCAGTCGCAGTTTTCGGGCACCGAGGAGGTCCGGGAACAGCACCTTTTCGATACCGCCGGACTGCAGAAATACATGCAAAGCCACGTCGAGGGCTTCTCGGGCAGCGTCGAGGTCAGCCAGTTCCGCGGCGGCCAATCCAATCCGACCTATCGCATCGACGCCGGCGGCAAGGCCTATGTGCTGCGCCGCAAGCCGCCGGGCGAATTGCTGCCCTCGGCCCATGCGGTGGACCGCGAATACCGGGTGATCACCGCCCTGGGCCCGACCTCGGTACCGGTGCCGCGCAGCTATTGCCTGTGCGAGGATGACGGCGTCATCGGCACCGCCTTCTACATCATGGAAATGGTCGAGGGCCGGGTGTTCTGGGAAGCGACGCTGCCGGATCAGACGCCGGCGGCCCGGCGCGAGATCTACCGATCGATGATCCAGGTCATGGCCGATTTGCACAAAGTCGACTACCGGGCGGTCGGCCTGGACGGCTATGGCAAGGTCGGCGAATACCGCGAGCGGCAGATCCACCGCTGGAGCAAGCAATACCGAATCTCCGAGTTGGAACCGATCCTGGCCATGGACCGGCTGATCGACTGGTTGCCGGAGAACATCCCGCCGGGCGACGAGACCACGGTGGTGCACGGCGACTATCGCCTCGACAACATGATCTTCCATCCCACCGAGAACCGGCTGCTGGCGGTGCTGGATTGGGAACTGGGCACCCTAGGCCATCCGATCGGCGATTTTACCTACACCCTGATGGGCTGGCGCCTGGGCCGGGACCTCTTTCGCGGCGTCGCCGATGCCGACCTGGCGGCGCTGGGCATTCCGCGGGAAGAGGAGATCATCGGGCAATATTGCGAACTGACCGGCCGCGACGGCATCCCCGATCTGGAATGGTATCTGGCCTACAACATGTTCCGCCTGGCGGCGATCCTGCAGGGCATTGCCAAGCGGGCGGTCGACGGCACCGCCGCCTCCTCCCACGCCGTCGAGCAGGGCCGGCGGGCGCGGCCACTGGCCGAGGCCGCCTGGCAGCAGGTCGAGGCCCTGGCCGGCTGATACCCCAACGAAGAAACGGTGATGTAGATGAGTGAGGCGGGCAACGAGACCATCCCGGTGCGCGAGGTGCATCGTTTCGACGAGGCCAATTTGCGGGCCTACCTGGCCGGGCAGATGGACGGCATCGGCGATGATTTCGAGGTGCGGCAGTTTCCGGGCGGGCAATCGAACCCAACCTTCATGATCCGTACCGGCGGCCACGACTACGTGCTGCGCAAGAAGCCGCCGGGCGAGTTGCTGCCATCGGCCCATCAGGTCGACCGCGAGTACCGGGTGATGACGGCATTGCGCGATACCGGCGTGCCGGTGCCGCGAACCTGGCTGTTGTGCGAGGACGAGAGCATTCTCGGCACCGCCTTCTTCGTCATGGACAAGGTGCCGGGCCGGGTGCTGGATGATCCGATGGTGCCGGAATTCTCCACCGCCGACCGGGCCGCCATCTACGACCACCTGGTGACGGTGCTGGCGGCCCTGCATGGCGTCGACTACGACGCCGTCGGGCTGGGCGACTTCGGCCGCCCTGGCAACTACTACGAACGGCAGATCGGCCGCTGGTCGAAGCAATACGTGGCCTCCAAGACCGAGGAGATCGAGGCCATGGAGCGGCTGCTGGAATGGCTGCCCGCCAACGTTCCGCAGGACGACCTCGCCAGCCTGGTGCACGGCGACTATCGCTTGGGCAACACCATCGTGCATCCCGCCGAACCGCGCATCGTCGCCGTGCTGGATTGGGAGCTCTCGACCTTCGGCCACCCCCTGGCCGATCTGGCCTATTGCTATGTCTCCTGCTTCGGGGGCATCCACGACCGGCCGGCCGCCGATTTGCCGGGCCTGCCGAGTGAGCACGCCTTCGTCGGCCGCTACTGCGAATTGACCGGCCGCGACGGCATTCCCGACTGGACCTTCTACAAGGTGTTCCAGTTGTTCCGCCTGGCGGCCATCGTCCAGGGCGTCTACAAGCGCGGCCTGGACGGCATCGCCTCGTCGTCAAAGGCGGTGGAATACGGCCACCTTTGCCGCGAGCGGGCGGAACGGGGCTGGGCGATGGTCAGCGGTTAGACCGGGGCATCGAAGTTCGCGGGTCTCTCAAGCGGCGGCGGCGCTGCCGTCCTTGCTCTGTTTGCGAACGCGCCAGAAGCGCATCGCCCGCTGGGCGGTTTCCACCGGCACCCGGCCGTACAGCGCCAGCAGATCGGCGACCTCCTCGGGGCGGCGGAGCTGCCGTTCGGCCGTCCCCGAGCCGTTGTCGCCGTCGAGCAGAAGGGCGATGGTCGAGAAGGTCGAGAGGTCGAAGCCCTTGGCCCGGCAGGCCACGGCGATGGCTTCCTGGCCCGGGCTGAAGACGATGCGGCGGGCGGTATCGATGTCGATCTCGGTCAGGTAGGCCAGGCCGGCGATGAATTCGGCCACCTGGCCGCGCCGCAGATACTGCACCAGGGCATCCTGGTTCAACTGCCCCAGGCGGACCCGGCGGCGCACCGTGCGCTCGGCCCGGCTCAGCTTCTCTTCCTCCAGCTCGGCCGCCCGGACGATGCCTGAGCCGGCCTCGGCCAAGAGCTCGTCGACCAGCTCTTCATCGACGCTGGCCTCGGTCAGGATTGTCTAACGTCAGCGCCCTTGGGACACATTGA
>JASLMH010000038.1 GCA_030746635.1 Alphaproteobacteria bacterium | reverse complement strand
GGCGCTGAGGGGACTCTGGGTATCATCACGGCAGCCGTGTTGAAGCTGTTCCCTAAGCCGACCGAGGTGCAGACCGCCCTGGTCGCGGTGGCCGATCCGGGCGCCGCCGTGGAGTTGCTAAAACGGGCCCGGGCGGCGATCGGCGAGCGGGTCACGGCGTTTGAGATGATCCAGCGCCGGGCGATCGATTTCGTCGTCGCCCACCTGCCGGACATCACGGACCCCTTCGCCGAGGCCTATCCCTGGTACGTGCTGCTGGAGGTCTCGGGCCAGGGCGCACCCGGCAGCCTGCGCGAACCGGTGGAAGAGCTGCTGGGGGAAGGCCTGGAAGCCGGCCATGTCCTGGACGCGGTGCCGGCGGCCAGCGAGGCCCAGGCCGAGGCCCTATGGAAGATCCGCGAAGCGATCCCCGAGGCCCAGAACCACGAGGGCACCTCGGTCAAACACGACGTCTCGGTGCCGCTCTCGCGCATCGCCGAGTTCATCGAGCGGGCCGATGCGGCTCTGGAGGCGGCCTATCCCGGCATCCGCGGCGTCGCCTTCGGCCATATCGGCGACGGCAACATCCACTACAACCCGGCTCAGCCGGAGGCCGCCGACGCGGAGGCCTTCGCCGCCGAATACGGTGCCATCAACCGCATCGTCCACGACCTGATCGCCGAATTGAACGGCTCGATCAGCGCCGAACACGGCCTCGGCCGCCTGCGCCGCGAGGAAGCCAAACGCTACAAGCCGGCCATCGAGATGGAACTGATGCGCACGGTGAAAGCCGCGCTCGACCCGGCGAACATTATGAACCCGGGGAAGGTTGTCTGAGTTGGGTGATCATTGATCCTTGGGCGAACGCCGCAATAAAGGAAAGGATTTGGTTCAAGGCGCCACCGGGTACGGACAGGTTATCTTCCGAGATCGACCATGTCCCGCAATCCGAGTCCCGAAATAGGGAACCTGGCAATGTCGAACCGTTCCGACGAAGAATACGCAAGACAATTGCTTGAAGCGCACCTACGCCGCCATCGCGATTCATCCGCCATATGCCGATTCAACGAGCCGGACCCTCCTGACCTAGTTTGCCATGTTGGTGGCTTTTCCTGGGCGGTGGAAGTCACCCAGGTCCACCAGCGTTTCGTTGAGTCTGGAAAAGCGGTACCGCACAAAGCCCGTACCGCCCGCCTGGAACGCTTCGGAAAAATGTTGGAACAAGAACTCGGACCATCACTCAAGATGCGCTACGTGCTGTATTTGGAAGGTCCTTTGTCGACGGGATGTTGGCGTACCTGGCAGCGCACTATTAGTGACGGCGTGCGGTCGTACATTCACTCCGGTGCGACGAAGCGGATGGAATTTTCAGGGGCGTCGATTTGGGCTTTTCCCGGCGAGGGACGCGTTTCCCTCATGTTGGGTATCCCATTTGATTCTACGACCCCGGATGGGGCGATGAACCAAGACATCGCGGCGAACCTGTCAGCGATGTTCTCGCACGCCCTCAGCGACAAGGCTCGAAAGCTTGAGTACGTTGCTGGGTTTGACGCAATTGCTCTCGTGCTGGTCAACACGTACCCGCTGGCGGACGACATCGCGTATGTACGGTCTTGCTTGGCTGCGGTAGTGCAAAGCGATCCTCGGCTTAGCATATTCGATAGGATTTACTTCGCTTCGAACAACGTGATTCACCTGATTCATCCACACGCCGAATAGGCATCTGCGCCAACAAGAGAGAGAGTAGGTTTTTCTCACCACCGCTCAGTCCATCACACGGGCTCATAGCGCTGCACGGCGATCTCCTTCGAGCGCGAACGGGCCTGGGCAACGTCGCGGGCCGTCTGCATCCGCAACAGAATTCCCATTGACACGCCGAATGCTTTTTCGAGCCGCAGCGCCACATCGGGACTCAGGCGCGCCTTGCCGTTGACGATCTCCGAGAAAGTCGCCCGTCGCACGCCGGTTATCTCGGCGGCCTTGGAAATGCTTAGGTCCAGAGGTCCGAGGATCTCTTCACGAATGAACTCACCAACCGGCGAGGGCATCATTCCCATTTTGATCGGCTTCTGGCTCATCAGTGATAGTCCTCCAAGTTCACGTCGTAAATTCGGTCTTCTTCGACCCTGAACGTGATCCGCCAGTTTCCCGATACGCTGACGGACCAGGTTCCGAGGCGGTCTCCACGGAGTTGGTGCAGGCGCCAACCTGGCAACGAGTCCATTTCGGCCACGGACTCGGCTTCATTCAGCGCGGAGAAGATACGACGGAGCTTCTCGACACGGTCTTGCGGCAAACCCTTCGTTTGTCCCTTTTCAAAGAACTGCCGCAAACCCTTGTGACGAAACGAGTAGATATCCACATCGAAACTGTACGGATTTTCGTACAGATGTCAATAAGACGTCAGCTTCAATGCAAAGGCCGGATACATGACCGCTCCCGACCACGCCATCAAGACCCAGCTTCCCCTTGCAAAATCAGGGGCATCCACACATGACCCCTCGCTATGGGTCTGACGTGTCAAACCAATTCCGGCAGGCCGACGGCGCGGAAGTTCTCCGGCGTTGGTCTTCCCGACACCCGGTCCCAGCCGCGCAGGTCGTAGTACTGGTCCAGCAATTGGTCCCAATCGGCGCGGTCCAGCCGGGCGCCGGCATGGGGGCCGCTCGCCCCTTCGCGCATCATGCGGTCCGGCGGATAGTCGGCGGCGCGGTCGAAGTCGGTATGCCGCATGTTGAAGGCCTTTTGCAGGTAGAGGATCTGCTCGCCCTCGGCCATCAAATCGTCGCCGGTCTTGGTCTTGCCGGTGGCCAGGGAATAAAGCCGGGCGACCTCGTCGGGGCCCATCATCTGCATGCCGCACCAATACGTGGCGTAAAAGCAGATGCCGACGATTTCCAACAGATTGTGGAGGCGCTGGTAGTAGACCACCAGTTCGGCCTTGTGCTCGTAGCTGGCCGGATCGAAGGCCGTCGGGACGCCGAAGCGCTGCATCGACAATTCGGCGTCCAACGGCATGCGTTCGGTCAGCGGCCCGCCCTGGGTGTGGGTGCCGCCGCGCTCGGCCACCGCGACGGCCAGCCCCCAGCCCTTGAAGACGCGCATCTCCTCGGCCAGGTCCTGCCCCTTCATGTGCAGGGCGAAGCTTTCGGAGCCCCGGCCGAGCCGTTTCGCCGCGGCTAGGCTGCCGTCGGCCAGCAGATCGCCGATGCCGTCGCGATGGGCGATCTTCTCCAGCAGTTCGCCGATCACCTCGACGTTGCCCCACTCCAGGTCCAGGCCGTCGGTCTCCTCGGGGGTCAGGAGGCCGCGCTGGAAACACTCCAGGGCCCAGGCGATCGGGTTGGTCGCGTTGGTGTTGTCGAGACCCAATCGGGTGCAGAGTTCACTCAGAGCGATGACGGCGGCCGGATCGGAAATGCCCAGCTTGCCGCCGAAATCCCAATAATCCTGGCTTTCGACCTTTTCGCCACGGGTGCCGGCGTGGGGACCCGTTTTCACGCGTTGATATTGCGAACACATGATGGGGCAGCCGAAACAGCCGAAGGCCTTGTCGATATACCGCTTTTCCTTGACGGCGGTGGCGATGCCGTCGGCCTCGTCGGCGGCCATCTGCGTCGCCTGGAAATTCCGCACGGGAATGGAACCGAGATGGTTCCACGCCTCGAAGGAGGTCGAGGTGCCGAACTTCCGCAGGTTCCGCGTCGTATCCACGCCCAGCAGGTAACGCTGCATGGCCAGACTTTCGCTCACGAAGCCTTGCGGATCGGCGACCGGGAGCGTTCTCGAACCGCTGACGGCGATGGCCTTGAGGTTCTTCGAACCCATGACGGCGCCGACACCGCAGCGGGAAGCCGAACGGGTGTGACTGACGATGATGCAGGCCGCGGCGGCAAGATTTTCGCCGGCGGGACCTATGCTCAACAACTCCAGGGTCGGGCGGTCGATGCCTGCCCGCAGGGCCTGCTCGGTCTCCCAGGTGGTTTGGCCCCAAAGCTCGCCGGCGTCGACGATGGTGACGGCCTGGTCGTCGATATCGATGTAGACCGGCCCGTCGGCCCGTCCCGTGACGACGATATGGTCGAAGCCGGCATATTTCAGCTCCGGTCCGAAATTGCCGCCGGCGCTGGCCGAGCCGAAGCCGCCGGTCAAGACGTTCTTGCAGCTTACGGTCATGCGGCAGGCGGTCGGCGCCATGGTGCCTACCAGGGTTCCGGCCGTGAAGATCAGCGGGTTCTCCGGATCGAGCGGTTCCTTCCCGAGGGGCGTTTCCTCCAGCAACAGCCAATTGTTGACGCCCATGCCGGCGGGAAACCGGGCGTTGAGCGGTGCCGTCGGCTCGATGCTGACCGCGCGCCGGGTCAGATCGATGCGGAGGATATGGCCAGCGATAGCGAACGGCTGAGGCATGGCTCAGTTCCGCCTGATCAGCAGGGCCCGGACGGGGCACCATTGGGCGCATAGCGGCCTGTCCTCGTTCAGGCAACCGTCACAGGCTTTGTGCCCATCCCGCGGCTCGTCGAAAATAACGATTTCGACTTCGCCCTCGCGCTCGTTCTTATGGATTTCGATGCTGGCGCTCCGCCGCCCGAACGCCCCCTCATGATGGAAGGCACAGGCCAGCACGCACAAATTGCAGGCCCCGCAACGCTCGTGCCTCGGTTCGATGGTTGGGATCACCTGTCTCCTTTATTGCAGTTTCCCCGCCAACGACGGCCGCGTTCATTGACTCACGTCAAATTGGCTTCTCTTTCTCGCCAAGGCCGCAATATTCAAGGTATTCCAGCAGCGTATTCTTGCGTCCGGATCGCTCGTACTCCGCCTCCGAATTGTCCGGCAAACGACCGATAATCTTCACCTCCAGGCTCTCCAATAGCTGCAATTCGAAGTGGGTTTGCCCCATGAAACCTTCGAGGTAGCCATTTAGAAACCCGTCCTGCCGTTGCCCCCCGGCGACAAACGAATACGCTACGCCCCCTTCGCCTCTGAAGCGGAAGCATCTGGTTTGCGTTTCACCCGGCGCAACGGGAGGCCACTCGTAGGCATTCTTGTACGAGTCGGTCACGACGAGGTCTTCGATCGGCGACGCCGAAGCGTTTTTGATGATCACGAAGTGGGCGTTGGCAACCTCCATCACGACAACGACGTAGAACGCGCACAATGGCAGATTGCCGAGCAACAGCGCCATTGCGATCCCAACCGGTCGCCAAAATGAGACACCGGCCCGCCGAGCCAGGATTATGTACGACACCAAGCTGCCGAGGCCGACCACGAACAGCATGGCGCCGCTCAGTATCAGGCCGAATCCGAGGCTGAAAAGCAGATCCGACGGCCTAACGGTCCAGGCGATAAAGACCGCGGTTCCCAGAACGGTGGGAAAAGCAGCGCTGTAGATGGCCAGGCGGTATGCCGATTTCATCATCCGGCCTCGGGGGCTATTTCATTCGGGGTGAACGCGCACCGTGACCGCACCCCGGTCATGAACCGAGTCGCGGCGGCTCGGCGACCACCTCGGCATCCTCGGTCGTGCCGTGGACCTCTTCCCGGATGACCTTGTCCGTGGCTTCGGCGAGGTAGTCGACCAGGGCGCCGTTGATCTGTTCGAATTCCGGCCACAGCACCTCGTCGATGAACGACTGCGGCGCGCTGACCACGACGCTTTGCCGCCGCATTCTGGGGTAGCGGTAGGGCTGGATGCCGTAACGGCGGCAGAGGGCGAGGAACAGTTGGCGCGACCAGGGATCAGGCAGACTGAACCTCACCTCGACGGGTTTTTCCCGGTCCCGGACTTCCCTAAGCCGAGCCCGGATACGCCCGGCGGCGGCACCGGCCGCCGCCTGCTCGCCGGCCGTGGCACCGCCGGCGAACAGCGCCTCGATCTTGCGCAGTTTCTGGCGCAGGATTTGTTCGGGATCCATCCGTTCAGTTCACCATGCCAAGCGTTGCACGGGTTCCCGGCCCCTCAAGGCTCGCCCTGCAGCTTGTCCATGGCCTTGCGGACGGCGCGGCCGGCGGCGCGGGCGCGGTCGTCGGAGGCGGCGATCTTCTTAGCCTCGTCGGTGGCGGTGCGCAGGGTCTTGGCCGCCGCTTCCCGGGCTCGGGGATCGGCGGCGATGCGTCGCGCGGCGTAGCGCACGAGGCTGCGCAGGATGAAGGCCATGGCGTGAGTCTACCGCCCTTCGGCTTCGCATTCCATGATGCCAGGAACATCGCCTGCCCCCTTCACCCTTCGAGACGCGCCTGCGGCGCTCCTCAGGGTGAGGACGCGCTTGTTATTTTCAACCCGTTGCCCTCGTGCTGAGGAGGGCGCGGAGCGCCCGTCTCGAAGCACGGCCATAGGTCCGCTCTGTTGCTCATCCAGCCTCACTCGACGAAAACACACTCCGGCAGGAAGGCCGAGACCAGCCAGTTCGGCACGTCGACGATCTCGGAGATCTTCAAATCCACCGCCACCGAGCACAGGGCATAGGCCTCGAACCAGCTCAGGCCCCGTTCCGTCATCAGGTGCTCGATCATGTAACGGGTCGCCTGCTGGGCCGAGGCGTAGAGGTCGGGGCCCTGGGCGGTAGTGGCGAAATAGGGGCCCAGATTGGTGCCCTGGCACAGCGGCCCAGCCGTACGCAGGCGCGGTTCGGCGAAATCCTTGCCCTGCAATAGGTCGAACTTGAGGGTCAGTTCCGACCAGGTTTCCACCGCCGTCACGCAGACCTCGCCGTCGCCCTGGGCGGCATGGGCATCGCCGGTGGAGAACAGCGCCCCTTCGACCAGCACCGGCAGGTACAGCGTCGCGCCCACGGTCAGGTGCTTGTTGTCCATGTTGCCGCCGTTCTGGCGCGGCGGCATGGTCGAATGGGCGCCGGGCTCGGCCAGGGCGGTGCCCATGATGCCGGGGAACGGCGCCAGCGGCACGGCGATGTCATGGCGCTGGCGCATGCGGCCCAGCCGGCCGTCCGAGAGGTCCCAGATTTGCAGATAGCTGCCCGGCACCTCCGCCTCCGGCAGCAGGCCCCGGCCCGGCCGCACCGCCGTCCAGCCGAACGGCGATGCCAATTGCATGTCCAGCACGCCGACCACCAGCACGTCGCCAGGTGCGGCGTCGCGCACATGGACCGGGCCGGTCAGGGGATGGCCGGTGAACGGCCCCCGGCTGGCCACGTCGGCAGCGGTCGAATCCTGGCTGTAGTAGCCGTCGGCGGCGTCCCTGGTCTGGAAGATCACGCTATCGCCGGCGTCGATGGTCAGGCGCGGGGCGATGGCGTTGTCCCAGGCATAGTGGACGGTGTCGGCATCGAGTTTGTGCGTGCGGCTCATGACGTTCCTATCAGGTCGGGCCCAACCCCCGGTTCTCGTCCCTCAGGCGACGGCTTCCAAAACCTGTGCCTCGATCGCGGTGCCGTCGAAGAAGGGACAGTTCGACAGCGCCACCAGGCAATTCATCACGGCCTCGAATTCGATGTAGTCGCCGGCCCCAGAGACGCCGTCCTCGATCACCCACCAGCCATTCGTACAATCGTGATGGTAATTCATGAACAGGTCCATGGTGTCCGGTATGTCTTCCGCCAGCAGGCCGTAGTCGGCCACGGCGGCTGTGATGATCTCGTGACAGCCGTCCTGCTCTTCCCGGCCCAGGGAACGATAGAGGCGGCGGTTGCACATGCGGCCGTGCACGTCGTGCATGCCCTTGACGGCCGGGGTGTCGGCGGTGATGCGCAGCATCTCGCGGTTCAGGGTCGACATCAGGTAGTCACCCACGCTCAGCCGATCGCGCGGATGGAAACTGCCCTCGATGGCCGGATCCCAACGGGATCGCGAATAGGAGGTCGACAGCTTTTCCCGCGGGTTGTCGAGGTTGAAGACCGCCATGTCGACGACCTGGCCGCCCAAGGTATCGATCACCCGCAGGCGCTGACCCGGCGCCAGTTCGACCGCGGCGCCACCCGAAGGGCCCAATTGGTATGTCCGCCGCATGGCCATGTTCAGGCGCTCCCCGTCACGGCCGTTTCGAACCGATGGCGGCGGCGACGTTGATCTCCGCCATTTCGTTCAGACCGGCGACCCAACTCGGGTGTCGGGTGAACAGCTCCGGGTCGTGGCCGGGCACAATGCGGTCCACTTCGCCGCCGACCACATCGAGGATGGCGCGATAGCAATCCAGCACCTTCCAGCTGTCGCCCTGGACGAAGCCGGGCGGCCACATGTCCTCGACATTGCAGTACCAATAGACACAATCGCCGGCGATGACGTAGGGCCCGGCTTGTGTGTGCACCTCGACCCATTGCGAACCGAAGGTGTGGGTGCGGGCGGCCAGGCGGCAAGTGACGCCAGGGGCGATCTCCCGATCGCCGTCGAGGATCTCCACCCGCCCCTCGGCGATCAGGCCTTCGAGGACGCCGATATCGTCCGGCCGCAGCGAACCCAGACGCCAGCCGGCGTCGAAGCCGGCATGCTCCAGGTTGATCCGCAATTGCTCGCGCCAGCCTTCGTATTCCAGGCGCTGGAGATAGAACCGGGCGTTGGGGAAGGCCCGCATGTTGCCGGCGTGGTCGAAGTGCAGATGGGTCAGGATCACCGTCTCCACCGCCTCCGGCGCCAGCCCGACCTTGGCCAGAACCTGCGCCGGCGTTTCGACATTCCGGTACTGCACGCCAGCCGAGGACCATTCGCCGGTCATCCCGGTGTCGATGACGATCGGCCGCGGCGGCTCCCCCGTTGGCCCGCCCAACAGCGCCGAATAGACCATCGGCACCTGCGCGATACCCTGGTTGCTGTGCTGGATGGTGCCGCCGAAGAAGTCGTGCGGCAGGGCCGAATGGGTGTAGGCGAAGCTCCAGATCGAATAATCCACCGTCATGGCACGCATTGTAGGTGGGAAAACGGGCTGGCCACCACCCACGGTTTCCCGTTAATTCATCGGCTCGGCCGGGTCGAAAGGCGTCCTGGTGCATTTGGTTCAAAGTATGAAAACGCGTTGGGGCATCGTCATCCTGGCCATCGGCGCCGGCATCGTCGCCGGCGTCCAGGTCGGCAAGGTGCCGCCCTTGATCAATCTGCTGCGCGCGGAAATGGCGCTGTCGCTGGTCGGTGCCGGCTGGCTGGCCTCGTTGTTCAACCTCACCGGCGCGATCTTCGGCATCGCCGGCGGCGCCCTGACCGACCGCCTGGGCGCCCGCCGGGTGCTGCTGGCCGGTCTGGCGGGCCTGGCGGTGACCGGCGTGGTCGGCGCCCTGGCGACGAGCGCCGGCTGGCTGCTGGGCGCGCGCATACTGGAAAGCGTCGCCTTCCTGGCCTGCGTGGTCTCGGCGCCCCGGCTGATCGCCGCCGCCACGGCGCCGCGGCATCGGGATTTCGCGTTGGGCGCCTGGGGCACCTATATGCCGGCGGGCATCGCCCTGGCGATGCTGACGGCGCCATGGATCGCCGATGGGGCCGGCTGGCGCGGCGTCTGGCTGGCGGCGGCGGCCCTGGCGGCGGTTTGCCTGTTGCCGGCGGGGTACCTGACGGCGCCCCGGCGCTGGCCGGCCGTGCCGATGGCCGGGACCGGCCTGCGCCTGCGCGATCTGCTGACGGCCCTGACGCGCCCGGCGCCATTGCTGTTGGGCGGCTGTTTCACCCTTTACGCCATTCAGTTTTTCGCCGTGACCGCCTGGCTGCCCAGCTATCTGGTCGAGGTGCTGGGGCTGAGCCCGGGCCAGGCCGGCCCGGCCACCGCCCTGGTGGTCGCCGGCAATGCCGTGGGCGGCCTGCTGACCGCCCTGTTGCTGCACCGCGGTGCCCGGCGCTGGCTGCTGATCGGCTCGGCTTTCGTGCTGATGATGGCCTGCGCCACCGGCATCTTCGCCGAGGCGGTGGCCGTCGAGTGGAAGCTGCCCCTGGCCTTCCTGTTCAACTTCTGCGGCGGTTTGCTACCCGGCTCGGTGCTGGCGGCCGCCGCCGCCCACGCGCCGAGCCCGGGCATGCTGGGCAGCTTCAACGGCGTGGTGGTGCAGAGCGCCAACATCGGCAGCCTGATCGGGCCGCCGGCCATGGCCCTGGCGATCGGCCCAGCCGGGGCGTGGTCGGACAGCCATGGCCTGATCCTCGCCTGCGGCGGCCTGGGCCTCTGCCTGGCACTGCTGCTGGGGCTGGTCGAGCGGAAACCGCCGGCACCGTCATAGCAATCGTGGCTGGGTACCGGCCACCGGCGCCTCGCCGTCCAGGGGACGCAGGCACTCGGCGTCATCGTTGGCCGGCCGGTTGACGTGGGTCGAAACCGCCCTTGGCCGCAATTCCGGCGCCCGCCCGGACACGAACAGCTCCGCCGACGGCGTCTCCGCCTGATCGAGCCATGCCGCGTGCGCCTCGGGCGGCAGGATCACCGGCATGCGGTGGTGTATCGGGCGCAGATCCTCCGTCGCCTCGGTGGTCAGGATGGTGAAGGTCAAGAGTTCGGGGCCGTCGTCGCGCCGCCAGCTTTCCCACAATCCGGCCATGGCGAACGGCTCGCCCTCCGGGCGGGAGATCCAGTACGGCTGCTTGCGGCTGCCGAGATTGCGCCATTCGTAGAAGCCGTCGGCCGGCACCAGACAACGGCGTTGCCGAAAGGCGGCGCGGAATGACGGTTTCTCGGCCGCGGTCTCGCTGCGGGCGTTGATCAGGCGCTGGCCGATGCTCTCGTCGCGGGCCCAGCCGGGCACCAGGCCCCAGCGCATCAGTCGTGCCAGCACCGGGCCGTCGGCGCTTTCCCGGCGCGCCACCGGCGCCAGTTGCGACGGCGCGAGGTTGTACCGCGGCGGACCGATATCGCCGGCCTGGATGTCGAACAGCCGGCGCATGGCCTCTTCCGGCGAGGTTAGGCTGTAGCGGCCACACATCCCCGATGATACCACGTCGGGCGCGCCGCCTTTTGGCGGCGTTAACGTTTGTTAGGAATTCGTTCGTCTTATTCTGAAAAAAATAGACGCGATCGCAAAGACTTGTGCTGGAGGGCAATGAATTTCGGGCGGCGTGGCGACACGCCGCCCGCACGGAAGGACATTTGTATGTCGAGTTGGGTGGCGCAGCGTGATCGGGGGGACGAAAGTCGATCCGTTGCCGCCAAGCCTTTGCCGACGGTGGCCGCCGCCGAAGCGCCGGCGGGCCCGTCGGCGCCGGTGGTCAGGCGGGTGACGCTGTTGGTCTTCGGCCTCGGTGCCGTCTTGACCGGCCTGGCCGCCGTGGTCGCGCCGCCGATACACGGCGAGACCGTGCCGATCGCCCTGCTGTTGCTGTTCTGCGGCACCGGCCTGCTGCTGTCGGCGACCTCGGCCCTGGCGGTGCGTCGCTCGTTGCGGCCTGGCCGGACGCGGGCGCGAACCGCGCCACCGGGCGCGGCAGCGATCGGTGAAGCCGCAGCCGGCCCTCGGTTGTATCAAGGCATGCTCGACCGCCTGCCCGACGGCGTCGCGCTTTGGGATGGTGACGACAACCTGGTTTTCTGCAACGCCGCCTACCGGCGGATTTTCGACCGCCTCGATGATCGCCTGCGGCCCGGCGTGCACTTCGATAGCGTGCTGGCCGCCGAGATCGAGTCCGACTATGCACCGCAGGCGGCCCCATCGGACTGGTTCCAGCAGCGCCGGAATCGTCACTGGATCGGCAACATGCCGGAACATCGCGCCATCGACGGATTGGAATACGAAATCGTCGACGAACATTGCGAGGACGGCGGCACCCTGACCGCCGTTCGCGACGTCACGAAACTGAAGACCAAGGAGCGCGAGCTGCGCGACGCCCAGGAGCGCTACACCCTGGTCTCACAGGCCTCCAACGAAGGCCTGTGGGATTTGGACCTGCGCAGCCGCAGCTTCTACATCTCGCCCCGCGTGCTCGCCATCATCGGCTTCGACGGCGATCCGGCCCACTTTCGGCGCGAGGACTGGCTGGCGGCCATCCACGCCGAAGACCGGCCGAGCTATGACGCCGCCTGGCAGCAGCACATGGACGGCAACAGCCGCATCCTCGATCTGGAATACCGGGTGCGGCACGGCGACGGCGAAATCCGCTGGATCTGCGACCGGGCCCTGGCCTTGCGCGATTCCACCGCCACCCCCTATCGCATCGCCGGCTCGATGGCCGACATCAGCGAGCGCAAGGGGGCCGAGCGGGAGTTGCTGCGGGCCAAGGAGGGAGCCGAAATCGCCAACCGGGCGAAAACCCAGTTCCTGGCCAACGCCAGCCATGAACTGCGCACCCCGTTGAACGCCATCATCGGCTTCTCGGACGTGCTGGGCGGCGGCGACAGTGAACGCCTGACCGAGCCGGAGCGTCATTCCTTTCTGACCGCGATCAACCAGTCCGGCCATGATCTGCTGACCATCATCAACGACATTCTGGACATGGCCCGGGCGGAAGGCGGCGAGTTGCGGATCTCCGAGGGCGAGGTCGACATCGCCGCCTGCGTCGACGCCACGATCACGATGGTGGCGCAACGGGCGGCGATCAAGAGCATCGCCGTCGTCAACAGCCTGCCGGCCGACCTGCCGCCCCTGATCGGCGATATGCCGAAGGTCAAGCAGATGCTGCACAACCTGGTCACCAATGCCGTGAAGTTCACCGACGCCGGCGGCGAGATCGAGTTCGGCGCCCGCCGCCTACCGCTGCGCGGCCTGGAGCTGTACGTCCGCGACAACGGCATCGGCATGACCAAAAGCGAACTCGACCACGCTCGGCGCACCTTCTCGCAACTCGACGACACCCCCAGCCGACCCCACGGCGGCCTGGGTCTGGGCCTGGCCATCACCAACGCCATCGCCGGCCTGCACGGTGGCCGTCTGGTCCTGGAAAGCGAGCCCGGCAAGGGCACCACGGCGACCCTGCATTTCCCCGCCGATCGCATCGGCTGACCCATCACCGCCGCTTCGGGTCATCAGATGGCTTGAAACCGCCGGCAGGCGATGCCACGTTGCGGCATGATGTTGATGATATCGGCAGCGCCGGTCCGATGATGCGGCGGCGAAGTTTTTTGTTGTCGTGCGCGGCGGCGATGATGCTCGTCGTGGTGCCAACCTCCGGCGTCCGGGCGCAGAACGCCGCCCTGGTCGGCGTCGACGAGGTCCGCACCGAGGTGGTCTCGCAGACCTTCCCGGTGATCGGCCGCCTGGTGGCGCGGCGCTTCGGCGTCGTGGCGGCCCGGGTGGGGGGGCCGGTGGGCGAGTTGCGGGTCGAGGTCGGCGACCGGGTCGCCAAGGATCAGGTGGTGGCCGTGCTGGTGCGCGAACGCCTGCGCTGGGAGCGCGAGCGCAAGGCCGCCGACGTCAGCGAGCGTCAGGCCGAACTGGCCTCGCGTCAAACCCAGTTGGTGATCAAGAACCAGGAACTGCGCCGCCTGGAACGCCTGCGCAAGAACAAATCGGCCGCCTTCCGTCAGGCGCAGTATGCCGACAAGCGGCAGGAAGGGGCGATGTTGAACAGCCAGGTGGCCGAGGCCAAGGCCCGCCTGAAGCGAGCCCGGGCCGATTTGCGCCTGGCCGAGATCGACCTGGAATATGCCCAGATCCGCGCGCCCTTCCCCGGCGTCGTCACCCAGCGCCACACCGAGGCGGGTGCTTTCCTTGGCATCGGCCAACCGGTGGTGACGCTGGTCGACGACAGCGAACTGGAAGTCGAGGCCGATGTCCCGGCCGAGCGCATCGGCGGCCTGCGCCCCGGCGCCTCGATCCGGGTGCAGATCAATGGCGCCACCGTCCAGGCCGAGGTCCGGGCCGTGGTGCCGCAGGAAAACCCGATGACCCGGACCAGGGCGGTGCGTTTCACGGCCGACCTGGGCAAGCTGCGGGGCCGCCTGGCCACCAACCAGAGCGTCACCGCCGACATCCCGATCAGCGCCCCGCACGACGTGGTATCGGTACACAAGGACGCCATCCTCAACCGGCGCGGCGGCAACATGGTGTTCGTGGTCAAGGACGGCAAGGCCAGCCCCCGCAAGATCGCCATCGGTGACGCGGTCGGCGGCCGGTTCGTAGTGCAGAACGGCTTGAAGCCCGGCGAGATCGTCGTCGTCCGCGGCAACGAAAGGCTGTTTCCGGGACAGCCAGTAAGGTTTTAGCGGATGTCGCGTGCGATCCCAGCCACCCGCTCCCCCGTCCCAACCACCCTCGATGGGTACCATTCCATGGGTGGTTGGGACGGGGGAGCGGGTGGCTCGGTGACTCCAACTAAACGCGACACGCGCTAGCGGCCCAGTGGCGGAATTCCGATGAACCTCATCCGCCTTTCCATCAACCGGCCGATCGCGGTGATCGCCGCGGTGATGATGGTGGTGCTGTTCGGTCTGCTGGCCTTGCAAACCATCCCCATCCAGCTGACCCCGGACGTGCGCCGGCCGGTGCTGACCATCCAGACTTATTGGCGCAGCGCGGCGCCGGCGGAGATCGAGCGGGAAATCGTCAACCGTCAGGAAGAGGCCCTGAAGGGCCTGCCGGGGGTCACCGAAATCACCAGCCGCTCCGAGGACGGCCGGGCTCGCGTGGTGCTGGAGTTCGAGATTCACCAAAACATGGATCGGGCGCTGTTGCTGGTCGCCAATCGCCTGGACCGGGTCACCGGCTATCCGGACGAGGCGGACGAGCCGACCATCCGCACCTCGAGCTCGGACGACAATCCGATCGGCTGGTACATCATCGATCGGGCGAAGGGCAACGATAGGTCCATCCACACCTACGGCGATCTGACCGACGACATCATCCGCGATCGCCTGGAACGGGTGCCCGGCGTCTCGCGGGTCAACGCCTACGGCGGCAGCGAGCGGGAATTGCGCATCGTCATCGACCCGCAGAAGATGGCCCGCTACGGCCTGACCGTGCCGCACGTGGTGGCCGCCTTGCGGGCCGCCAACACCTCGATGTCGGGCGGCGACGTGGTCGAGGGCAAGCGCCGCTACGTGGTCCGCACGGAAGGCGAGTTCACCACTCCCGAACAGGTGGCCGCCGTCCTGGTGCGCTCGGAAACCGACGATGCCACCGGCCGGGTCGGCCGCGTCACCATCGGCGACATCGCCACCGTCGACTTCGCCCATAAAGACCCGACCGCCCATATCCGCCACCTCGGCCGGCCGTCGCTGGCGGTCAACACGATCCGCGACGCCGGCGCCAATGTCATCGAGGTCATGGATGGCATCCACAAGGCGATCCGCGAACTGGCCGAGGAGATCCTGCCGGCCCACGACCTGACCATCAGCCAGGTCTATGACGAAACGGTGTACATCAATTCGGCGATCCGCCTGGTGCAGAACAATATCGTCGTCGGCGGCATCCTGGCGGCGGTGGTCCTGTTGCTGTTCCTGCGTTCGGCCCGTGCCACCCTGGTGATCTCGCTGGCCATTCCGGTTTCGGTGGTCGGCGCCTTCGTCGCCATGGCGGCGTTGGGGCGTTCGCTGAACGTGATTTCCCTGGCCGGCATCGCCTTCGCCGTCGGCATGGTGGTGGACGCCGCCATCGTGGTGCTGGAGAACGTCTATCGGCACCGGCAAGCCGGCACCGAACCGGCCCAGGCGGCCTATCTGGGCGCGCAACAGGTCTGGGGGGCGATCCTAGTCTCGGCCCTGACCACCGTCCTGGTGTTCGTGCCGATCCTGGTGATGAAGCTGGAGGTCGGGCAGCTGTTCCGTGACATCGCCGTCGCCATCTCGGTCTCGGTGCTGCTGTCGCTGGTGGTTTCGATCACCGTGATCCCGGCCCTCGCGCAACGCCTGCTGTCGGACCGGGCGCGCAGCCTGCAAAATCCCTTGCGCCTGCCCGGCATCGACGGTTTCGCCCGGATGTTCAGCGCCGCCATCATCGGCTTCACCCGGCGCGTGGTGCGCAGCCGATCCCTGGCCATCACGGTGGTCGTCACCCTGTGCGGCGCCGGCGCGCTCGCCACCTGGGCCTTCCTGCCGAAACTGGATTATCTGCCGGATGGCAACCGCAACCTGATCTTCGGGGTGATCCTGCCGCCGCCGGGCTATAACCTGGACACCACCACGGCGATCGCCAAGGAACTGGAGGCCGAGGTCCGCCCCCTCTGGTCCACGGAGACCGGCCCCGAGCCGGTGCCCGGGCAACCGCCGAAGATCGAGAATTTCTTCTTCGTCGCGGCTCGCGCCAGCACCTTCGTCGGCGCCTCCTCGGTCGAGCCCAAGCGGGTCGACGAGTTGATCCCGGTGCTGCGGCGGCCGATCTTCAAGGAACCGGGCACCTATGGGTTCATGAGCAAGCGCTCCCTGTTCGGCCGCGGGATCGGCGGCGGCCGTACCGTCAACCTGGACGTCTCGGGCCCCGATCTGGAGGAAGTGCTGGACGTCGCCAAACGGGCGGCGCGCAAGATCACCAAGGTGCTGCCGCTGCGCGAGGGCAACCAGTTCCGGCCGAAACCGGGCCTGGAACTGGGCGCGCCGGAAGTCCGGGTGATCCCCGATCCGGTGCGCCTGGCCGACAGCGGCGTCACCGCCCGCGAATTGGCGCAGACCGTCGATACCTTCAACGACGGCATCCGGGTGGCCGAGATCACCGTCGACGGCCGGCGCATCGACCTGATGGTGATGGGTCCGGACAACAGGATCGCCACCACCCAGGGCATCGGCAGCCTGCCGGTGGTGACCCGTTCCGGCACCATCGTGCCGGCCAGTTCGCTGGCCGAGATCAAGGTCACCGCCGGACCGACCGAAATCCGCCACGTCGAACGGGTGCGCACGGTCACCCTGGAGGTGCGGCCGCGGGCCGAACTGCCGCTGGAGTCGGCGATGGAGGTGCTGCAGGACGCGGTGATCGACAGCTTGCGGCAAGAAGGCCTGCCGCGGGGCGTGCGGCTGAACATGTCGGGCACGGCGGACAAGTTGACCGCCGCCTGGGACCATCTGGTGGTCGATCTGGTGGTGGCGGTGATCATCGTCTATCTGGTGATGGCGGTGCTGTTCGAGAGTTTCCTCTATCCGCTGATCATCATGCTGTCGGTGCCGCTGGCCACCGCCGGCGGTGTCGCCGGCCTGGTGCTGTTGAACACCTATACCTTCCAGCCGCTGGACATGCTGACCATGTTGGGCTTCGTCATCCTGATCGGCATCGTCGTCAACAATGCCATTCTACTGGTGCACCAGACCCTGTTCCTGGTACGCAACGAGGACCTGGGGGTGGACGAGGCGATCATCGAGGCCGTGCGCAACCGCATCCGGCCGATCTTCATGTCCACGCTGACCAGCGTGTTCGGCATGCTGCCACTGGTGGTCTTCCCAGGCGCGGGATCGGAATTGTATCGTGGCCTGGGTTCGGTGGTGCTGGGCGGCCTGTCGCTGTCGGCGGTGCTGACCCTGTTGATCATTCCGCCGCTGCTGAGCTTGATCTCGGGCGTGGTGGAACGGGACCGCAAGCGGGCGGCGGCGGCGACGCCGCAGGCGGCTGAATAACAACGCCGGCGCGGAGGGTCGAGGCGATGGATGTGGGCAGTTACGATTTCCTGCGCCAGGAGCGGGTGATTTTCGGCAAGCCGGCCGCCCAGGCGGTGGCCGAGGAAGCCCACCGTCTGGCCGTGGGCCGCCTATTCGTGGTCTGCGCCAACAGCCTGTCGCGCAAGACCGATGCGATCGAGGCGATCGGCGAGGCCCTGGGCCATCACTATGTCGGCCGCTTCGACAAATGCGTCGAACACACGCCCAGGGAGTCGGTGATCGCGGCGGCCGATGCCGCCCGCCACGCCGATCCCGACCTAATCGTCACGATCGGCGGCGGCACCGCCATCGACACCGCCAAGGTGATGCTGATCTGCCTGGCCCAGGGGGTGCGGACGCCGGAGGAGATGGACGATCTGCACGTCAGCATCGACGCCGACGGCGCCCCCCACATCCCGGTCATCGCGCCCTCGCCGATCCGGCAAATCATCGTGCCGACCACGCTGTCAGGAGCGGAATTCTCCAACCTGGGCGGCTGCACCGACAGCAGGCGGAAGGTCAAGGACGCCTATACGGCGCCCGACATCTGCGGCCAATCGGTGATCCTGGACCCGGAGATCACCCGCCACACGCCGGAATGGCTGTGGCTGTCGACCGGCATCCGGGCCATCGACCACGCAGTCGAGGCGGTATGTTCCAGCGCCGCGCAACCGTTCACCGATGCCCTGGCCCTGCATGCCTTGCGGCTGTTCGCCACCGCGTTGCGGCGCAACCACCACTCCCCCGACGATCTGGCGGCCCGGCTGGACAGCCAGCAGGCCGTGTGGATGGCCGCCTCGTCGATCAATCGGGTGCCCTACGGTGCCTCCCACGGTATCGGTCACGCACTCGGCGCCATGGCCGGGGTCAGCCACGGCCATACCTCCTGCGTGCTGTTGCCGGCGGTGCTGCGCTTCAACGAAAGCGTCAACGGCGAGCGGCAGAAGCTGGTGGCCGAGGCCCTGGACCGGCCGAACATGGAGGCCGCCGACGCCGTGGCGGAACTGATCGCCGATCTCGAGCTGCCCGGCCGAATGCAGGATTTGCAGGTCGACCGGGGCCTGTTCGGCGACATCGCCCGCACCGCCATGAACAACCTGTTCGTACGGCAGAACCCGAAGCCGATCCGCGACGCCGGCGAGATCGTCGGCATCCTGGAATCGGCTTGGTGACGGCGATGCTCCAATACATCTCGCCGGCCGAATTGAAGGCCGCGTTGCGCGACGGCGCGGAACTGGCGCTGCTGGACGTGCGCGAGGAAGGCGCCCATTCGCAATCGCACCTGTTCTATGCCGCGCCGCTGCCGCTCAGCCACCTGGAACTGCGCGCGCCGGCGCTGCTGCCGCGGCGATCGGTCCGCGTGGTCCTGGTCGACGCCGATGACGGCCTCGCGGAACGGGCCGCTGGTCGGCTGGCCGAGATGGGTTATGGCGACGTGCGCTGCCTGCAAGGTGGCATCGCCGCCTGGCAGGCGGCGGGCCACCTGCTGTTCTCGGGCGTGCACGTGCCCTCGAAGGCGTTCGGCGAGTATGTCGAACACCACTACGGCACGCCGCATCTGCCGGCCGAGGAATTGCAGGCGCTGATCGACGGCGGCGAGGACCTGGTGATCCTCGACAGCCGGCCGCTGGACGAGTACCGGGTGATGAACATCCCCGGCGGCATCGACTGTCCCGGCGCCGAACTGGTCTATCGGGTGCACGAGTTGGCCCCCGATCCGAACACCCGGGTGGTGGTCAACTGCGCCGGCCGCACCCGCAGCATCATCGGCGCCCAATCGCTGATCAACGCCGGCATCCCGAACCCGGTGACGGCGCTGAAGAACGGCACCATGGGCTGGCACCTGGCCGGTTTCGAGTTGGAACGGGGGCAGGACCGTGCCGCCACCGCCCCCGGCGCCGCCGGCCTGGCGGCGGCCCAGGGCTTCGCCGCCAATGCCGCCGAACGTTTCGGCGTGCGCCACATCGACCGCGACACCCTGGCCGAATGGCAGGCGGAGGCGGACCGCCGAACCCTGTATCTGCTCGACGTGCGCGACCCGGAAGAATACCGCGCCGGCCATCCGGCCGGCGTCGCCAACGCCCCCGGCGGCCAACTGGTGCAGGAGACCGAAGCCTGGTGCGCCACCCTGGGCGCCCGCGTCGTGCTGCTGGACGACAACGGCGTGCGGGCCACCATGACCGCCTCGTGGCTGCTACAGATGGGTTGGGAGGTAGCGGTGCTGGCGGGTGGCCTGGACGGTTTCGAGATCGAGGCCGGCTCCGGCGAAACCCTGCCGCCCGGCATTGCCCAGGCAGCGGAGAACGAGATCGACCCGGCGGAACTGTCGGCCCGGTTGAGCGCCGATCGGGCCGTGGTGCTCGACCTGGCACCCAGCCGCGACTATGACGCCGGCCACATCCCCGGCGCCTGGTGGGGGGTGCGGGCACGTCTGGCCGACAGCCTGCCCCGACTGCCGAACAGGCCGTCGTTGGTGCTGACCTCGGGCAGCGGCGTATTGGCCCGGCTGGCGGCGCCCGAGGCGTCCGAATTGACCGAGATGCCGATCGCCGTGCTGGCCGGCGGCAACCGGGCCTGGGCCGAGGCCGGCGGCGAATTGCGATCGGGCCTGGAGAACCTTGCCGATGAACGCGACGACACCTGGCTGAAGCCCTATGATCACCCTGGCGGCGTCGAGGAACGCATGCGTGCCTACCTGACCTGGGAGGTCGACTTGCTGGACGACATCGAACGCGACGGCGACCACCGCTTTCGCTTGTTCACATGAAGATTTGGCGACATACGCTGTCGGTGATCGGCCTGGCCGGCGGCCTGTTGCTGCTGCTGGCAGCGGCCGCCTTGGCGCAGAACGTCGAACAGACGGGCACCGGCACCGCCCTGCCGTCGCTGCAGGAGTTGCGCGCGGAACTGGATCGGCAGTGGGAGGGTATGCCCGGCCGGGTGACCAAGGGCGCGGTCGGCGCCGCCGGGGTCGCCGCCGCCCTGGCGGCGGCGCGCGAGGCCCTGACCTTTTCGCTGCGGGTGCGGCCTGACGGCACGGTCTCCAGCGGCGGCAGCACCGACGTCACCGCCACCACCTCGACCACATCGACCGTGACCTCGTCCACTACCTCGACCACCGCAACCACGTCGACCAATTGAGCCGCCATGAACGCCCAACGTAGCGTAACCGTGATCGGCGCCGGCATCGTCGGACTGTGCTGCGCCAGGGCCCTGCAACGGCGCGGCCGGCGGATCACCGTCATCGACCCGGGCGAACCCGGCCGCGGCGCCTCGTATGGCAACGCCGGCATCCTGTCCACCGGCTCGGTGCTGCCCGAAGGCAAGCCCGGCTTGTGGAAAAAGGTGCCGAGGATGCTGTTGGATCCCCTGGGCCCGTTGACCATCCGCCCGGCCTACCTGCCGCGGCTGACGCCGTGGATGCTGCGCTTTCTGCGCAACAGCACGGCCGCCCGGGTGGAACGGATTTCCGCGGCGCTGTCCAGCATCGTGCTGCCGGGACTGACGCATTACCGGGAACTGCTGGACGACATCGCGGAAGGGCGCAACCCGATCCGCCAGCAAGGCTGTCTTTACCTCTACCCCAAGCCGGCCGACGTCGAGGCCGCCCGGCCGGACAACGAGGCCCGCCTGCGGCGCGGCGTGGCGCTGGAACTGCTCGGCCCGGAGGAAGTCAAACAACTGGTGCCGGCCCTGGGCGTGCCGGCGGCCGGCGGCGCCCTGGCCACCGCCTCGGGCCACACCACCAGTCCCTTGCGCCTGTCCACCCTGCTGGCCGAAACCATCGCCGCCGACGGCGGCCGGTTCCTGCGGGAGAAGGCCCTGGGCTTCGAATTCGGCGACGATGGGCCGAGCCAGGTTCGCACCGACCAGGGCCGGCACGGGGTGGAGGACCTGGTGATCGCCGCCGGCGCCTTCTCGCGGCCGCTGGCGGCGGCCCTGGGCCACGACATACCGCTCGACACCGAACGCGGCTATCACGTGATGCTGCCCAGGTCCGGCCTGGACATCCGCCTGCCGATGCTGATCAGTTCCCTGGGTTTCGGGGTGACGCCGATGGAGGACGGGCTGCGCCTGGCCGGCACCGTCGAATTCGGCGGCACCGAGGCGCCACCCAACTACCGCCGGGCCGACGCCATCCTGACCCATGCCCGGCGGTTGTTTCCGGACCTGGCGGTCGACGGCGCGGAAAAATGGATGGGCCACCGTCCGTCGATGCCCGACTCGCTGCCGGTGATCGCCCAATCGCCCCGCTTTCCCTCGGCGCATTTCGCCTTCGGCCACGGCCATCTCGGCCTGTCCCTAGCCGCCGTCACCGGCCGGATCATCGCCGATCTGGCGGACGGCGAAACCCCGCCGATCGACGCCACGCCGTTCCGCGTCGATCGCTTCTAGGGCTTGTTGACCGAACACCCTTTCCGGCCGCGGCCGCCCTGGTGGGGCGGCGATCTGCAGACCTTGCGCAACAGCCTGGCACCGGCGCCACCGCCGTTGCCGGGCGAAACGCTGCTGCTGGCCATGGCGGACGGCAGCGGCGATAGGCTATGCGCTCTGCACCACCCCGGTCGCCAGCCTGACGGGCCGCTGATCGTGCTGATCCACGGCCTGAGCGGCAGCCAGGACAGCACCTATATGCAGCTTTCCGCCCGCTATTTTCACCACCATGGTTTTCCCGTGCTGCGCCTGAACACCCGGGGTGCCGGGCCTTCGCGGCCGACCTGCCGGCTGCAATCCCACGCCGGACGCAGCCAGGATCTGGCCGACGCCCTGGCCACCCTGCCGGCCGAGCTGACCGCCCACGGCGTGGTCGTCGTCGGTTTTTCACTGGGCGGTAACCTGGCGCTGAAGTTCGCCGCCGAGCATGGCGCCAGGCCGCCGCTGCGGGCGGTGGTGACGGTGTCGGCACCGCTCGACCTGGCCGCCACCTCGCGCAACATGCTGCGGCCGCGCAACTATCTCTATAACCAGAAATTGCTGCGCGACTACAAGCGCGAAAGCCTGGGCCACGGCGCCGAAGTGAACGCCGAGGAGCGGCGGGCGGTGCTGGCGGCCCGCAACTTCGTCGATATCGACAATGACTTCGTCGCCCCGCGCAACGGCTTCCGCGACGCCCACGACTATTGGTTGCAGTGCCAGGCGAAGGGTTTCCTGGCCGAAATCGCCGTTCCGGCCCTGTTGGTGCAGGCCCGGGACGACCCCATGGTGCCGATCGCGCCCTATCTCTCATACCCCTGGGCGGACAATCCGCTGCTACGCCCGGTGCTGCCCGAACGGGGCGGACATGTCGGTTTTCACGGCCGCGAGGGCCGGCCCTGGTATTTGGACCTGACGCGGCGTTTTCTTGGCGCGCTCGCGTGACTTAGCGTTGTTGTACCAGAGATCTCCACAGGGCCAGCCACAGTCTTATCCACAGGATTTGGTATAGTTCGTTCTTTGTTCCTACATTATATATTGTTTCGGTGTTGACCTGTCGGTACAATCGCCGCCAGCCAAAACAAAAGCAATACCGGTTGTGGGGGGTATGCAATGGCCGTGGATTGGACCGAAGAACGGGTGGCGCTGCTGGCCCGCCTGTGGCAAGAGGGCTTCTCGGCGCGGCAGATCGCCGAACGCCTGGGCGAGGAAGTGACGCGCAACGCGGTGATCGGCAAGGCCAATCGGCTGGGCCTGTCGAAGCCGTCGAAATCGTCGGTGACCCGGCGTCAGCGCAAGAAAGAGCGGGAAGAGAAGGTGCTGCAATTGCAGCCTCCGATGGATGAGGGCACCTCGATCTTTTCCCTCACCGCTTCGACCTGCCGCTGGCCGATCGGCGATCCCGGCGATGAGGACTTCCATTTCTGCGGTTCCAAATCGACGGTCGGGCAGCCCTATTGCGACTACCACGCCGCCATGGCCTACCAGCCGGCGCAAACCAAATCCGGCCGCAAGAAGATCGCCTGAACCAGAGCGTATCCGGGCCGTTGCGGCTTGCCTGAGGACCAAAAACCAAGGCCCTTCATCATGCGCTGAAGAAGGGCCCAAGGAAGCGCCCGCTCTTGGCTGAGCGGGCCTTTGTTGGTGTGTTTGCGTTGGCTGGAGGACAGCCGTTCAGGCGAAGGCGCCAACCAACAGCACGATCGGGATCCAACTCGCCGCCGCCAGCAGCAGCCATACCGGCATCGCCAGGTAATAGGGCAGCCGCTCCTCGTCATGCAACTTGCCGATGCTCTCGGAAGAATCTGCTGTCAGGTAGGTCATAGCTCCAAACTTTCGCCTATTCGCCTTTAACGCACCATCCATGCTGACAGGTAAATCTTAAGAATCACTGAAACTGATGGGTTAACAATTCCTGAATCCGATGGGCGCGATTTCAAACCACCACGGCGGCCCCGTCAGGGTGTCGGAAAGATTTACAGTCAGTTAACCAAACCTGCATCACGCATGGCTAAGCCTTTGATTCAAAAGACATAGAAAAACTGGCACGATTCTTGCTTGGCTCCTGTTGAGAACGGAGGTTTGCCGCCGCGGCCAGTCGGGCAGGGCGGCGACCGCCACAAGGCGCCGGACGAAACAATCGAGGTTTCGGCCTGGTGATCAACCCGGACCGGCCACCCTCACCCTGTTCGGGCGCCGCCCACACACCGAGCGATCGGGGCGTGCGGCGGTGACTTTACGACACCGGGTCGGCGGGGCGGCAGCATCGTGAAAGCGGTGCTGCCGCTTTCGCTTTTCCGGCCGTGCCCAGTTTCCGGCGTATAGAGCGTGGCGGCGAAAAATCCCCTAACGTCGAACGGCAAGGTCCGGCGACATGCTACGCTGGCAAAGGAACAGCGGGCGCCGGAATGCCCGCGGCTTGTATGTGAGTCAGGAGGACGCGCGATGTACACCGTGCATATGGATCCCACGGGCCGGCTGGCCCGGATGCAGGCGGCGGTGGCCGAGGCCGGCCTGGATGCGCTGATCGGCACCCGGCTGAAGACCGTCACCCATGCCTGCGGCGCCTTTTGCCCCTGGCGCAGCGCCGTGGTTATCCCGGCCCAGGGCGAGGTCACCCTGATCTGTCCCTCGATGGATGCCATTCGCCTGCGCCAGGAGGGTTGGCTGCGCCGGGTCGTCGGCTATTCCCGGGACTCCATGATGGCGACGGCGGCGGCGCAAATCGCCGAGCTCGAACTGGCCGGGGGCCGCCTGGGCATCGAGGACGGCGCCTCGGTCTACCTGCCCGAGGGTTTCATCACCCGGGTCGAATACAATGACTTGGCGGCCGCCCTGCCCGAGGCCGAACTGGTCGACGGCCACCCGATCATCGATCGGCTGACCCTGGTCAAGGAGGACGCCGAGATACGCCTGATGCGCCAGGCGGCGGCCATCGTCGATCATGGCCACGAAGCGGTGGCCCAAATTCTGCGGCCCGGGATCAGCGAGAAACAGATCGCCGGCGTGGCCGAGAAGGCGATGCGCGACGCCGGCAGCGAATTCGCCTGGACCTTCACCGGCGGTCAGGAGATCGCCTCGGGGCCGCGCACCTGGACCGGTGCCTGCACCCCGGCCACCGACAAATTGCTGCAGCGGGGCGAGTTCGTGCTGCTGGACCTGCACGGCATGTACGGCCTGATGCTGGGCGACGTCGCCCACAACGCGGTGCTGGGCCGGCCGTCGGAGGAGCAGGCCAGGGTGATCGAAGGCTTCACCGCCACCTGTCACAAGGTGGTGGAGAACATGCGGCCCGGCCGCACCCTGGGCGAAGTCGCCCGCGCCACCCGGGAATTCGTCGAGCAGCAGGGCTGGAGCGGCTTCATCCGCGGCTTCGGCCACGGCATCGGCCATTTCGGCGACGAGTGGTATCCCACCCTGACCGACGTGGCGATCGCCGGCGTCTCGGAACCCGATTACGTGCTCGAGCCCAATTACATGCAGGAAATCGCCGTCACCGCCAACCTGCCCGGCGTCGGCGGCCTGCGCATGGAACGGCCGCTGGTGATCACCGCCGACGGCAACGAAGTGCTCTCCAAACTGCCGTTCGAACCCTACATCGTCGACTAGCGCATTTCTCGTCTGATCCAAGCCACCCGCTCCCCCGTCCCA
Source organism: Alphaproteobacteria bacterium (assembly GCA_030746635.1). Classification (GTDB taxonomy): domain Bacteria; phylum Pseudomonadota; class Alphaproteobacteria; genus JASLMH01. Next base: position 6,674 of record JASLMH010000038.1, on the reverse strand, counting down.
ACCACCCACAGATGGTACCCTCGGGGTGGTTGGGACGGGGGAGCGGGTGGCCCGGTGAATCCAATCAAACGGGATGTCGACTAGCGGCAAAGACGCGGTTCAGGTTATGCTTGCTGGTGCCGATCGCCGCTCGGGGGCTGTGGTCGGTTGACGTCGTCCATCACCGCGTTGCCGGAGAGCGCCGTGGTCCCGTCCGACGACCCCTTCGAAACCCGGTTCCAGGGTTTCAATGAGTTGTACGAAGCCAAGCGCCCGGAACCCGGGTCGCTGCCGGCGCGTCGGGACTTCGACATTTCCGATCTGCGGCCCTGGATGGGCTACCTATGCGTCTATGACATCATCCCCGGCCCTCCGCTGCGGCTCTGGACCCGGCTGAAGGGCAGTGCCGTGGGCGGCCGGGACGCCAGCGACAGCACCGCCGACTATCTGGACAGCCACGTGCCGGCGGAGCTGTATGAATTCGTCATGGCGCCCTATCTGGCAGCGATCGAAAAGGCCGCGCCGGTGCGCCAGGAGCGGCGCGAGACGACGCCGGCCGGAATGCCAACCCTGGCGGTCAAGACGGTCTACCCCCTGGCCAACGATGGCCTAACCGCCGACAAATTCCTGATGCTGTACTACGCCGACTACCCCGACCACGAAACATTCGATCCGGACCTGCTGTTCGTTTGAGGCCCCTTCGGTCCGACAAATAGCTAGTCGAAGGTGACGACGCTGCGGATTGATTTGCCCTCGTGCATCAGATCGAAGGCGGTGTTGATCTCCGCCAGCGGCATGGTGTGGGTGATCAGATCGTCGATATTGATCTTGCCGTCCATGTACCAATCGACGATCCGCGGCACCTCGGTGCGGCCCTTGGCGCCGCCGAAGGCGGTACCGCGCCAGACCCGGCCGGTGACCAGTTGGAACGGCCGGGTGGCGATCTCCTGCCCGGCCCCGGCGACGCCGATGATGATGCTCTCGCCCCAGCCCTTGTGACAGCATTCCAGTGCCTGGCGCATGGTGGCGACGTTGCCGATGCATTCGAAACTGTAGTCGGCGCCGCCGCCGGTAAGCTCCACCAGCTGGCCGACCACGTCGTCGGCCTGCCCGGGATCAACGAAATCGGTCATGCCGAACTGCTCGGCCAGGGCCCGCTTGGCCGGATTGGTGTCGACCCCGACGATGACGTCGGCGCCGACCATGCGGCAGCCCTGGATCACGTTCAGGCCGATGCCGCCGAGGCCGAACACCACCACCTTGGCGCCGGCCTCGACCTTGGCGGTGTTGGTCACCGCGCCGATGCCGGTGGTCACGCCGCAACCGATGTAGCAAACCTTGTCGAACGGCGCGTCGGAGCGGATCTTGGCCAGGGCGATTTCCGGCACCACGGTGTAGTTGGCGAAGGTCGAGGTGCCCATGTAGTGATAGATGGTCTCGCCGCCCAGACTGAACCGGCTGCTGCCGTCCGGCATCAGGCCCTGGCCCTGGGTCTCGCGGATGGCGCCACACAGGTTGGTCTTGCCGCTCAGGCAGAATTTGCACTGCCGGCATTCCGGGGTGTACAGCGGGATGACGTGATCGCCGGCGGCCAGGCTGCTGACGCCGGGGCCGACCTCGACCACCACGCCGGCGCCCTCGTGGCCCAGGATGGCCGGGAAGATGCCCTCCGGGTCGGCGCCCGACAGGGTGAAGGCGTCGGTGTGACAGATGCCGGTGGCCTTGACCTCGACCAGGCACTCTCCTTCCCGTGGTCCTTCCAACCGCACCGTCTCGATGCTCAGCGGCTCCCCCGCCTGGTGCGCCACCGCGGCCCGTACATCCATGATCGCCCCCTTGTTTCGCTGATTGGGTTTATCGGCTGGTTATAGCAGCGCGGGGGCGATGGGTCGACGCGGCGAGCCGGCGGTTCTCCCGGTGGTCCAGGCCCACCCGGCGGGCCGCGCCGGCGGCCCCGACCACCAAGACGCCGGTCCCTGCCACCTCGTCGTCGACGGTCATGGTCATGCCGCCGTTACACTGCGAACACGAAAGTCATGGCACCGAAGTGCTGGCATGTCGGATGACGAGTCGCTGGATTACCGCCAATTCGATACCCTGGCCACAGTCAATTTCCAGGAATCATGAATGGTACAGGCGATCTCGAAATACCCGACATTGATTCCGAAAAATTACATGATTCAATGACACTGATTTTCCGCCTTTCTTCTAAAGGCTTCTAACGATCTATACTTGTTAACGAAATCATTTCTTTCCGTTAACCAATCTTTAGTATTCGCCGGCTAATATCATCGATGCTGATCCAACGACCTGTTGTTGGATCGACCAAGGACCACCGGCGTATGGACGCGTTCCGTCGGTTCAGACGCCCGGATCGCGGCCCCGCCGCGGGATCGGAGTAGCGAAGATGAAACGCACGCTGGCAACCGCCATCATCCTGACTGGTCTGGCCCCGGGCCTGGCCCTGGCCCAGCAGGCCGCCTGCGGCGAGCGCGACAAGATCCTGGCCAAGCTGGGCACCGATTTCGGCGAGCAGCCGGCCGCCATGGGCCTCGCGAGCAACGGCAACATCGTCGAGGTTCTGGCCTCGGACAAGGGCAGTTGGACGATCCTCTACACCATGCCGGACGGCGGCGCCTGCGTGGTCGCCACCGGGCAGTGGTGGGAGAACATCGAGCCGAAGCCGGAGACGCCGGCGGCGCACATGCCGTCCTGAGACGGCCCCCTCATCCACCCCATTGACGCCAAGCAAGGGCGGCGGCATCGCCGCCCGTTTTCTTGATACGCCCTGATCGTCGGCGCGCCCGGTTGCCGATGTCGACCGGCCCCGCCATAGTCCCGGCTGGAACGAGACCTCACCCGGGGACTTTCGCTTGAAGACAATCCTGCTCGGCACCGGTGGGCCGAAACCGGACCCCGACCGCATGGGACCGGCCGCCCTGGTCGAGGCGGCGGGCCTCCGGCTGCTGTTCGACGCCGGCCGGGGCGCCTGCGCACAGCTCGTTCGGGCCGGCGTCCGGCCCGAAGACCTCGACGCCGTGTTCGTCACCCACCACCATTTCGACCACATCGCCAGCCTGGACGACGTGATGCTGTCGGCCTGGAACAACGGCCGGCGCCGACCTCTGCCCGTGTTCGGCCCGCCCGGCACCGCGGCCATCGTGGCGGCCCTGTTCGATACGGTCTATGGCGCCGACATCGCCTTTCGCCGGCGCGAAGCCAAGCTGACCGGCAATACCCTGGCGGATGTCCGCGAACTGGTGCCGGTCAGTGATATCGACGCCGGCGTCGCCCTTGATGACAGTGCCTGCCTGGTCCGCGCCGAACGGGTGGAACACGGCCACGGCCTGGGCATTTCACAGGAAGAGTGGTGTTGCCTCGGCTTCCGCATCGAGGCGGCGGGCAAGGTGGTGGCGATCAGCGGCGACACCGTGGCCTGCGACGGCCTGCACCGCCTGGCCGCAAACGCCGACCTGTTGGTGCAATGCTGTTACTTCGCCGAGGCCGAGATCGTCGACCGGGAGCACGAGATCATCGCCGCCTACATCCTCGCCTCCTCGGGCGCCGTCGGCAAGATCGCCGCCCAGGCCGGCGTCGGCACCCTCGCGTTGACTCACCTCCGCCGCAAATCGGAGGACTTACTCCGCCAAGTCGAGAATGACGCCCGGCGCGACTTCGACGGCCAAGTGCTGGTCGGCCACGATCTGATGGAAATCGAGGTCTAGGCTGGTCTGAAGGAAGCGAACTACGCCCGCCGGCGACGTAACATACCCAGGCCAAGCAGACCGACACCCAGCAGGGCGCCGCTGAACGGCTCCGGTGCCGCCGCGATGGCCTCGGAATAGGTAATGTTGTCCAGTCCCCACCAGGCATGGGTCCGGCCGTCGCCGTAGGCCGGGCCGCCGCCGGTGAAATCGATCTCCACCCACTTCACGTTATTTTCGTTCAGGACGATGGTCTGGAAACTGGCCGGCGCCGCGAAACTCACCGAGTTCAGCAGACTGTCCGCCGCGTCGTAAAGATTGAGGATGATGTTGTCCGGGTTTATGCAGCAATAATTCCCATGAATATCCAGGCTTTCAAGCAGCACAGCATCGTCGAAAGTGAAGAATTCCTTGCGCTCGCCGTAATAGTTGGAGGCATAGCCGAGGTTCAAATAGAAGCCGTCGGGATTGGTGTACAGATCATAGCTGAAGCTGACATCGCCAATCCGCTCGATCAGGCCCGTCGGGGTGTAGTTGTCGACGGAACTGAAATCGATCACAGTCGATGCCTGGGCCGTGGCGACCAAACCAAAGGCCAGGACCAGCGCCGCGACCAGCCGGTTCAGGGTGGAGGTGAACATCCGTCAAATCCTCGAAACGACAAATAGCTTGGTCAGAACCAAGCAAGATTCGTGCCAACCTCGTCGAAGCGTGATTTTTCAATGGCTTATGCAACGCTCGCCATGCGAACATCGCCAAGGATGTAAAATCTACCGACGGTTTGGCGGCGGACGAGCTGGAATGAGCGAGGGGATCGCTGGGTGATTTCCACCCCGCCCTAATCCTCGGGCATGCCCGCCTGGCGCAGGCCATCGAGGTCGGTTTGCAGCGCCGCGTCATCCGATATCGGGAAAAATCGGGCCTGTTTCGCCACCGTGGTCTCGGGGAGGATGGCCAAGGCATCCTTGACCGCCTTCCCGGCCTCGGCCTCGGCACCGGAAAGTCCCAAGGCGGCCACCCTGACCAGCCGCGAGACGATGAAATCGGGCCGCTCCCGGATACTATTATCGGCCAGTTCGATGGCCCTATCGTGCCGCCCCGCCAGGAAATGGGCCAGGGCCGTAAATCCGGTGGCGGTGAAATTGAACGATCCCCGGGGATTGGTTCGCAGGACCGTTTCCAATTTCGCCACGGCCTCGTCCGAACGGCCGGCATAGGCATAGGCCATGCCCAGGCCAATTTGGCCGATAGTCAGACCCGGATTTATCTCGGTCACCGTCCGCATGGCGGCGATCGCGGCCTCCGACCGCCGCGTCATCACGTAGATAAATCCGACACCGTAGTGCGCCCAGGCGTCATCGGCGTCCAGGGCGAGCGCCCGCTGCGCCAATTGCTCGGCCCGCGCCAATTCCCGGTCGGCGCGCTGGCCCCAGCCGGACACGGCATTCCAGGTGCTGACGAAAGCCTGCAGGCTGTAGGCCAAGGCATAGTCGGGATCGAGCGCGATGGCCTGGTCGAGCAGCTCCCGCGCTGCCTGGAAGTCTTCCCTGGTGACCTTGTCGATCAGAAACAGCGCCCGCGTCACACAATCCCAGGCGCCAAGGTTGCTGGGCGCCTTCTTCTGTCCCCGCAATCTTTCGGCGGCGTAGATCTGCGGCTCGATGGCGCCGACGACAGCTTCGGTAATTTCGTCCTGGACCGCGAAGATGTCGTCGAGTTCCCGGTCGTAACGTTCCGCCCAGAGATGATTGCCGGTATCGGCATCGATCAACTGGGCCGTGATCCGCACCCGGTTGCCGCCCTTGCGGACGCTGCCCTCGAGCACGTAGCGGGCACCCAGTTCGCCGGCCACCTGCTTGATGTCGACGGCCGTGCCCTTGTAGGTGAAGGTGGTGTTGCGGGCGATGATCAGGAATTCCTGAAATCTGGACAGGGCGGTGATGATGTCTTCCGATATGCCGTCGGCGAAATACTCCTGCTCGTCATCGCCGCTCATGTTGTTGAAAGGCAATACCGCGACGCAGGGCCGGTCTTCGGCTTGTACCGCCGCCACCGCCGGCTGGTCCGCCATCGCGCCGATCCGCCAGCGCCACGTCCGCACCGGTCGGGCGATGTTCTTCACCGACACTTCCCCCAGATCCTCGAAGCCATATTCGACCCGGTCGCGGATCTGTTCGTAGGCCGCGTTGGACAGGCACACGCCGCCGGGCTCGGCCAATCCTTCCAGCCGGGCGGCGATGTTGACGCCATCACCATAGATGTTGTCGCCGTCGACCATCACGTCGCCCAGATTGACGCCGAGGCGAAACTCCATCTTTTTCTCGTCCGGCAGTCCCTGGTTGCGTTCGTGTATCAGCCCCTGCGCCTCGACCGAGGCATTGACCGCGTCGACCACGCTGGGAAATTCAAGCAGCAAGCCGTCGCCCGCCGTACCGACGATGCGGCCGCCGTATTTCTCGCCGATTGGATCGATCGCCGCCCGATGCGCCTTCAGCCGGGCCAGGGTCCCCTCCTCGTCGGCGCTCATCAGCCGGCTGTAGCCGGCCACGTCGATGGCGACGATCGCCGCCAGCCGCCGCTCGACCTTGCCCCCATTCATCGGATCTTCACATCGCCCCGGACAACCAATAGGATCGCCGGCAGGCCGCAAAACCAACCAGCGCCTTCAGGATCGTAGCACACGAACGTCCGGCCCTGCTTGGGCAATCCGGCGAAGATGCCGGCGGCGCTCCGGCGATCCAATCACACCCGCTGCCGATAGGCGGCGTCGAAATTGATCGGTGGCGCGGTCACCGCGACATAGACGAAGGGCTCCGCGCCGGTGTTTTCGAATCCATGCATATCGCCATCGGCGAAGCGGGCGACCTCGCCGGCGCTGAACGGGCGCCGTTCCTCATCGGCCAGCAACAGGGTGCCGCCGCCGCTGATCGCCCACCAGATCTGCTCCGATGCCTCGTGGGCGTGCCGTGGCTGCACGGCGCCGGGCTCAAC
>JASLMH010000037.1 GCA_030746635.1 Alphaproteobacteria bacterium | reverse complement strand
CCCGGCACGCCGAGGCGACGCGCCGGGCCGTCGCCGGCTGGGAGCTGGAAACCGTGGCCAGCGACCCAGCCGAATTCTCCAACAGCCTGACCGCCGTCTACCTGCCCGAGGGCCACGACGCCGACGCCTTCCGCGGCACCGTGCTGGACCGCTTCGATCTATCCCTGGGCAACGGCCTGGGCCGCCTGGCCGGCCGGGTCTTCCGCATCGGCCACCTGGGTGACTTCAACGACCTGATGCTGACCGCCAGCCTTTCAGGGGTGGAGATGGGGCTGGCCCTGGCCGGCGTGCCGCACCGGCCGGGCGGCCTGCGGGCGGCGATGGACTACCTGACCGACACCCCCTGACGGCGCGCCTCAGGCGTCATGGAGCACCCGGGCGACCTGGCAGGTCACGGCCGGCTTGCCGTCGGCGTTGACCACGTTGATCGCCTTCAGGCGCCCATTCCCGCCGCGCCGGCCCCAGACCTCCAACCTCTCGTCCCAGAACATCGGCCGGCGGAAGCGCACCTGCATCTCAAGTTCCCGGACCGGGCCGTCGCGCCACAACGCTTCCATGCAGTAGCGGCTGACCATGACGCCGCCGGCGATCGGCGCCCGGAAGCCGAAGCGGCGGGCGGTTGCCGGATCCGAATGGATCAGATTGCCGCCCTGGCTGCTGTAGGCGGCGACGGCCTCCGGTCGCAGTTGCTTGACGGCCAGCAGTTCCATGCGGCTCCGGGGATCCTCCGCTGGTCTGGCGCCCAGCTTGCGGCCGCCGCCGTCGGCGGCCGGATCGAGCCGCAGGGACTCGCGGTCGGCGACCAGGGGCACCGTGCTGTCCGGCCGGCGGAAGCGGAACGAGGAGTCCACCATCCGTCCGCGCGGCGCCGGCGTCAGCGCCGTTACCTCGCCCTCGATGGTCAGCCCCTCGCCCAGTCCTATGGGCGCGCTCAGCCGGTAGCTCTGGCTGACATGAACGTTGCCGTTGATCGACAGACCCGAGCGGCCGGCGGCCAGAATGGCCTCGCCGGCGAAATGAGTGATGTCGACCCAGTCGCCGTACAGCGCCGGATCGATATCGCAAAAGCCCAGTTTCTCGGCCTGCTCGCCTGCGTCGACCGTGACCGGATAGGAGGCATAGCGGAATCCTGGCGCCATTCGCGCCCAGGCATCCGGGCCGGGTTGTTCGGTTGTCGAAGCCATGGTCGATGCTCCATAATCCATTGGCCATAACCGATCGCCGACGATCGATCGGAAAGCAACGGGAAGAACCTGCCGCCGCCCGCATGGTGCCGCACCAGCATACAACCTACCAGACCGCCTTGGCGCTGCTGGATGGCGAAACGCCAACCAATGGCGACTACTACGCCACGGCGGCCACGGCCTTGGCCCGAGGGCTCGGCTGCGCCTGCGTGGCGGTGGCGCTGCTGGACGAGGACGGGGGCCCGGCCCGTTTACTTGCGCACCATGCCGAATCCCGACCCGACCGCCCGCCGCTGTTCGACCCGCGGGCGCCGCTGCCGGCGCCGCCGTTTCGACCCGAGGATGGACCCGAGGAATGGCGCCTGCGCGACGGTTTGCCGGCCGATCGATCGGCGACGGCCAAGATCGCCGGGAGTGGAGACGTCTCCTGCCTGGGTCGGATGTTCCGCAACCACCATGGCGCCGAGGTCGGCTACGTCGTCGCCCTGGACGACCGGCCGCTGGCCGACGACGACGCGGCGGCGATGTTTTTCCGCCTGGTGGTGGAACGGATCGCCGCCCGCCATCGGGAAAGCGCCCTGGCGATCGCACATCAGCAAAGCGAACGGCGCTTCCAGGACTTCGCCATCGCGAGCGCCGATTGGTTCTGGGAGATGGACGCCGAACTGCGCATCGTCCACATCTCCGAAAACTTCGAGCAGCTCACCGGCCTGTCGCGCGAATACTACTACGGCAAGACGCGGGAAGAGCTGTTGGGCAACAACTTCGACCCGGTCTGGGACGATTTCCTGGATACGCTTCGCCAGCACCAGCCGTTCCGCGATTTCGTGCGATCCGACACCCTGGAAGACGGCCGCCTGATCTGGGTCAGAAGCAGCGGCGTGCCGGTTTTCGACGGGGCTGGCGCCTTCCAGGGCTACCACTGCAGTGCCGCCGACATTACCGAGCAAAAAAAGGCGGAAGAAGCGCTGCGCCGGAGCGAGAAACGCTTCCACGATTTCGCCGAGGCCAGCGGCGATTGGTTTTGGGAGGTCGACGCCGACCTTCGTTTCACCTGGGTCTCGGAGTCGTTCGAGCGGATCAAGGGCCTGCCGGTCGAGCGCTACTACGGCAGCACCCGCGAGGATTTGCTGGACGATGGCGACGACCGCGAAACCTGGGCGCCGGTGCTGCGGGCGATGCGGAACCGACAGCCGTTTCGTGATTTTATCCGCCCCGAACGCAGCGCCGACGGCGAGCTGATCTGGCTGCGTTCCAGCGGCACCCCGCTGTTCGACAGGGTCGGCCGGTTCGCCGGCTATCGCAGCACCACTACCGATGTCAGTTTGGAAATTAGGACCGGTCATCATCTGCGCGACATCGAGGACCGGTTCATCAAGGCCATCGACGGCCTGCGGGAGGGCATCGCCCTGTGGGACAGGGACGACCGCCTGGTGATGTGCAACACCAGCTACCGCGAATTCTCGGGCAGCGGCGCGGATCTGCTGCACGAGGGCGTTCGCTTCGAGGAATTCATCCGGGGCTTGATCGCCCTCGGCCTGTTCGATCTGGCCGACCGGGACCCCGAAAGCTGGATCGCCGAGCGTCTCGCCCGGCACCGAAACCCGCCGAGCTCGACCGAGATTCACGTGGCCGGACGTACCCTGGACCTAACCGAGCAGCGCGCGCCCGATGGCGGCATCATTTCCACCAGCGTCGACCTGACCCAGCACCGGCAGTTCGAGGCGCAACTGCACCAGGCCCAGAAGATGGAGGCGGTCGGGCAATTGACCGGCGGCATCGCCCACGATTTCAACAATCTGCTGGCGGTCATTTCCGGCAACCTGGAGCTGCTTGAACGGCGCGCCCGCGACCGATCGGAACTCCTGCCGTTCGTCGGCCGCGCCCTGGCGGCGACGGAACGAGGCGCCAGCCTGACCGGCCGTTTGCTGGCGTTTTCGCGCAATCAGCCGTTGACGCCACGGCGGATCGACCTGAGCCAACTGACCGTGGGGCTGCGGGATATGTTGCGCCGTACCCTGGGCGCCACCATCGAGGTGCGGATCGAAACGGCGGCGGATCTCCGGCAATGCGAGGTCGACCCGGTGCAACTGGAAAACGCCATCCTCAACCTGGCCATCAATGCCCGCGACGCCATGCCCGATGGCGGCCGCCTGACCATCGCCACGGCCAACGCGCATTTGAACGCCGACGATGTCCCGGATACCGATGATGTCGAACCCGGACATTACGTGCTGCTGTCGGTGTCCGATACCGGCCACGGCATGCCGCCGGAGTTGCTGGAACGCGTGTTCGAGCCATTCTTCACCACCAAGGAAATCGGCAAGGGCAGCGGCCTGGGCTTGAGCATGGCCTATGGTTTCGTCCGCCAGTCGGGTGGGCGGATTGAAATCGACAGCCAGGTCGACGCCGGCACCAAGGTGAAAATCCATCTACCCGGCGCCGAGGCGGGCAAGGCCGACGAAGCGGTCGAACCGCCCCTCCCCGCGCCGGTCCGTGCCGCCGGCGGCGAGGTCATCCTGGTGGTCGAGGACGACGCGGAGGTTCGCGGCGTCACCGTCGGCATGCTGGAAGGGCTCGGCTACCGGGTGCTGCAGGCCGAGGCCGCGAAGCCCGCCCTGCGCTTGCTCGAGAACGGCGCCGAGGCGGATCTGCTGCTGACCGATGTGGTGCTGCCGGGCGGCATGAGCGGCGAGGACCTGGCCGATGCCGCCGGCCCCATCGCGCCGGGTCTCAAGGTCTTGTTCATGTCCGGCCATCCCCGGGAAGCCTTCACCACCCGCGGCGCCCCCATGGCGGAGGTCGATCTGCTCGAAAAACCCTTCAAGCGGGACGATCTGGCGGCCCGGGTGCGGCGGGCCCTGGATCGCTAGGCTTGGTCCCTTTGACTGGAAATACCCTAATCGCCGCAGGACGGCGGGTCGTGATAGTTCAGGGCGGCCAACCGGCCGAGGATGGTGAATTCGCCGTAGTCGATGACGATGTCGTTGATGACGCCGGTGCCGTAGAGGACGAAGCCAACCTCGTAGTCGGGCAGGCCGCTCGTATCGTCATCCCGGAAATAGGCCAGCCGGATCGGCCAACGGGGCAACGGTGCCGGTTGCGAACTACTGATCGCCGCCGGTTTCATCCCCTTGCCGATGAAGGCGTGGGCGCGGTAGAGGCCGGCTTCGCCGGCGCCGTCGAACAGCGGCACCTCGAATCCCCGGCTGCCGGTGGCCGCCATTTCCAGCACCCGCTTGCTGTAACCGACCGAGAACAGGGTGCCGCGCGGCAGGGTGATCTCCGCCGGCTTCGGCAGGCTCCACCGGGCGATGCCGCCACCGTCCGGGAAAAGCTCCGCCCCGCCGCGCGATTCCTCGTCCTCCTGCCCGGAACTCCGGCTCAATTGGGTGAAGCGAAAACGGCGGCCGTCGCGGCTTTCCCACAGCGACGCCTGAACATCGCCGAACAGCTCCTCGCCCGTCGTCTGCACCGAGCGGGTAACGAACCCCTGGTTGAAGATGGCGCCTTCGCAGGTCTCGATCAGTTCAAGCGCCAGCCGGCCGGTCAGCGATTCCAACTCGACGCCGGCGCCCTTCTTGCCGAGGCTCAGGTCATAGATCGCCCGCGCCGGCCGTATCTTCTGGGCCACAGCCGGCGCCAGCGCCGCCGATCCGGCCACCGCCAGCAGCAACAAGCCTGACAGCCGAACCAGCCAACGAACCGACATGGCGAACCTCCAGCTTTGGATTGCTCCAGATTGGCGGCAACCACGGTCAAGCGCAACACAGAGCCGGCCATTTCTGCCTCCAGGCGCCGTCGGCAGGCAGTTTTTTCCCGCCACTGGAATACTAAGTCATTGATTTTCCTACCCGGAAAGTTGGCACGATCGTTGCAGAGGAGCGGGTAACGGCTTGCAGCAATCAGGAGGGCAAAAACATGACCATCTCCGCCGGCACCATCGATCTTCCCTTCGCCGGGGGTTTCGATCTCGAATTACCGGGCGAGCACGCCGCCGGTTTGCTGTCGCACCTGCGCGCCTTCGGCGACCAGGCCGGCTTGCCGCGGGATTCCCTGCGACTGCTGCTGAAAACATTGGATTACGCGGCGGAGATGGAGCAGACCATCGCCGATCAGAGCGCTCGTATCGTTGAATTGGAGGCGCTGGCGGCAACCGATGCGCTGACCGGCCTGCACAATCGCCGCGGCTTCGCCGAGGCCCTGCGCCATACCCTGAAGCTGGCTGCGCGCCATGATGAAACGGGAATCCTCATCTACATCGATCTCGACGGCTTCAAGGGCGTCAACGACGCCCATGGCCACGACGCCGGCGATTCCCTGTTGTGCCGGGTGGCCGAGGTGGTCAGCCTGCATCTGCGCGGCAGCGACATCGTCGCCCGGATCGGCGGCGACGAATTCGCCGCCGTGCTGACCCGGGCCGATCCGATCGAGGGCGCGACCCGCGCCCAGGCCCTGCGACGGGCCCTGAACACCACTTACCTGCCCTGGCACGGCGAGAACATACCGATCCGCGCCTCTCTGGGGATGGAAACCTTCGACGCCGACGCCGACATCGATGCCGACAGCCTGTTGCGGCGGGCCGACCTGGCGATGTACCGTGACAAGCGCGCCCGCCGGGCCGCCGCCTGCTAACGCCGGGATCCCCCGCTAGTCCAACAACAGGTTCCGGCTTTCAGCTGGCAGCCGCACCGTCAGGCCGTCCAGTTCCTCGGTCATCACGATCTGGCAGCCAAGGCGCGAGGTGCGCTGCAGGCCGAAGGCCAGGTCCAGCATGTCGTCCTCCTCCTCGCTCGGCGGCGGCAGACGCCCGGCATAGGCGGGGTCGACAATGACGTGACAGGTCGAGCAGGCCAGATTGCCCTCGCAGGCACCCTCGATATCGAAGCCGTTGCGCTGGGCGATCTCCATCACCGACTGACCGACGGGCGCGTCCACCTCCGAACGCTGGCCGCCGTCGTCGCTAATGAAAACCATCCTCGGCATGACGCGCTTTCAAAGACTGGGTCGGCGGCGGGAAATCGGCGGCGGTTCAGGCGGCGTCGGCCTGGGAGCCGCAACGGCGGTAGATGTCCGTCCAGACCGATACGAACCGGTCGATGTCGCCGGCCGTGTTATCACGCCCCAGGCTGACGCGGATCGCCGTCATCGCCTCGTCGTCGTCGACGCCCATGGCCGCCAGCACGTGGCTGGGGGCCACCTTGCCGGACGAACAGGCGGAACCGGCGCTGACCGCGATGCCTTCCAGGTCGAACGACATCACCTGAGTATCGGCGCGCACCCCCGGCATGGTGAAACAGGAGGTATTGGGCAGGCGGGCCAGTGCGGCGCCGAAAACCCGGACCTTGCCGGCGATCCTGGCCAACCGCCGTTCCAGGTCGTCGCGCATTTCGGCCAATTGGCCGAACTCGGTCAGTTCGGCCGCGGCCAGCCGGGCCGCCTCGCCGAAGCCGGCGACGCCGGCGACATTCTCGGTCCCCGACCGCCGGCCCTGTTCCTGGCCGCCGCCGACGATCTGCGCCAGCACCGCCCGGTCCTGGCGCATCACCAGGGCACCGACACCCTGCGGGCCGCCGATCTTGTGCGCCGACAGGCTGATCAGATCGACCCCCAGATCGGCGATATCGACGGCGATCTTGCCGGCCCCCTGGATGGCGTCGCAATGCATCAAGGCGCCATGGCGATGGGCGATGTCCGCCGCCTCGGCCACCGGCTGGATGATCCCGGTCTCGTTGTTGGCCAACATCACCGATACCAGGGTCGGCCCTTCGGCCGCCGCCAGCGCCGCTTCCAACGCCGCCAGATCGACCAACCCCTCGCGGCTGGCCGGCAGCATCACCGCGGCTGGATCGGCCAACAGCGACGGCGCCAGGATGGCGCCGTGTTCGACCGACGAGACGATCAGGTGCTCGGCCCCGAAACCGCACAGGGCCAGATTGTCCGCTTCCGTGCCGCCGCCGGTAAAGATGACGTTCACCGCCTCGGCGCCGATCAGCGCCGCGACCTGGCGACGGGCTTCCTCGACCCGGGCCCGCGCCGCCCGGCCGGAACCATGCACCGACGAGGCGTTGCCGACCGTCGCCATCACCTCGCCAACCAGGGCGATGACTTCCGGGCGGATCGGGGCGGTCGCGTTGTAGTCCAGATAGACGGCGTCCTGGTTGGCCATGCGGTCGCCGCTAGTTGTCGTTCTCGGTGCGCCCGGGGGTCTCGCCGTCGTCGTCGGCCGCCAACTCGTCGTAGTCGCCGATGTCCCAATGGCCGGCGGCGCTTTCGTTCAACTGGCGCTCCAGCTCCTCGACCCGCATGGACAGGCCCTGCACCCGGTCCAGCAGCGCGTCGACCACCCGTTGCACCGGATCGGGAATATCGGGCTCGGTGCCATAGGCGGCGAAGTGGGTCGCCTGCTCACCGTCGTCCGGGGCCCGCCCGCGAGCCACCTTGGCCGGAATGCCGACCACCGTGGCGCCGGCCGGTACGTCGCGCAGGGCCACCGAGTTGGCCCCGACCCGCGCCCCCTGGCCAACTGTGATCGGCCCCAGGATCTGCGCCCCGGAACCGACGATGACGTCGTCGCACAACGTCGGATGTCGTTTCTGGTGGCGCTGAGCTTCCGAATCCACCGATGGCGCGATGCCGCCCAGGGTAACGTCATGGTACAGCGTGACGTTGTCGCCGATTTCGGCGGTTTCGCCGATCACCACGCCGTGGCCGTGATCGATGAAGAAACCGTTGCCGATGGTGGCGCCGGGATGGATTTCGATGCCGGTCAGCATGCGGCCGATATGCGAAATCACCCGTCCCAGCAGAAAGAATTTCCGCCGCCACAGCCAACTGGACAGGCGGTAATAGATCACGGCGTGAAAACCGGGATAGGCGAGGATCACTTCCAGTTTGGAGCGGGCCGCCGGGTCCCGGAGCATGCACGCTTCGATGTCCTCGCGAAGGATCTTGAACATTGTCTGCTCCGTCACGATATCTGCCATGCCGCAGGGGCCCCTTGCGCGGCCGTGTGGGCCACGCGCCTCGGCTTCTGTGTAACGTAGTGAGCCCGGGCGGAATGATCAAGATATCCCCAGGTGGGGCTTTGAATGGCTATTCATCGTCGATCGGGCTTGCGATGACGGCATGCGCCCCGTTATATGGCGGCAACCCGACACCAAGAACCGAGCGCCGCCGCCGGCGCGCCGTTTCCCGCGAACGCCAAGGAGCCAAGGCAACATGCCGGAAGTGATCTTCAATGGTCCCGCCGGCCGGCTGGAAGGCCGGTATCACCCTAGCGACGATAGCACCGCCCCGATCGCGTTGGCGCTGCACCCGCATCCGCGCTACGGCGGCACCATGAACAACAAGATCGTCTACAACCTGTACCAATCCTTCGTCGAGCGCGGCTTCGCGGCGTTGCGTTTCAATTTTCGTGGCGTCGGCCGCAGCCAGGGCAGCTATGACGGCGGCATCGGCGAGTTGTCGGATGCCGCATCCGCCCTGGACTGGATGCAGAGCATCAACCCCAACGCCCGCTATTGCTGGATCGGCGGCTATTCCTTCGGCGCCTGGATTTCCATGCAGCTGTTGATGCGCCGGCCGGAGATCGCCGGCTTCATCTCGATCTCGCCGCCGGCCAACAATTTCGATTTTACCTTCCTGGCGCCCTGCCCGGCCTCGGGCCTGATCATTCACGGCAGCCGCGACGAAACGGTGCCGGAGGCCGACGCCGCCGCCCTGGCCGAACGCTTGCAGGCGCAGCGGGGGATCGCCATCGACTATCGCAAGATCCCCGGCGCCAGTCACTTTTACGAGAGCAAGCTGGAGCGGCTGAGCAAGGAAATCGGCAACTACCTGGACGCCGCCCTGAAGGAAGACGCCGCCTGAACGGCATTCACCGCAGATTCACGGCGCGTCGGTATCCAGCCAGATCGTCACCGGACCATCGTTGACCAGGCGGACCGCCATCTGGGCGGCGAACTCGCCGGTTTGTACCGACACGCCATGCTCCGCCAGGCGGCGGCAGAATTCCTCGTAAAGCTGGCGGGCCAGGTCCGGCGCCGCGGCGCCGGAAAACCCCGGCCGGTTGCCCCGGCGCAGGTCGGCGGCCAGGGTGAACTGGCTGACCACCAGCGCCGCGCCGCCGATATCCAGCAGTGAATGGTTCATCTTGCCCCCGTCGTCCTCGAAGATCCGCAGATTGGCGATCTTGCGGGCCAGGAAGTCGATCTGTTCGGCGCCGTCGTTGGGCAGCGCGCAGATCAGGATCAGCAGCCCCGGTCCAATCTCCGCGACGGACTGGCCGCCGATCGAGACGCCGGCCTCGCTGACCCGCTGCAACAGAGCTTTCATCACGACCCCCGGATTTCCCGCATTCACTCATTCTTGAAGTTTTGCATGTCGCCTCCCCTGTCATAAACTTCTTCAGTTGGGGAACGAAGCCATCGGCTTCAAAGAATATGGGGGAAACGAAGATGCTTGAATTCTCGTCAGGCAGCAGCAATGCGGTCAATTCCAAGACGGCAATCCGCGAATGCATCGACAACGCGCTGGGCGAAGGTCAGGGCGGCGATTGCCAGCTGCTTGTCGTGCACGCCACCATGGGCCACAACTTCAAGCAGTTGCTGGCGGCGGCGCGCGAGGCCTGTGCCGATGCCACGGTGATCGGCTGCACCGGCAGCGGCGTGATCAGCAGCGAGGGGGTCAGCGAAAACATGCGCGCCCTGGCGGTGATGGCGGTGCGCGGCGACGAATTGGCCGTGGCTTTTGCCGACGGCCTGGACGGTAACAATTCCTATGACCTGGGCAAAGACGCGGCCCAGTCGCTACAGGCGGCACAACCCGGCATCAACATGATCTACATCCTGACCGCCGGCCTGGATGTCTCGGGCGATCGGGTGATCGACGGCATCGAGGACGTGTTCGGACCGGAGGTACCGATCTTCGGCGCCACCGCCGCCGATAACGGCAAGGCCAAGGGCTCGTTTCAGTTCTTCAACGACGCGGTGACCGAACAGGGCGTCGTCCTGGTCGGCTTCGCCGATCCGACCCTGGAACTGGAGATTGGGGTGCATCACGGCTCGATCCCCCTGGAAGGCGTGACCTTCGAGGTCACCAAGACGCAGGACAACCAGATCCTCGAACTGGATGGCGAGCCGGCCTGGCCGCGGCTGATGGCCCGCCTGGGCCTGGATGCCTCGACGCCGGTCGCCGACGCCCTGCCGATCACCGGCCTGGGCATCGAACTCTCCCCCGAGGACCAGGAAGCCTATGACAACCCGCATATCCTGCGGGTACCGATCAAGGTCTCGGAAGACCGGCAAAGCTTCTACCTGCCGGCAACGGTGCCGGAGGGCACCCGGGTGTCGCTGATGCAAAGGGACGAAGGCTATATCTTCGAAGGCGTCGATCGGATGATGGCGCGCCTGGACGAGCAGATGAACGGCCGGCGGCCGGTCGCCGTATTCCACGCTGACTGTATGGCCAGGGGCCGCCACATGTTCAACAAAGTGCTGAAGGACGAGATCATCGCCAAGATGCAACATCCCCTGTGCGGCGACGAGGTCGCGCCCTGGCTGGGGGTTTACGGCTACAGCGAGTACTGCCGGTTCGGCGGCAAGAACCGCTTCCATAGTTACACCACGTCGCTGTTTCCGCTGGTCCGCCGCGATGCCGCATAAGAAACGCGAAAGGCCGCGATGACGGCGGCGGACGAGCAACGCAGCTACCGAGAACTGGCCGCCATCTGCGCCCGGCTGGAAGCCGAGGCGGCGCATCATCTGGTCGGCCAGCAGGATCTGATCCGGGCCAAGGACCATCTGGATCGCGAACTGCATCGCTTCCGCGCCATCCAGGCCTATATCGCCGGCTGCCTGCATACCGAAGACCTGGAGGAATTCCAGACCCTGACCCTGGAAGCGATCATCGAGGCCTTCGAGTTCGAGACTGCCCTGTTCCTGCTGGCCGGCGAACGGCCGGACCGGCTGGCGGTGGCGGCCGAGTTCGGCTTCGACGAGGTGCCGGAAGACCTGGCCTTCGATCCGGCCTGGACGGCCCAGCGCGAAAGCGCCGTGCTGGCCGCCGGGCATCCGATGCTGGCGGCCTGGCCGGAACTGGATCTGGCCCAGGCCATCGTTTGCCCGTTCGACGACAAGGACGGCGCCTTTTGCGGCCTGATCCTGGGCGGCATCACCCAGGAGAGCGGCGAGTTCTTCGAGCCGATCAGCGAGGAGCATTGCTCCGCCTTTACCGTCCATGTCCAGCAGGCTGGCTCCCTGTGGGTCAAGAAACAACTGAACGACGAGATCCTGGCCCGCAACCGGCGGCTGGTCGAGTTGACGGAGTCCTACAGCCGCTTCGTGCCGTTCCAGTTTCTCGACCTGCTGAAGCGGGAAAGTATCGAGGACATCGACGCCGGCGACCACGTCTCGCTGGATATGAGCGTGCTGTTCGCCGACATCCGTGATTTCACGCCCTTGTCCGAGAATATCGGCGCCGCCGACGCCTTCGCCTTCCTGAACCGCTTCCTGGCGGCGGTGGAGCCGGCCATCAACCAGGCCGACGGCTTCATCAACCAGTATCTGGGCGACGCCCTGATGGCCCTGTTCGCCGGCCCGGCGGACGCGCCGCTGATCTGCGCCGGAGCGATGATGGAACAGCTGCGCGCCTTCAACGCCGAACGCCGGGAGCGGGGCGAGGCGGCGATCCGCATCGGCATCGGCATCAACAGCGGGCCGCTCATGCTGGGCGCCATCGGCGGCGGCCGGCGGCTCGATTCCAACGTCGTCGGCGACACCGCCAACCTGGCCTCGCGGACCGAGAACCTGACCAAGCTGTACGGCGCCGCCGTGCTGTTCACCGGCCAGACCCTGGAACGGGTCGCCGATCCGTCCGGCTTTTCCTACCGCGAGCTGGACCGGGTGGTGGTCAAGGGCCGGGCCGAGCCGGTCACCCTGTACGAACTGCTCGACGCCGATCCGGAAGCCGTCCGCCGCGACAAGCTGGCGACCCGCGAGCTGTTCGAACGGGCCCTCGCCGACTACCGCGCCGGCCACTTCCTGGACGCCTGCCAGGCCTTCGAGGCCTGCCAGGAACAGGCGCCCGGCGACCGCACGGCGGCCCTGTATGTCGGCCGCTGCGAACACAACGTAGCGATGCCGCCGGCCGCCGATTGGACCGGCATTTCGGTTCTGGATCGAAAGTAGCGGCACGGCCATCGCCGTGGATGGCGGCCTGACCGCCGGCTACACCATGGCCGGCACCATGGCGAAGTTCGGCGGCCCGCACACGGCCCTCAACGCCGCGTTGGCCAAGCAGGCCGAGTGACAGTTCGGCTACCAGTGGTTGCCGGCCCCGTTGGTGTAGCCATCGGCGACGATGGAAGAGGCGTTGATGATATTGGCATATAGGATGCCGGTAACGTTGGCGGTGCCGACTTTAATATCGAGCGACGTGGCCTCGATGGTGGCCCCCTCATTTGCCGACAATCGCAACACTCCATCGGACACCACGGACACGCCGTCCCGATCTATCGTGACCTTGTTGCCCTGGCCGTCCTCGATCTCGATGACGCCGGCCTCGCCCTCGGAGTCGATGGCGTCGGACAATACCAACCGCCGACCTCCCGGTGTCTCCAGGGTGATCGAGGCGCCCTCCCGATCCTCCTGCAGGCGGATGGTCAGGCCGCTGCGCAGGCGCAGGCTCTTGACGCCGTTGGCCCCGGCGCCGTCCATGCTTTCCGGCGGCGCATCCTGACCGTTCCACAGACCGCCCAGGACGAAAGGCTTGCGCGGATCGCCGGCCTCGAAGGCGACCAGCACCTCGTCGCCGACGTCCGGAATGAACCAACTGCCTTTGTTGTTGCCGGCCATCAGGGTGGCGATCCTGGCCCAGGCCTCCAACGGCACCTCTTCCTCGCCCCGCACCAGCCGGACCTTGACCCGGCCCTGGCCATCGGGGTCGACAAGTTCGATCACCCTGGCCGTATGGACGCCATTATAGCGGGCGGCCTCGTGCCAATAGCCGCCGGTATTCGTTACCCTCGCCTGCCCCTGCATCGGCACCTCCCTGGTTTCTGAAAACTGATCGTCAATCCGCGTGCGCCAGCGTCGCCCGCTCGACCTCGAATTCCGTGCGGTAACCCTCGGCCTGATCGTAGACGTGGCGGCTGGCGGTGACGTGGTAGAGGCCGGTGAACATCGCAGCAACGCCGTCGATGTCGACCCGGCGGCCGGCCTGGATCAATGGCTCGCCGGCGGCGTGGCCGCGGCCGGTGACGAAACGCCGAGCCCGGCGAGCGTAAAGGCTCTGGACCAGACGCTGGGCCTCCTCTTCGTCCTCGACCGTGATGTCGCCGAGGTGGGCCAAACGCTCACCCAAGGCCTCGCTCAGCACCGAAGCACCATCCTGGCCAGCGCCCAATTCGCCGCTGACCGGACCCGGATTGGCCGCGACCCGAAGCCAGTTGCCGGCGGCCACGTCCTCGCCACCAACCGTCAACTCGGTCCGTTGTTCCCGCAGATCGGCCAGCGCGTCGAACCGCCCCAGCGATGACCCAAGGACCAGGTCGATCGGGTTCGGGTCGCGCAGCCGCCGCGATTGCACGTGCAATGCGTCGCCGGCCATCCAGATGTCCGCGTCGACGAATTGCGCCAGTTGCCGCAGGAAATCCAAGTCGCTCTGATTCAACTGTGCGACATAGCGGCGATAAACGTCGTCCTCCAGATCGACCTCGGTCTCCATGCTGTGAAACGTCGCGATGCGTTCGACAATGCCGGTGACGCTGTCGTCCTCGAAATTCCGCGTGCTCTGGCTCATCGCCAGGTCGATCAGGCGGCTCTCGGCATGAACCGTCAGGGTTTCCGCCCGGTCGGCCCGGAACCGCCCCTCCAGGCCGGTGATCACGCCGTCGAACACCACCACCTCGCCGTCACCGGACGGGAAGGCGACCGACAATTCCGCGCCGAAGTCCAACGCACTGCGATCGAAAATCGCCACGGGGCCGCCGATACCCGCGGGCCCACGAAGGCGTCGGGCCGCGCCGCCGCCCGGCCGCAGCAGCGATGCCAGGGCATTCAGCAGCGGGTCGTACCAGCGCAGCGGCTCGGCAGCCGCTCCGGCCAGGGTCAGTTGGCAACGTTCGAGGCCATGGACGGCATCCTCGGTCCGCAGCGACACCGGCTCGGCGCCGGAACTGGCCAGGATCTCGCCGTCCACCCGGACGATCGGTTTCGCCGTGGATGCCAGCACCGAGCCCGGTTCGGGACTCCCGTTCAGGGGAATTTCATTGACTAATACGGGCATGCCCTCACCTCCCCATGCCGGGGATGGTGGAGCGCAAGCGCCGCAAAGTCAAAACGCGGCCGCCAGTCGGCCGGCACGGACTACAGCCGGCTTTGCAGGAACTCCAGCGTGCGTTGCCGGGCGCCGGCCTCGGTTTCCAGCAGCACCGCGATGGTGTCGTCGACGCCGGCCGCGCGCAATCTTGTCAGGGCCTCGTCCAGGGCCGCCTCGTCGCCGACCAGGGCGACGTCGGCCGGCCCGGCGGCGCCTTCCCGGTCCAGCATCGCCCGGTAGGAGGGCAACTGGCCATAGACCGCCAGGATCCCGGCGATCTTCGCCCGCGTGCCTTCGACATCCGATGTCAGCACCACCGGGAAGCCGGCGACGATGCGCGGCGCCGGCCGGCCGGCCTCGCCGGCGGCGGCGGCGATGGTCGGCACGATATACTCGGCGATGGTCCGCGGTCCGGTCATCCACAGGGCGGTGCCGTCGGCCTGGGTGCCGGCGACCCGCAACATCAGCGGCCCCAGGGCGGCCACCAGCAGCGGCACCGGGCGGGCCGCGTCGTTGACCTCCAGGGCGATCTTGCTGCGGTAGAGATCACCCTTGAAGGCCGCGCCCTCGCCACGCAGCAGCGGCGCCAGGATCTCCAGATACTCCCGCATGGTCTTGGCCGGCTGGGCATAAGACAGTCCCAGGGTGTCCTCGATCACCACCTTGTGGGACAGGCCCACGCCCAGGGTAAAGCGTCCCCGGGCCAGGACCGAGGCGCTCAACGCCTGTTGCGCCAGGGCCGTCGGGTGGCGCGGCTGGATCGGCGTCACCGCCGTGCCGACTTCGAGCTGCTCGGTCTCTCGGCCGGCCATGGCCATCGCCGTCACCGCGTCGTGGCCGCGGGTATTGGCCAGCCATAGCGAGGGGAAGCCGCGCGCTTCGAGATCCTTGGCCAGAGCGATGAAGCCGTCGATGCTGGCCGCCGGGTCGGGAATGGCGCCGGTCATGATGCCGATCCGCATGGCGAGGTCTCCCTTTTTTTTGCCTGGCCTCAGATGATGCCGTCGTCGCGCAGGGCGGCGATCTCCGCCGTCGGCAGATCGATGGCCCGCAGCACCGCCTCGCTGTGTTCACCCCAGCCCGGGGCCGGCTGGGGCGCGGTGGGCGCCGCACCGTCGAAGCGCACCGGAAAGGCGATGTGGGCGACGACGCCGTCGCGCGGGTCCTCGACCTCGACGAACAGGCCGCGATCGCGAAACGCCTCCGCCCGGGCACATTCCTCCAGGCGCAGCACCGGCGCCACGCAGGTATCCAGCGGCGCCAGGCGGGCGACCAGGGCATCGCGGTCCTCGCGGCGGAAATAGGCGGCGATCTCGGCCCGCATGGCCTCGGCCTCGGCCCCCTCGGCCATCTGCCGGTCGGCCCATTCCGGCCGGCCGACGGCGTCGCAGAAGTTCCGCCAGAAGCGCCATTCCAGGGCCCCCAGATGGACGTAGCCGCCGTCGGCGGCCTGGTAGAAATCGTACCAGGGGTACTTGCCGCTGATCAGGTCGCCGCCGCGTTCCGGCATCCGGCCCGTCGCCTCGTACTGCGACCAGGCCACGGCCATCTGGGCCAGGGCGCAATCGGTGATCGGCACGTCGATATAGCGGCCTTGGCCGCTGCGCTGGGCGTCGTACAGGGCGGCCAGGATGCCCATCATCGCCCCCATGGTGCCGCCGGCGATATCGGCGTACTGGAAGTTGGCGTTGGCCGGCGGGCCGCCGCGGTTGCCGACCTGATCGGTCATGCCGGCGTAGGAGGCATAGTTCATGTCATGGCCGGCCCGGTCGCGATAGGGGCCGTCCTGGCCGAAGCCGGTCAGGGCGCAATAGACCAGGGCCGGATTGCCCCGGCGCAGGGTCGGGTAATCCAGGCCCAGCCGGGCCATGGTGCCGGGGCGGAAGCCTTCCAGCACCACCTCGCTACGCGCCGCCAGCGCGAGGAAGACCCCCCGGCCGCGGTCCGTCCGATAGTCCAGGCGCAGGGATTTCTTGTTGCGATTGAGGGCGTGGAAGGCGCCGGAGTTCTCGCCCTTCATGGCGCCGATGCCGCGCACGTAATCGCCGTGCTCGGTGTCCTCGACCTTGATCACCTCGGCGCCCAGGTCGGCCAGATGGCGGCCGGCCAACGGCCCCGGCAGCAGCCGGGTCAGTTCCAGCACCCGGACGCCGGAGAGCGGTTGCTCTGCTGTTTGCTTGGCCATCAGGGGAACGCCCGGGCCAGCGACGCGGCTAGAACGGGATCTCGTCGTCCAGGTCGTCGCCGCCGCCGCCACCGCCGGCCGGACCACCGCCACCACCGCCGCCGCCGCCGAAATCGTCGCCACCGCCGCCGCCAGTTGGACCACCACCACCGCCGTAACCGCCGTCGCCGAAACCGCCCGAATCGTCCCGCCGGTCCAGCATGGTCAAATCACCGCGATAACGTTGCAGCACCACTTCGGTGGTGTATTTGTCCTGGCCCGACTGGTCCTGCCATTTACGGGTCTGCAATTGACCCTCGAGATAGACCTTGGAGCCCTTCTTGAGGAACTGCTGGGCGATTCGGCCCAAATGCTCGTTGAAGATCACCACCCGGTGCCATTCCGTGCGCTCGCGCCGTTCGCCGCTGTTGCGGTCCTTCCAGCTTTCCGACGTGGCGACGGAAATATGCACGATGGGATCGCCGTTCTGGGTATGCCGAACCTCCGGATCACGGCCCAGATTGCCGACCAAAATCACCTTGTTGACGCTGCCTGCCATTGTTTCACCCGTGTTTCACCCGTGCCTAACCCGCGCTTCAGCCGACCTTGTCCGAGGCTTGAATCATGCCGTCGACTATAGGCACATCGCCCGTCCTCCCGCCACCGGGTTTTGCCCGAAGAGGCAACAATGATATGCATCATCGGGACAGCTCATGACCGGCCGGCGGCGGATGCTGGCGCGCAAGCCGATGTTCATGATATGTTCTTTTCCAGGTCGATTCGAGTCTTTTTTGCCGCATGCAGAAATTCATTAGCGTTCGAGGTGCCCGCGAGCACAACCTGAAGAATATCGACGTCGATATTCCGCGGGACCAGTTGGTGGTGATCACCGGGTTGTCGGGCAGCGGCAAGTCGTCGCTGGCTTTCGACACCATCTATGCCGAGGGCCAGCGGCGCTATGTCGAGAGCCTGTCGGCCTATGCCCGGCAGTTCCTGCAACTGATGCAGAAGCCCGACGTCGACCATATCGACGGCCTGTCGCCGGCGATCTCGATCGAGCAGAAGACGACCTCGCGCAATCCGCGTTCGACGGTCGGCACGGTGACCGAGGTCTACGACTACATGCGGCTGTTGTGGGCCCGCATCGGCATTCCCTATTCACCGGCCACCGGCCTGCCGATCGAAAGCCAGACGGTCAGCCAGATGGTCGACCGCATCATGGCCATGGCGCCGGGCACGCGCCTGTACCTGCTGGCGCCGATGATCCGCGGCCGCAAGGGCGAATACCGCAGGGAACTGGCCGAGTTGATGAAGCGCGGCTTTCAGCGCGTGCGCATCGACGGCGAACTGTACGAGTTGGACCAGGCGCCGGCCCTGGAGAAGAAGAAGAAGCACGATATCGAGGTGGTGGTGGACCGGGTGGTGCTGCGCGACGATCTGCAAAGCCGCCTGGCCGACAGCCTGGAGATCGCCCTGGAGCTGGCCGACGGCATCGCCGTGATCGAGGACGCCGACACCGGCGCCTCTACCACCTTCTCGGCCCGCTTCGCCTGCCCGGTCTCCGGCTTCACCATCCCCGAGATCGAACCGCGGCTGTTCTCCTTCAACAACCCCTTCGGCGCCTGCGTCGCCTGCGACGGCCTGGGCAACCAGCTCTATTTCGATCCGGCGCTGAGCGTGCCGGACGAGAATTCGAGCCTGCGCGACGGCGCCATCGCGCCATGGTCGCGTTCTACTTCGCCCTACTACAGTCAGACCCTGGACAGCCTGGCCCGCCACTTCAAGATCTCGACCACGGTGCCATGGGACGATCTGCCCGAGAAGGTGCGCCAGGCGATCCTGTTCGGCACCGGCCGCCAGGCGGTGGAGATGCATTACGACGACGGCCTGCGCAGCTACACCACCAAGAAGCCCTTCGAAGGGGTCATACCGAACATGGAACGGCGCTACCGGGAGACGGACTCTGCCTGGGTACGGGAGGAACTGGAGAAGTACCAGTCGATCACCACCTGCGAGGCCTGCGACGGCCACCGCCTGAAGGGCGAGGCCCTGGCGGTCAAGATCGCCGGCCGCCATGTCGGCCAAGTCACTGAATTATCTATCCTGGCGGCCCGCGACTGGTTCGGCGGCCTGGCCGCCGAGCTGACCGCCAAACAGTTGGAGATCGCCGACCGGGTGCTCAAGGAGATCAACGACCGGCTCGGCTTCCTGGTCAACGTCGGCCTGGAATACCTGACCCTGTCGCGGGCCTCGGGCACCCTGTCGGGCGGCGAGAGCCAGCGCATCCGCCTGGCCTCGCAGATCGGTTCGGGCCTCACCGGCGTGCTTTACGTGCTCGACGAGCCGTCCATCGGCCTGCATCAGCGCGACAACGCCCGACTGCTGGAAACCCTGAAGAACCTGCGGGATCTGGGCAACACCGTGGTGGTGGTCGAGCACGACGAGGAGGCCATCCAGAGCGCCGATCACGTGATCGACCTGGGTCCGGCCGCCGGCGAGCATGGCGGCGAGCTGGTGGCCAGTGGTACGCCCGCCGCCATCATGTCCTCGCCGGAAAGCCTTACCGGGCAATACCTAGTAGGCCTGCGCCAAATAGATGTTCCAAAACAACGACGTAGCGGGCATCCCGGTCAGCAGCTGGTAGTTCTTGGTGCGTCTTCGAACAATCTGGCGGAGGTCGACGCGCATATCCCGCTCGGCACCTTCACTTGTGTCACCGGCGTCTCGGGCAGCGGTAAATCGACCCTGCTGGTCGAGACCATGTACAAGGCGCTGGCCCGTTTCCTCAACGGCGCCCGGGCCCAGCCCGGGGTGTTCAAAAAGATCGAGGGCCTGCACTTCCTGGACAAGGTGGTGGACATCGACCAATCGCCGATCGGCCGCACGCCGCGCTCCAACCCGGCGACCTACACCGGCGCCTTCACGCCGATCCGGGATTGGTTCGCCAGCCTGCCCGAGGCGGTGGCCCGCGGCTACAAGCCGGGGCGGTTCTCCTTCAACGTCAAGGGCGGCCGCTGCGAGGCCTGCCAGGGCGACGGCCTGGTCAAGATCGAGATGCATTTCCTGCCCGACATCTACGTGCAATGCGATATCTGCCAGGGCCGCCGCTACAACCGCGAAACCCTCGAGGTCGCCTTCCGTGGCAGGTCGATCGCCGACGTCCTGGACATGACGGTGGACGAGGCGGCCATCTTCTTCAAAGCAGTGCCGGTGGTGCGCGACAAGCTGACCACCTTGCAGCGGGTCGGCCTGGGCTACATCCATGTCGGCCAGCAGGCGACCACCCTGTCGGGCGGCGAGGCGCAGCGGGTGAAGCTGGCCAAGGAACTCTCGCGGCGGGCCACCGGCCGCACCCTGTACATCCTCGACGAGCCGACCACCGGGCTGCATTTCGAGGACGTGCGCAAGCTGCTGGAGGTGCTGCACGCCCTGGTCGAGACCGGCAACACGGTGGTGGTGATCGAACATAACCTGGAGGTCATCAAGACCGCCGACTGGCTCATCGACCTGGGACCGGAGGGCGGCGACGGCGGCGGCCGCATCGTCGCCGAAGGGCCGCCCGAGCAGGTCGCCGGCGCACCGGAAAGCTATACCGGCCGGTACCTCGAACAAATGCTGGGCCGCCGCCCGGCCCTGCCGGCACCCACCAGGGCCGCCAAGCCGGCGAAACCAAAGGCCGCCGCCAAGCCACGTCGCGCCGGCCGCACCAAGCCCAAGGGCAACGGCGACGGCCGCGGCAAGGCCGGCGCCACCAAGCGCAAGGGCCGGCCGCGCGGATCCGCCGCCGCGCCGCCGACCGCCGACGCTGGCTGAACGATGCCGCCCGGGCCCGAGGCCGCCGCCCCGCGCCTGGGCATCGACGTCGGCGGCACCAACACCGATGCGGTGTTGATGCGCGATAGCGAGGTTCTGGCCTGGCACAAGACCCCGACCGGAACCGACATCGCCGCCGCCATCGTCGTCGCCGCCCGCGAGGTGCTGAGCGAGGCCGGGGTGGCGCCGGCGCAAATCCAGGCGGTGATGCTGGGCACCACCCAGTTCACCAACGCGGTGATCGAACGTAGGCGCCTGAACCGGGTGGCGGTGCTGCGCCTGGCAGCACCAGCCACCACCGCCGTGCTGCCGATGGCCGACTGGCCGGCCGATCTGGCCGCCGCCGTCGGCCAGTACCATTTCCTGGCCCGCGGCGGCCTGGAATTCGACGGCCGGCCGATCGCGCCCCTGGATCACGCCGAACTGGCCCGCCAGGCCAGGGAAATCCGGCAACTGGGCCTGGACGCCGTCGCCGTCACCTCGGTGTTCGCGCCCCTGGACGCCGAGATGGAGCGCCAGGCGGAAGACATCCTGCGCCGGGAACTGCCGGACGCCGCCATCACCCTGTCGCACCGGATCGGCCGCATCGGCCTGTTGGAGCGGGAGAACGCCGCCATCCTGAACGCCGCCCTGGCCGGCCTGGCCGACCGGGTGCTGGCCGCCTTCGCCCGGGCCATGGCCGACATCGGCCTGTCGGCGCCGCTCTACATCAGCCAGAACGACGGCACCCTGATGACGGCCGGGCATGCCGCCCGCTATCCGGTGCTGACCTTCGCCTCCGGGCCGACCAATTCGATGCGCGGGGCCGCCGTACTGTCGGGCGAGACCGACGCCCTGGTCGTGGACATCGGCGGCACCACCTCGGATGTCGGCTTGCTGTTGGAAGGTTTCCCGCGCGAGGCGGCGATGACCGTCGAAGTCGGCGGCGTGCGCACCAACTTCCGCATGCCGGACCTGCTCGCCGTCGGCCTGGGCGGCGGCAGCCTGGTGCGCGATGACGGCGCGCGCATCGGCCCCGATTCCGTCGGTTTCGAACTGCAGCGCCGGGCCCTGGTCTTCGGCGGCGACACCCTGACCCTGAGCGACATCGCCGCCGCGGCCGACCTGCTGCCCCTGGGCGACCGATCCCGCGTCGCGCACCTGGACCCGGCGCTGGTCGACCGGGCCCTGGTAACGGCACGGGAGATGATCAACGGCGCGCTCGACCGGGTGCGGCCCAGTGCCGGCCGGCTGCCCCTGCTGCTGGTCGGCGGCGGCGCGGCGGTGATCCAGGGCGAGCTGGAGGCCGCCGGCCCGGCAATCCGGCCCGACCACGCCGCCGTGGCCAACGCCATCGGCGCCGCCATCGCCATGGTGGGCGGCGAATGCGACCGGGTGTTCAGCCTCGACGGCCGCGATCGGGAGGACGCCGTGGCGGAAGCCATCGCCGACGCCACCGCCCGGGCCGCCGCCGCCGGCGCCGCCGAGGACAGCATCCGGATCACCGAGATCGACGAGATCCCCCTGACCTATCTGCCCGGCAACGCCACCCGCCTGCGGGTCAAGGCGGTCGGCGATCTCGGCACCATGGCCGCGCCATGAAACAGATCAGCCTGGCCGAACTGGACGATATCGCCCTGGGCGCCACGTTCCTGGGCACGGGGGGCGGCGGCGATCCCTATATCGCCGGCTTGATGACCAAACGGGCGATCGAAACACACGGCCCGGTGCCGTTGCTGGCGTTGGCCGAGGTGGCGGACGACGCCCTGGTGTTCGCCTGCGGCAACATGGGGGCGCCGACGGTGGCGATCGAGAAGATCATGGCGGAGGAACAGCCGCCCGCCGCCGTCCTGGCCCTGGAAAGCCATCTCGGCCGCAAAGCCGACGCCCTGATGGCGTTCGAGGCCGGCGGCTCGAATTCGATGATGCCGCTCTATATCGGGGCCAAGCTGGGCCGGCAGGTGATCGACGCCGACGGCATGGGCCGGGCTTTTCCCGAGATGCAGATGGTCACCTTTTCCGTTTACGGCGCCTCGGGTTCGCCCTTCGCGCTCGCCAACGAGCACGGCGATACGGTGATCCTCGACATCGACGACGACAAGCGGGCCGAATTCATCGGCCGCGGCATCGTCATCCGCATGGGCGCCCGGGCCGCCAAGGCCTCCTACCCGATGGACGGCGCCACCGCCAAGCGGGTGGCGATCCCCGGCACCACATCCCTGTGCCACCGGATCGGCGCCAACCTGCGGCAATCGCGCGAAGGGGGCCGCGATCCCTTCGCCGCCCTGATCGAGATGCTGGCCGGCACCCACTATGGCCACGCCAAGGTGTTGTACCGCGGCAAGGTCATCGACGTCAGCCGCGAGACCCGCCAGGGCTATGCCCTGGGGCGGGTGCTGATCGAGGGCCTGGGCGGCGATAGGGGCCGCCTGGAGGTGACCTTCCAGAACGAATTCCTGGTCGCCCGCCAGGACGGCCGGCTGCGCTGCGTCGTGCCCGACCTGATTTGCATCCTGGACAGCGAGATGGCCCAGCCGATCACCACCGAACGCCTGCGCTACGGCCAGCGGGTGACGGTGATGGGCGTCTCGGCGCCGCCGATCATGCGCAGCCCGGAAGCCCTGGCGGTGTTCGGCCCGGTTGGCTTCGGCCTGGACGACCCCTTCGTCCCCATCGA
This sequence comes from Alphaproteobacteria bacterium, assembly GCA_030746635.1. Lineage (GTDB taxonomy): Bacteria > Pseudomonadota > Alphaproteobacteria > JASLMH01. The sequence goes on along the minus strand of JASLMH010000037.1, from coordinate 9,504 downwards.
GGACCTGGCCTAGGGGTTCCCCGGCGCGCCGGCGCATGCCTTTGCGGGAGCGGAATGCAGGAAAGGAACGATGCCGCGGGAAAAGGGGTGCGGAGCTGTGGCATAGTTGTCCGCCATGAATACCAAGGCTGTCCGGGACGTATCAGGCAAAGCGGATCCGAACATGGAAGACAGGCACTATCGATATGACGAGGCCTTGCGGGCCCGGGTCGCCGCCAACCTTGGTGAATTCGAGCGGACCCGGATCGCGTCCGAGGGCCTGAAACATGCCGCGGTGGCGATGACCCTGGTCCGCGACGACAACGGCGAGGGCGCTTACGTGCTGACCCGGCGCGCATCGCGCCTGAACACTCATGCCAGCCAGTTCGCCCTGCCCGGCGGCCGCATCGATGACGGCGAAACGCCGATCGAGGGCGCGCTGCGGGAATTGCGGGAGGAAGTGAACCTGCACCTGGCGGAAGACGCCGTCCTGGGCCTGCTGGACGACTACCCGACCCAATCGGGCTACCTGATCACGCCGATCGTCGTCTGGGCCGGCGCCGATGCCGAGATGCAGGCCAACCCACACGAGGTCGAGCGCATTCACCGCATCACCTTTCGCGAACTGAACCGACCGGATTCGCCTGAATTCGTCGATATCCCGGAAAGCGAGCGCCCGGTGATCCGCCTGCTGATGGGCGATGATGACGCGCTACATGCCCCCACCGCGGCCATGGTCTATCAGTTCCGCGAGGTCGGCCTGTTCGGCCGCCAGACCCGGGTCGCCCACCTCGGCGAACCGGTCTGGGCCTGGCGCTAGAGCACATCCGAGGCGTAGCGGCCATGACAATGCGGAGCCTGCGCGGACTCCGGGTTCCATGATGCAGCATGCTGTCATGGCACGGTTGCGGCTGGTGCGCCGTTATCCAGGCGGGCGAAACAATGATAGGTTTTCCGGGTTGTTGCCGTGCGCGAAAATAGCGTGACCGACGAGGGGCGACGGGTTTTGATACCGGACAATTGGGACATGGCGGCCGAAGTCGTTGTCGTCGGCTTCGGGGCGGCCGGCGTTGCAACCGCGGTCACGGCGTTCGAACTGGGTGCGGAGGTCCTGATCCTGGAGAAGGCGCCGGAGGGCCAGGAAGGCGGCAACACCCGCGTCGCGGGTCAGGGGTATCTCAACACCTCGTCGGCGGAGAAAGCGGCGGCCTACCTAAAGGCGCTCTGTGGCCCCTACCCGGTACCGGACGAGATGATCCGCGTCTGGTCGGAGGAGATGAGCCTGAACAATGACTGGCTGGCCGGCCTGGGAGGCGACCCCCAAGAGCACCAGCACCAGCCGGAAGGAATTGAGTTTCCCGATCTGCCCGGGGCGGACTGTGTCCACAAGTTTCACGACGGACCGACCTACGGTTTTTCCAATACCTGGAAACGGCTCGAGAGCCTGGTCAAACAGCGTCCGATCCGGGTTTGCTACGAAACGCCGGGCCGCGAACTGATCCAGGATCGCACGACGGGCGAAATCCTGGGTGTGCGTGCCGCGCAGGGCGGCAAATCGATTTTCGTGAAGGCCCGCAAAGCGGTCGTCCTCACCTGCGGCGGCTTCGAGAACAACCAGGAGATGATCCGCAACTACCTTTCCGGCGTGCCGTACTGTTACACTTCGGGCAGCCCCTTCAACGAGGGCGACGGCATCTCGATGGCCCTCAAGGTCGGCGCCGACCTCTGGCATATGAACAATTACGCCGGGCCGTCGATGGCGCTCAAGGTCCCCGAGTTTCCCACCACATTCGGGATGCAGGCGCTGCATTTCAGCAAGATCGTGCCCGGCGGCATGATCGTCGCCGGCCCGGACGGTAGGCGTTTCACCGACGAGAAGTTGAAGACTCGGCACGGCAAGGTGGCATCGAACGGCACCTGGCAGGCCCTGCGGACGCCGTGCCCGATGCATATGGTGTTCGACCAGACCCTGATGGCGTCGGGACCGCTCTACGACAAGACCCCGAGCCATGGTTGGACGCAGATCGTCGAGCGCTACGATTGGAGCGAGGACAACGGCGCCGAATTTAGCAAAGGCTGGATCAAGACCGCGGATACCATCGCGGAGCTGGCCCGCGCCATCCGTCTCGACCCCAACAGCCTGAGCGAAACCGTCGATCGCTGGAATGCCCAGGCCGCGGCCGGGCTGGATGGGGACTTTCGCCGGACCTTGATGCTCGCCCCGTTCGATCGCGGACCGTACTACGCGGTCGAGCTGTCGCCGTCGATGCTCAACACCCAGGGCGGTCCGCAGCGCAATGAGCACGGGCAGGTCCTGCAGCCTGGCGGCGCGCCGATCCCACGCCTCTATAGCGCGGGTGAGCTTGGATCGATCTACAGCTACCTCTATCAGGGCACCGGGAACATCGGAGAATGCCTGGCTTTCGGCCGCGTCGCCGCCCGAAACGCCGTCGCGGAGAGCCTCTGGTCATAGGCTGGCGAACGCGCTCGACAGCTGGCGCGCGGCGGCTCGCCGGAATTGAAGGCGCGGTATCTGCCCGGGCTCTTGTCCGGCGAGTTGATCGGCAACTCGGCCGTCAGCGAACCCGATACTGGATCACATGTCAGCGGCCCGAAGACGCGGGCCGTACTGAGCTTGGCCGAGCTAACGCGCACCGACGATGCCTGGGAAGCGCTCAATGCATCAATAGCCAAGCGCGAGCCGAATTTCCGAGGTTGTTAGTGGGTGTTTCGAGCGTTGCCACGTCAAACACGAGGTTCGCGGGCCAAGCAGCCGCCCATTGAAATGAACGCACGCTAATGTGACCCCGCCCGACGTTGCCTCCCAACCGACAATTGGACAACATGAACGTTGCAATGAGAGCCAGTTGGCAAATCGCGAACTTTGGATGCACCAAGGTGGCGTCATCAATGGCATTGCCGATACCAAATGGGGAGATGAGTGATGAAGAAGATTATCGCGCTGTCAATTGGCGTGATTGTGGCTGCAACGCTCGGGTTTAGCGCTGCCGCTGTCGCGCAGAAAAAGCACGCGCCGAAACCCGTGTGGGGGGCGATGGTTGGCGGCCTCATCGACCTTCAGAGCATCACGGCGGCGATGATGGTTTTTGACATGAAACGGGCGGCGACAATTGCCGAGGGATTGCAAAAGCGCGAAACCTATATCTCGAATATTGCAAGGCTTCCCGAGCCCGTGAGAAAAGGTCACGGCAAGGTAGCCGAAGCCGCGACCAAGTTGGTTGCGGCCGCCAAATCCGGAGAGGAACAGGACGTCGCGAAGGCGCTCAGTGGCGTCATGCAGGCCTGCAACGCCTGTCACTACGACCTCCGTGATGCCGAACGACGAAAGAAGATGAAATAGCGGCTCATCTCGGTTTCTTCCAAGGAACTTGATTAGGTACCGAACTCCGGCGGGCGCCCCCGATCGGTGGCGCCTGGCCAGGGTTCTGTTCGCTTCTTCGATCGCTGTCTGTTCGCTATCCTCAGCGGTAGCCGGTACCGATGTCGTGCAACGCGGAGAGTACATTGCTCGCGCCGCCGGTTGCATAAGCTGTCACACCGACAAAAAGGGAAAGGGTGAACCGTTCGCGGGCGGGCGCGCGCTGAAGACACCATTCGGAACTTTCTATAGCCCCAATATCACCCCCGATAAGGCGACCGGGATCGGAAGTTGGAGTGACAGGGACTTCCTGCGCGCCTTGAAAAAAGGTCTAAGGCCGGATGGATCGCACTACTTTCCGGTATTTCCCTACACATCCTATACGTTGATGCGTGACCAGGACGCACTGGCCATGAAGGCATATCTGTTTTCTTTGCAGGCTGTGACCAGAAAGAACCGGGATCATGACGTAGGTCGGCCATTCCGATGGCGGTGGCCGATGAGATTTTGGAAGTTGCTGTACTTCGACGAAGGCGAGTTCGCGGCGGACGACAACCAGGATGGAGAATGGAACCGAGGCGCCTATCTGGTCACCGCCTTGGCTCATTGCGGTGAATGCCACACACCCCGCAACATCGCTGGTGGCTTGGACCGGGATCTGTGGATGGCCGGCACCGAGGATGGCCCGGAAGGCGACGCCGCGCCCAACATCACGCCGGCCCCTGCGACAGGCATCGGATGGTCGGTCGACCAGCTCACTTTCTTCCTGAAAAAGGGCACCAAACCGGATTGGGAGGAGGCGGATGGCGTCATGGGCGAAGCGATAGCGGACAGCTACGAATTTCTCACGGAAGAAGATATCCGCGCCATCGCCCGATATATCAACACGCTGCCGGCAATCGAAAATCATATCGGCGGTTAGCGATACGCATTGACCGCGCCAACGGCGGATGTTCAGGCTTCAAAAGCGGAAGTTGCTCGGCTCTAGGGTCCAAGGCGGCGGTCCTCGGGGGCCGCCTTTCAATTGCGCGGATGTCGGATGATAGTGGCGCCTATGATACCGGCCATCGTGCAGACCCCTGAGACGGCCGGCGGCAGAAGATCCGCGGCCGGTCGACCCGGATGAGAGGAAGCAGATGGATTTCGAACTGACGGAAGAACAGCAACTGGCGGTCGATAGCTGGCGCGGGGTCCTCGAACGGGACATTCGCCCGATCATCAACCAATACCTCGATGGCGCGATCCCCAAGGAGGTGACCCACCAGTTGCTGCGGCTGGGGGCCCAGTACGGCATGTGCTGCGCCGAGGTGGGGGAGGCCGATGGCGGTCTTGGCCTGGATATGCTGACCAGCGGCCTGATCAGCGAGGAACTCTCCCGCGTCTCCCCCGACCTCGCCGGCACCGGCTTCCTGACCCAGGGCGTGGCCCTGAAGCTGGCGCGCGGCGGCTCGCCGGAATTGAAGGCGCGGTACCTGTCCGGGCTCCTCTCGGGCGAGCTGATCGGCAGCTCGGCCGTCAGCGAACCCGATATGGGATCGCACGTCCGCGGCCTGAAGACCCGCGCCGTGCGTGACGGCGACAATTACCGCATCAGCGGCGAGAAGATGTGGACCTCGAACATCACCGTCGCCGATCTGGCGCTCGTCCTCGCCCGCACCGACGAGGACGAGTTCACCATCTTCCTCCTCGACCGCGAGGACCACGGCTATGAGTCCCGCGAGATCGACAAACTCGGCCTTGCCGGCTGGTCCATGGGACAGCTCGTACTCGATGACCTCGTCGTGCCCGCCGCCAACGCCGTCGGCGGCATCGGCGGCGGCCTGCGCCTGACCATGAACGGCTTCGAACGCTCGCGCTGCTTCGTCTCCACCCTGGCCTTGGGGATCGCGCAAGCCGCCCTCGACGACAGCATCGCCTATGCGCGAGAGCGCGCCAGCTTCGGCAAGCCGATCGGCAGCCATCAGTTGATCCAGGGACTGATCGCCGAGATGGCGACCGAACTCGACGCCGCGCGCCTCCTCGTCTACCGCGGCCTCAAGCTGCTCAATCGTGAAGAGCCCAGTCCGATCGAGACCAGCATGTGCAAGTATTTCGCGACGGAAGCGGCGACGCGCATCACCTCGAAGGCGATCCAGGTGCACGGCGCCTTCGGCATCAGCAAGGAGTTCCCGGTCGAGCGGCATTTCCGCAACGCGCGGATGCTGACCATTCCCGACGGGACAACGCAGATCAATCAGTTGATCATAGGGCGCAACCTGCTCGGCCTGTCCGCCTTCGACTAGCGCGCATTGTTCCCGAGTGGGCCGGCTACCGGTAGACTTTGACCGCTACGGAGTAGATTGAACCATGGATTTGCAACTCACCGGCCGCATCGCGCTGGTCACCGGTGCCGGCTCGGGCATCGGCCAGCACATCGCCCTGGGATTCGCCGCCGCCGGCGCCAAGGTGGTGGTGAACGACATCAACGCCGAAGGCGTGGCGCAAACCGTCGACGCCATCGAGGCCCAGGGCGGCGAGGCGCGCGCCGCGCCGGTGGACATCAGCGATCTGGCGGCCGTCGAGGGCATGATCGCGAAGGCGGCGGAGGCCTTCGGCCGGGTCGATATCCTGGTCAACAATGCCGCCTTGTTGAGCGAACACACGATGTATCTGGAAACCGACCCGGCGGCCTGCGAGCGTGAGATCCGCGTCATCCTGTTCGGCACCATGCATTGCACCCGCGCCGTCCTGCCGGGCATGATCGAACGCGGTTACGGCAAGATCCTGAACATCGCCACCGACGCCGCGCGGGTCGGGCAGGAGCGCGAAGCGAACTATTCGGCGGCCAAGGGCGGGGTGATTTCATTCAGCAAATCCATCGCCAAGGAAGTCGGCCGCCACAACATCAATATCAACGTGGTCTCGCCCGGCGCGACCAATTCGCCCATGCGCATCGGGTTGCAGGAAGCGCTGAAGGAAAAACTCGGCGAGGCGCAATGGCTGGCCCGGGAGGAAAAGGTCAAACGCCTGTATCCCCTGCGCCGCATCGGCGAGATGGAGGACGTCACCAATGCCGTGCTGTTCCTGACCTCGGATGCCGCGCGCCAGATCACCGGCCAGGTGCTCAGCGTCAACGGCGGCTTCGCCATGGTCGGCTAACGGGATGGGTCACCAGCAAAAGGGATATCGGAGATCGGCATGGACGACAGTCTGCTAACGGAAGTTCGCGGCCATGCGGCCATTCTGACCCTGAACCGGTCGGACAAATACAACGCCCTCAGCGACGAGCTGTTGCGGGCGATCGGCGACAAGGTGGGCGAGCTGGATACCGATGACGCCGTTCGCGGCATCGTGCTGACGGGCACCGACAAATTCTTTTCCACCGGTGCGGATCTTGACAGCGCCTTGCGGGCCCAGGACCTGCCAAGCACGCATGCGATGCTGGCGCATTTCGACTACTGCAACCGCGCCATCGAAAGATCGCGGAAGCCGGTGGTCGCCGCGATCAACGGCTTCTGCCTGACCGGCGGCCTGGAGGTGGCGCTGGCCTGCGACGTCCGGATCGCCGGCACGGGCTCGAAATTCGGCGTCACCAGTTCCAAGATCGGCTCGGTCGCGGGCGCCGGCGGTACCCAGCGCCTGCCCCGTACCGTCGGCCGGGAATGGGCCAAGGATCTGCTGTTCAGCGCCGACTTCATCGATGCCGAAACGGCCCTGCGCATCGGCCTGGTCAGCCGCGTCGTCGCGCCGGACCAGGTCGTGCCGGCGGCGCTGGCGCGCATCGACGCCTACGCCCTGCGGGCGCCGTTGAGCGTCTGGTACGCCAAGGTGGCGGTGAACAGCGGCATGGAGATGGCCCTGGAACCGGCCCTGGAGTTCGAGCGGCATTTGACCGCCGGCCTGTTCACCACCGAAGACCGGAGCGAAGGCATGTCCGCCTTCCTGGAAAAACGCGACGCCGAATTCAAGGGCCGCTAAGGAAGCGAGGATAGAACCGTGAGCGACAAGGAATACCGAGACCTTTTGTACGTGGAGCAGGACCACGTCGCGACGATTACCCTAAACCGGCCGGAACGCTACAACGCCATTCGCGAAGGCATGTACGAGGAGATCATCGACGCCCTGATGCGCGCCGGCTGGAACAAGGACATCGGCGTCATCGTCTTGACCGGGGCCGGCGGCAAGGCGTTCTGCACCGGCGGCGACCAGGGCGACAAGAGCAAGGGCCGTTATGGTACCGGCACCCTGGGCGTGCCGGTCGAAATCGTCCACAACACCATCCGCGACGTGCCCAAGCCGGTGATCGCCAAGGTGCGCGGCTACGCCATCGGCGGCGGCAACGTGATCGCGACCATCTGCGATTTGACCATCGCCAGCGAAACAGCCGTTTTCGGCCAGGTCGGCCCCAAGGTCGGTTCCGTCGATCCCGGCTTCGGCACGGCCTATCTGGCGCAGATCGTGGGTGAAAAGAAGGCCCGCGAAATCTGGTACCTCTGCCGCCGCTACAGCGCCCAGGAAGCGCTGGACATGGGGCTGGTGAACACGGTGGTGCCGGATGCTGAACTCGACGCCGAGGTCGACCGCTGGTGCGCCGAGATCTGCGAACGCAGCCCGACCGCCCTGCAGATCGCCAAGAGCTCCTTCAACGCCGCGACCGACAACATTCGCGGCGTCGGCCGAATGGGCTTCGAGGCGGTCAACCTGTTCTACGAGACCGAGGAAGCGAAGGAAGGCGGCCGCGCCTTCCGGGAAAAACGCACGCCCGAATTCCGCGCCAAGCGGCCCGGCTGAACCCGCTCTCGCAACCAAGCCGGCACCGCCGTGCGAGGGGTTTGGCCGGAACGGGAAGGTGAAGACCATGGACAAATCCATTCTCCAGGGGATCCGGGTGCTGGACCTGAGCCAGTATTTCCTGGGCCCCCATACGACCCTGTTGCTGGCCGGTCTGGGCGCGGAGGTCATCCGCGTCGACAATCCCGCCACCGGCGACGTGCTGTCGGGTTCGGCGATCTTCCTCGGCCGGGACGGGCCGTCCTTCGAACGCCGCGACGACGACGATATCGGCATTGCCTTTCTCAAGCGCTGCCGGGCCAAGAAGGCGATCACCTTGAACTTGAAGGCGGCGGAGGGCCGGCGGCTGTTTCTGGAACTGGTCGACCGGGCCGACGTCGTGGTCGAGAATTTCAGCGTCGGCGTGGCGGCCCGGCTGGGCGTCGATTTCGAGACCCTGCACGCCCGCAATCCGAAGCTGGTCTATGCCTCGCTGACCGGCTACGGGCAGACCGGTCCGGACGCCGAATTGAAATGTTTCGACCCGGCGGCGCAGGCGGCGTCGGGGTTGATGGCGATCACCGGCTATCCGGACGGGCCGCCGACCAAGACCGGCTCGGCCCTGGCCGATTCGATCACCAGCGTGTACGCCTTTTCCGGCATCCTGGCGGCGCTGTTTCACGCCGAACGCACCGGCGAGGGACAACAGGTGGACGTCGCCATGGTCGATAGCGTGTTCTCGCTGATCTACGACGAACCGCTGGAATGCTACCCCGCCCTCGGCCTGACCGACCGGCAGGGCAACAGGATCCCGCGCGCTTCGCCGTTCAACGCCTATCGCTCCTCCGATGGCTGGCTGATCATCGGGACGGTCTCCGAGCCGCATTGGCGGTTGCTGTGCGACGTGATCGGCCGGCCGGAGCTTACCGACGACCCGGACTTCCGGACGCCCGGCGCACGGTTGGCCAACAATGGCCGGTTGGATGGCATCCTGTCCGAATGGACAGGCGGCCGAACCACCGATGCGGCGGTCACGGCCCTGCAGGCCTCGGGCATCGTCTGCGCCCCGATCAACGATATCGAGGCGATCAGGAAATCGCCGCAGTTCAAGGCCCGCGGGATGATCGAGGATCTGGTGCATCCCACCCTGGGCGTCATGCCCGGCGTTGGCGCCGCCGGCTTCCCGATCAAGTTCAGCGGCACCAGGACCGGTTACGACACGCCGGCGGCGCTGCCGGGCAGCCACAACCGGGATGTCTACACATCGCTGCTTGGCCTCGACGAGGCGGAGTTGGCCCGGCTGACGCATGAAGGGATCATTTGAGCGAGGCGCCCGGAGCGGCGCGGCACAAGGCGATAGAGCATGGAATTCCAGCTGACCGAGGAACAGAACCTGA
>JASLMH010000036.1 GCA_030746635.1 Alphaproteobacteria bacterium | reverse complement strand
GACCTTGCGTCCTTTGGGCGTGATCTTTAGGCCAAAGCCGCTCAGGTCCCTATCCCAAAAATAGGCGTCCTTGTCTCCCGAATGCAGTTTGTCGATGCCGGATTTCGTGAGTTTGATCTTTGCCATGGATACCCCCGCCGTGCTTCCTAGATGACATATAGGAAGCACGGCGGGGGCAATTCAAGACATTGATAGGGATTGTATGAAATGTTTTATCTTATAACCTGCTGATATTATGCATATATAGGGATTCTGAGGGATGCAGGGGAAGCATGGTCCCGCTGACTACGGATCAGGAGGTTGGGGGTTCGAATCCTCCCGGGCGCGCCACCCTTCACTCTTCGAACTTCGGGTGGCAAGCCACCAGAAGCTCGTTAGACGAAGGCGTGTCCTCCGTAGCCTCGGCGAAGGAGGACTGTAGCCAACAGCGCACTCTTCTTCGCATATTTGGCTACTTGAGGTATTCGATCTGATCGGCCGGCGAGGAGGCGTCTGATGTCCGCGAAGGCGGGCGGTTCACCGATCACTTCGAGGTCAGCGTCCGGGGTCGGGCTGCATTCGAGCCAAAGCCGATAGTCGCGCACGGCCCGGTCCGCCGTGTAGCCGTCGACCGTCCTAAGAAACCGGCTCACCAATGCGCCGGCCATGATAGAGCGCACCGCCGGGGGTGGTAACGGACACCGCCATGCCATCCCCATCCTGGCGGAACTCGACGATGGAGGGCCAGACCGTCCAGCGGAAGCGGCCGTCCTGGCAATAGTGCAGGGGTACCTTGTAGGGCGGGAAGACCTCGCCACTGGTATCGTCCTGGCCATCGGTGTAAAGCACGCCGTCTTCAAAGAACACATCCAAGGTGTTCACGGCGGCCAGGAAGCCGGAGATGATATAACGACCGGCAAAGGCCGCCATATTATCCGGCCCCTGTTCGACCTTGGGAGAATGCAAGAATCCGGGCCGCTCCAACTCGCCGGTTTGAAGTGTGCGGTGAAACAACAGGCAGTCCCAGGCTTCGCCGGCGCAGACCGGCTGGTACCGCAAATTCGCGCGATCCGGGCGCTCCACGCTCAACCAGTCCCGCACCGGACCGACCGGAGCCTCCCGCAAATCCAGGAAAAAACAGTCGAGCCCTACTTTGGCATAGGCAGCCTGGTTGCTGTCGGGCCGGGGCACCTCCCCTTTCAAGGATCGATCCGACGCCGCGCCGATGAACAAGATGTCCTCGCGCCCAAACCTGCCTGCGTAATACGAGCCGAAGGACGTCGCCCGCTGCGTCCTTACCGGGTAGAGCTGCAAATGGGTGTTATGGGCGCCCACCACCATGGGGTTTTCGGCACCTTCGCGCTGGCGGATCCAATTCAGCGACTGCGCCATGGAAACATCCCGGACATTCCAGAGCTGGCGCACGCCGATATCAAAATCCGCCTCCGTCTGCGCCAGGGCCAGAAAGATATCGCGAAGAATCTGGGCGCAACGCAGACCCCAATCGTAATCGTCGGGCGACGACGCGTCAGTGTAGGCGATGCGGGCCTGCTCCATCCGGCTTACCACCAGGGCGGCTTCGGCGATCAAATCCCTAAATTTGGCCGGAGATATGGATGTGCGCCTCTCCAACGTCACCTCTTCCACCGCCTGCTTGAACGTGGTGGCGATATGGTCGGCGAGACCTTGGTCAACCTGAGTGGCGAATTCGTGCACGGCACGATAGGCATGGCGCCCATGTGACCAATTGCCGCTGCCGTCCATGGCATAAAAGCGCAAGTCCCGGGTCCGGGCCGGATTTCTGTTCCAATCCCGCATCCAGCGGATCAGATCATTCAACTCCGCCCAGACGCCCCAGACATTGTTGATGGCGACCGCAACGTCGTCCCAGTCATAGTCTGCGCCGGCCACATAATCGTGTACCCGCCGCCCTTCGACCAACCCGCATTCCAGCACGAAGGTCGAGAAACCGTGCTCCAGAGCCAGATATTTGAACAGCCGGGCTCGCCATCGATTCCATTCGTGCAGGTAGTGGGCGCTTTCGCCGAAGGCCACGACCTTCTTGTCGCCAACCACGTCACCAAGGAACGCCATGTCAGCGTAGTCGTCGTCGTGGCGTGGGATGGATAACGCCACCGCGTTGTTGCCTGCCCAGGTCACGAAAGCGTCTTCATTGGGCTGTAGGGGATCGGTCATGACACTCCCTGTTTGTTCATTTTTCCCACCGCCGAAACGAGGACCTGGGATTATTGAGACCTTAGGACATCAGCCGACGAGCCCGAAAAAATTAATGTTCGAGGTGGTACCGCCAAGGGCTGCGATCTCACCCAAGCTGGGCGGATAAACGCGCATCACCGGTTGGCGATGTCGAGCAGAACGTCGGCATGGCAGGGCCCATCGAGCCGGCACCAGCAGGCCAGATCACGGCCGGCCAGTTCGCGCTTGATATCTTCGATCGCCGGCGGCTCGCCAAGGTCCATGACGTCCGGACAGAGCGATCGATCGCGATCGATCCAAAGGCGGAAATCGCGCACGGCCTCGGCCGCCGTGTAGTCGTTGGATGGGTCGATCCTGAAGGGATTTCCCCATTTCGTAGGTCGGCCGACATAGACCGCTTCCTTGGGCAGCCGCCAGCCCTTCGTCCGTCGCCGCTGTAGCCTTCGGGGCATGGCCGTCTTCGCCGTCGCCGAGCCCGCGCCGGCCTATTCGAGATAGTCGATCTGGTCCGCCGGGATATGGCGCCAGGTGGACTCCTGAGCCTGTTCCTCCAGGTAGTGAGCGCCCATGCTGACGCTGCGCGGGGTCAGCAGGAACATCCGGGTGCTCTGCCAGGGGAAGCCGAGGTCGAGGATGATGGCGGCGCTGACGCCGTCCAGGTTCATCGGCACGGCCTTGCCGCCGCGGGCCGCCGCCAGCGCCTCGCCGATCAGCTCGGCGAAGCGGCAATAGCGGCCGTGGGTGCCTTCATGCCTGGCGATCTCCAGCATTTTGGGTGCCCGCGGATCGGCCCGGTGTAGCGGGATGCCGTAGCCGGGCACCCGTTCGCCCGCCGCCCGGGCCTCTTCGACCACCTCTCGCGCGCGGCGGCGCAATTCGTCGTCCGCGGCCGCCGACGGCTCGAGATCGGCCAGCCGCGCCGCCATCAGGCGGGCCAGTTGCTCGCCCAGGCCGCCCATGCGGTCGCCGAAGGCGTTGATGCCGGCGCCGATCGCCGCCTGGATCGAGGTGCCGTAGGAGGCGAAGCAGCGGCTGATCATCGAGGGCGGGGCAATGCCATGCTCCATCGAGGCCACCAGCAGGGCGTCCAGCACCCGTGCCTGGGGCTTGCTGGGCAGTTCACCTTGGAGCATCAGGAACATCATTTCGGCGAAACCGATGGTGCCGATCAATTCGCTCAGGCGATGGCCGCGGACCACCACTTCCTCCTCGTCGTCGCTGCTGATCACCCGGCAGATGCCGGTTTGCCAACCCGTCATGTCTCGCGTCGCCATGCCGCCTCCCAACCCAAGGACCGTTTCGCCGTTTGTAGGGGGAAACCCGGGCCCGGGCAAACCGCCCCCCGACCCGGCCAAACGAAAACGCCCCCGGCGGAACCGCCGGGGGCGCGAAGGGTTCGACGTTCGGGTCGGTCAGGCCTTGCGACGGGACCGCCGCCGGGCCACGCCCAGGCCAAGCAATCCGAGGCCGAAGAGGGTCATGCTGGCCGGTTCCGGCACCACGCCACCGCCGCCGGGGGTGCCGCCGCCTGGGTCTTCGCTGCCGAAGCCGGAGATGTAGACAGTGGAATCATAGGCGCTGTCGCCCGAATCCGCGATGATGAAGGTCAGGGTGTTGCCGATGCTGCCCGGCGTCACCGAGGCCGTGAACAGCATGATCGGATCACCCGAAAGACCGGTCGGGTCGAGAACGCCGTCCAACTCGGTGGTGACACCGGGAATGGCAATCATGTCGGGATGATCGACGTTGACCGGGGCGCCGCCGAAGAAGGCGATGTTGTCACCGATCCCGGTGCCGTTCAGATAGATCCCGAAGGCATCGATGAAAATGGTGTCGACGAATTCGGGGTATTCGTCCGAGCCCCACACCACGTTGAAGAAAATCTCGGTGGTGAGTGCGTCCACATCGAAGGTCAGTGTGAGCTCGGTGGCGTCGTAATGGGTCAAGGCACCGCCGGTGATGTTGTCGAGCAGGACCTCCTGCGGCGCGGTCGCAGCGACACCATAGCTGGTGGTAAAGCTAGGGGAGGTATTGGGGCCGTCGCCATAATCGACCACCGCGCCCGAACTGAGCATGACGCCGTCGCCGATGCCATAGGTGCCCGAGGCGTTGGAGTAGGTGCCGCTGGACAGGCTGCCGCCGCCGCCATGCCCCGACAGTGACGACCCCGTCACGGTGACGCCGGCGCCGATACCGAGGATCGCCGTGGCCAGCGTTGCAGCAACGCCTTCCTCGGTCACCACGATGGCTTGCGCGCCACCGTTGATACCCACGCCCAGCCCGGCGATCGTCGCGATCGCTGCCAGTCGCCGCAAGTTCTTTATTACCTTAGTCATAGTCTTGCCTCCGTCGAACCATCCGTTTGTCGTTGCGGCACAATCGCCGTCACGGGAGGAACCCCTCTATACCTTAAAACCCATGCAATTCCCGTGCCAACTTTTCCAATCGTTAAGAATCAATGACTTGGCGGTAGATCAAATGTCACGACTCGTTGAAATTGTAAAGAATCCCGACAAATTAACCCTGAACCGCTATTTTTTCTGTCGATACACTCTACAGCCACGACGCATCTTGAGGCCGCGCGGGCGGCGGGCTAGGCTTTCGGCAAAGGCCGGGTGGGGCACGACCATATACGCCACTGCCGACGGCGCGGGAGGAATTGCACCATGACAGCGGCGACGATCGGCCATTTCAGCGAGGCGGCCCGGCAAAGCGGCTATTGGAACCGTCATACCGAGACCATGCCGCGGCCACAGTTGGACGCGCTGCACCTCGGAAAACTGCGGCAATTGCTGGCCTACGCTTATGCCAACAGCCCGTTCTACCGCCGGCATTTCGATCGCGCCGGCCTGGATATCGAGGCCGTCCGGAGCCTGGACGATTTCAAGCAACGGGTGCCGCTGACCGACAAGGCCGATTTTCTGCACCTGCAGGCGGACAGCCCGCCCTATGGCCCGACCCTGAGCATTCCCGAGGAGATGATCGCCCATCACTGCGAGACCTCGGGCACCACCGGGGTGCCGCTAGCCATCCCCTACACCCTGTACGACACCGAACGCTATGGCGAAAGCTGGGTCTACGGCATGTGGGCCCAGGGCATCCGGCCCGAGGACAGCTGCTATTTCGCCTTCAACTGGGGCAATTTCGCCGGTTTCTGGTCCTGCTATTGGGGCATACGCCGGCTCGGCTGCCGGTTGATCTCGGGTGGCGGCGCGGACAGCCGGGGCCATGTCGAGAACATCATGCGGATGCGGCCGACGGTGCTGGTCTCGACGCCGACCTTCGCCCTGCGCTTGGCCCAGGTGGCGGCCGAGATGGGCGTCGATATCCGCAATTCGACCATCCGGCATACCTATCACGCCGGCGAGCCGGGGCCGTTCGCCCTGCCGGCCATGCGGCGGGCCCTGGACGAGGCCTGGGGGGCGCAGTCGGGGGAGCTGCTGGGCATCGCCGAGGTCGACGCCTTCGCCCCCGGCTGTCCCGAACGCGACGGCGTGCACGTCAACGAAATGAACGTGTTCTGCTGGTCCCGCGACCCGATCGGCGGCCAGGAGACCGCCGCGGGCGAGATCGGCGAGAACATCATCACCAGCTACGTCAATTCGGCCCAGCCCCTGATCAACTACCACACCCACGATCTGGTGCGGCGGCAACGGTCCTGCGCCTGCGGGCGGACCTGGGACAAGCTGGACGGCGTGGTCCTGGGGCGCACCGACTTCATGATGACGGTGCGCGGCACCAACGTCTATCCGACGGCGGTGGAAAACATCCTGGGCGAGATCGACGGCGTCAGCCACTACTACCAGCTGGTGCTGAGCCGCCAGGACGAGAACGACATGATGACCGTGGCCTTCGAGCCCGATCCCGGCATCGACCCCGGCCGATGGGACGGCCTGGCGGAGCGGCTCGGCCAGGCGATCCATCAGCGCCTGCACGTGCGCCTGGAGACCGAGGTGGTGGCGCCGGAAAGCCTGCCCCGGTTCGAATTGAAGACCCAGCGCATCATCGACAACCGGCCCAAGGAATTGCGCCGGGAACTGGACCGTTAGAGCGGGGAGGGAACGGGATGCAACCCGACGAGATGATCGGCAAGTTGACGGAAGCCCGGCGCCTGCTGCGCGAGGTCCGCGACGGCACCGATCTGCCGCAGATCCAATCGATCCTGGGCCACGCCGACCAGAACCTGCACTGGGCCCTGTGGAACCTGGGCGAGGTGGATGGCCTGCGCCCCGAGTTGAGCGAGGAGCACTGACACCAAGCCGCAACGGGCTGTCGCGTACCAATCATCCTTCGAGACGCGCCTGCGGCGCTCCTCAGGATGAGGAAAGTGTATTTATTTCCAATAGTTTACACTCATGCTGAGGAGGGCGCGCAGCGCCCGTCTCGAAGCATGTCGACAGACCGGGCACTCCATCAAGCCGCGCGTATCCAAATCCGGTTGTCGTGGAAGGCGGCGCCGCCGGCGGGCGCCACCGGGTCGGCGCCGGTCAGCACGTTGATGCCGTTGCCGTCCTCGAAGGCCTCGTTGGGCCAGATGCTCTCGACCACCACCACGCCCCGGCGCACACCGTCGAACAGTTCCGCCGGCACCACCACCTCGCCCCGGTCGTTGCCCAGGCGCAGCCGCTCGCCGTCGGCGATGCCCAGGGCCTCGGCATCCTCGGGGTGGATCATCACCGTCGGCCGGCCTTCGCGCTGTTGCGAGGTCGGCGTCTCGGTGAAGGTCGAATTCAGGTAGTTGCGGGCCGGCGCGGTGACCAGCCGGTAGGGCATCTCCGCGGTCGCCTCCTCGATCGCCGGCCAGTGATCCGGCAGCTTCGGCATGCTGTCGGGGGCGCCCTCGGGGCCGAAGCCGTGCGGCAGCACCGCCGACCAGTCGGCGGCGAAGCGGAATTTGCCGTCGGGATGGGCGAAGCCGTCCAGATAGTGGGCCTGGGCGAACTCCGGCTGGCAGTCGATCCAGCGCTCGCGCCGCAGGGTCTCCACATCGCCCCAGCCCGAGGCCCGCAGGGTCCAGTCGATCAACTCCCAGGGCGTCATCCCGAAGCCGGGATGGCTGGCGCCCAGGCGCTTGGCCAAGGCCACGATCACCTGGTGATTGGAGCGGCAGTCGCCCGGCGCCTCGACCACTTTGGGGCCCAGGGTGATGTATTGGTGGCCGCCGCCCTGATAGACGTCGTCGTGCTCCAGGAACATCGTCGCCGGCAGCACGATGTCGGCGGCCTGGGCGGTCTCGGTCATGAACTGCTCGTGCACGCAGACGAACAGATCGTCCCGGGCGAAGCCCCGGCGGACCAGATTGTGCTCGGGTGCCACCCGCATCGGGTTGGTGTTCTGGATCAGCAGGCCCTCCACCGGCGGGCCGTCGCCCAGATCCCGTCCATCGCCGGTCAGCACCGGGCCGATGCGGGACTGGTCCATCACCCGCACGGCGGGATCGAGGACGTCCAGCCCCTCGATCATCGATTTGTCCCAGTGATAGATGGCGCCGTTGTTGTGGAAGGCGCCGCCGCCCTTCTCCAGCCAGGAGCCGGTGACGGCGGCGATGCACGAGGCCGCATGCATGTTGACGACGCCGTTGCGCTGCCGCGAGAAGCCATAGCCCAGGCGCAGGAAGGTCTTCGGCGTGGTGCCGACCAGGCTGGCGAAGGCCTCGATCTCGGCCGCCGGCACGCCGGTTATGGCCTCGGCCCAGGCGGGCGTCTTCTCGCGCAGGTGGGCCTCCAGCTCGGCCGGGCAGTCGGTGTATTTCTCCAGGTAGTCCCGGTTGGCGTGACCGTCGCGGAACAGCACATGCATCACCGCGCAGGCCAACGCCCCGTCGGTGCCGGGGCGCACGCAGAGGAACATATCGGCCTGTTCGGCGGTGCCGTTGCGATAGGTATCGATATGCACGATGGTCGCCCGGCGCTGCTTGCGGGCGCGGGCGGCGTGGGTCATCACGTTGACCTGGGTGTTGACCGGATTGGTGCCCCAGATCACCAGGCAGTCGGCCTCGGCCATCTCCCTGGGATCGGCGCCGGCCAGGCTGCCGGTGCCGGCGATGAAGCCGTTCCAGGCCGACATCACGCAGATCGTCGGGTGCATGCCGGAATATTTCTTGGCGTGGCGCAAACGGTTGATGCCGTCGCGCATCACCAGCCCCATGGTGCCGGCATAGAAGTACGGCCAGATGGCCTCGGCCCCATGACGCTGTTCGATGCCCAGGAAGGCCTCCGCCACCTCGTCCAGGGCGTCGTCCCAGGCGATCGGCTGGAAATCCCCGCTGCCCTTGCCGCCGCGCCGGCGCAGCGGCCGGGTCAGGCGATCGGGATGATGGATGCGCTCGGCATAGCGGGCGACCTTGGCGCAGACCACGCCGGCGGTATAGGCGTTGTCCCCGGCCCCGCGCACCCGGCCGATGGTGTGATCGTCCAGCCGCTCGACCTCCAGGGCGCAGGTGGAGGGGCAGTCGTGCGGGCAGGCGCTGTAACGGATTTCCGGTTTGGCGTTCATCGGCTGGTACTCCCCGGCGCCAATCATGCCGTCGCCAGGGGACGCCGACGACGGATCAGGCCGCCGACCCTAATACCATGATTTGGGGCGGGATCATCTGGCGATTCGGAATCAAAATTAAACCGCCGATGGCGCTACCGGGGTCGAAGCCGACGGGCCGATGGGAACCTAGGATTCTGCCTCGTCGCGGCGGCGATGAACGACGGATAGCGCGATAATCGGCGCCACCACGAGGGCCACCATCAGCAACACCCGCATGGCATCGACCACGGTGATGCCGTAGGCCTCGCGGGCCACCAGCACCAAAAGGCCAATGGCGATGACGGCGCCAAGGCCGATCACGGCATGATTGCCGCGCGTCGCCGTCTGCAGCCAAACCACCAAGGCCGCGACAACGGCAATAATCAAAACGCCACCGAGTACGAAATCGATCATTACGGGACCTCTCCAGTCCTCTCCCGCTTGTCATAACATTAGAGCACGGTAATCTCGGTCTGTCGAATCCGATCACGAATAAGCGATCTACGCCTCCGGCCGCCGCTGGGCCTGGCGGGCCAGCACCACCAGGCCGACGCCGACGGCGACGGTGCCGACGGCCAGATCCCAGGTCAGGCGGTCGCCCAGCAACAGGTTGCTCAACAACACGCCGAAAATCGGCGAAATAAAGCCGAAACTGACGACCACACTGGGGCTGTAACGCTTGATCAGCCAGGCATTGACCATGAAACCGAGGCCGGCGATGACCACCCCCTGATAGACCAGCGCCCCCAGCGGCCGCCAGCCGACCCGATCCCAGGCGATGGTCTCGAACGTGGCCGCGCCGGCGGCAAAGGCGCCCAGGGCCAGCAGCATCTGCCAAATGACCACCCGCGTCGGATCGATCTTGCTGACCAGCCGGGCGGTGAAGATCATCCGGCCGCCCAGCAACAGGGCACTGCAGATCATCAACAGGTTGCCGACGTCCGCCAGCGACAAACCGGTCGGCACTTGGCCGCCGGTCAGCACCACGCCGACGCCGACGAAGGCGATTGCCAGGCCCGTCACCTTGCCCGGGCTGAGCTGGTCGCCGGCGATCATGAAATGGGCGAACAGGGCGGCAAACAGCGGAAAAGTGGCGGTCAGCACCGCGGCATCGGCGCCGCTGGTCAGGTTGATGCCCCAGTTCATCACGCCGATCTGGGTGGCAAACAGACCGGCCAGAATTATCAGCCCCAACCATTCGCCGCGCCGCGGCCACAGCCGGGTCCTTTCGATCGCCGCCCACAGGGCGATGCAGACGACCCCGATGGCGAATCGGATGAAGGCGCTCGTCAACGGCGGAAAGGCTTCCAGGGCGATCTTCACGGCCACCGGATTGGCGCCCCACAGAATGTTGATGATCACCGCAACGACCACGGCTGCCAGGGGAATGTGCATGACTGAAAACCCCGGGCGGTGTTGTTGCGGCCAAATCGGTGGGAGGGATCGAGGAAGTTCAGGCCAGTCCGGCCCGACCGATCCCCGTGAGGAAAAGCTGCTCGGCACCGCTCGCGGTGATCGGGTGTTGGGCAACAAATGCCGGCGGCTCGAAGGTCGCATATCTGCCCCGGAACGACTTGGCAAGATCCTCAAGCGCGCCGTCGCCGCCCCGCTGCGCCGTCGACAACAACCCGAACAGCCGCGTCACCAGATTGTCGGGTCCGCGCCTGGCATGGTCCATGGCCCGATCGAAGTCACCGCCGAAATAGGCCACCCGCGCCGCACTCATGTGGTGCCATTGCGGCACGGTGGCCAGCAGATCCAGGCCCCTGTCCAGGCATTGCAGGGCGCGCCCCGGATCATCCATGATGGTCGCCTGGTAGACCGACGCGGCGATCAACAGGTCCGCCTGATTGCCGCCGAGGTCGAGGGCCCGCTCGAGGGCGTCGCCGGCACCGCCCTGATCGCCCTCCCTGGCCCGCACCGCCGCCAGTTCCATGGCGGCGAATGGATCAAGGGGATCGAGCGCCGCCGCCGTCAAGAACGCCTGTCGCATCAGCGCCCGGTATTCAACGGGATCATAGGCCCAGTCCTCCAGCACCACTTGCAGGCACAACCAGCCCAGCACCAGCCAAGCCCTGGCATAGTCCGGATCGAGGGTCACCGCGCGTTGCAGCAATTCGACGCCGCGCAGCACGCTGGCTTGGTCGAACCGCGCTTCCAGCTCCTGACCCAGGAGATACAGTTCGTAAACCTGCATATCCTGCGGCGACCGGCGGCCGAGCCGGAGTCGTTCGCGATGGGGTATCTGTCCGCCGACGGCGCCGACGGCGGCGGCGACGTGACCGACAATATCGCTTTGGATATCCAGGAAATCGCCGACGTCCCGCTGATACTGCTCGGTCCAGGCGTGATTGCCGTTCGCCGTCTCGATCAGCTTGACGTTGACCCGCACGCTGGTCTTGGAGGCCTGCACGCTGCCGCCGAGGACATAGCTGACCCCCAGTTCACCGCCGAGGTCGCGGACATCGAGGTCATCCTCCAGCCGTGCCGCCCCGGCTCCGTTGGCGACCACCGTGAGATCGGGATATCGGGCCAGATCGGTGACCAGATCGTCACCAAGGCCATGACAGAATCGCGCCCATCGCTCGTCGCCGGTCAGATTGGCGAAGGGCAGCACCGCCAGCGCCGGCGGCTCGTTCCGCGCGGTCGACCCACCGGCGGCTTCGGCGGTGTCGTCGACCAGGTCGACGCCGCCAAGGAAGCGGTAGCCGCGGCCGCGCACGGTCTCGACGAACATGGGATTCTTGGGATCGTCGCCGAGCGCCTGCCGCAGATCATGGACATACTCCTTGACCAGCCCCTCCGAGACGCAGACGTCCTGCCAGACCTCCTCGAGAATCATGTCCTTGGTCAGCAAGCGGTTGGGATTGCGGGCGAGCAATTGCAGCAAC
Source organism: Alphaproteobacteria bacterium (assembly GCA_030746635.1). Lineage (GTDB taxonomy): Bacteria > Pseudomonadota > Alphaproteobacteria > JASLMH01. The sequence continues at coordinate 21,418 of JASLMH010000036.1, read as the reverse complement.
TTGAACGCCTTGTTGCTAATCCGAACCAGTTGATCGCCCCGCCAGAGGCGCTCGTCAGTGAGATCAAGCCTAAATTCGGTCATCGCCACTTCATTGGGTCCGCGTCGCCGGGGGTACTAGTGTACGCAAAACCGCGACGCTGCGTCGCCGAAGGTCGGCACCGGCACCAGATTCCACCGAAAATCCACCGCCAATCCACACAACGGGCGGCGGACAAGTCAATAATAGCAAACGGTTAGGCGCAAGATAACGCACTTGGCCGGAATTTGCCGATTCGGATATGGAGGCTTATGCGATGCATCGATTCATCTGTGCGGTGGTTGTCGGTCTCGGTGTTGCGGGCGGGACCACGACAGCGGCCCAGGCCGCGCCACAAATGCTGGCCTTGGTGGCCAATCCAGCACCGCAGACCGTGCAATGCCATCGCGGCGACTGTTTCGCGGAGTTCACCGCGTTTTGTCTGCAGCCCGAGCGGGCCTCGCCGGCGACCGGCACGGTCTACCGATTGCATGATCGCGATCGGCTGATCGCCACGGCCACCACCCACGATGGCCGCCAAGTGGCCCTCGACCCCGGCCGGCACTTGACGGTTACCGCCGAACGCAGCCACGTCGCCGTGCGCATTGGTCTGCCGGCGCGGGAGATGGCGCGGCTCGGTCTGCGGGAAGTGCGCATCCGGGTCGCCCGCAACGCCACCCTGCTGCCCGTAACCGGGGTCGGCGATCTATCGCCCCTGGAGGCCGCGGAAATCACCACCGCCGCCGGCCCGCTCCGGCACCTTGGCGACCGGCTGGTCGACCAGGCGCGACAATGGATGCCGGCGGTCCGCCGGATCAACCGCCTGATCAATGCCCTGCCGCCGGACGGCTGGACCGACGCGGGACATCTGCGTGACCTCCGGGCCAAAATCTTCGGCAAGGATGCCTACCCCGACGCCCCGGCGGGCGCCGATAGCCGGGTCCAGGCTGCATTCGGCGCCTGCCAGGAGGCGGTCTCGACCGGCCGGCTGCCCAGCCTGCGCGGCTGCCTGCAGGCCAAGCACGACGGTTTTGTCGGCGCCCTCAACAACCGTTATTGGCGGGCGGTGAAGACCGGCAGCTAGCCCGCGTTACCGGTCCGCCGCCGCATCACGCCAAGGCCCAGCAGGCCGAGGCCGAACAGCGCCAGGGCGCCGGGCGCCGGGACATCGTTGGGGCTCACGGCGACGGTGAAGGTCTCCAGATCGCCGACGGAGACCCAATGGTACCCAGTTGGATTGGGATCGAGGCCGTTTAGGCTGCCGGAACCCGGCAGACCGCCCGCAACGCCGTACGAATAGTTGCTAGAAAGGCCGAAGTTCAGGGTCGAGCCCACGAACAAATCCTGACCGTTGCCGAAAGTCGGCCCGAAATCGATTCGGTTGAAGGTCTGATATTGTCCAATCCAGTTGTCGGGACCGGTATCGTTATCGTAGCCACAGATGACGGGATCGGTCGACCGACACTGCCGATGCAAAACCCCCGTGGTCAGATTGAAGATAAAGGCCGTGCGGTCGGCGTCGTTCGGCGTTATCACCCAGTTGCCAATCGACGCATCCCAGCTTTGCGGGTTGTAGCCGCCGACGATCTGGGTGACGTTTTGGCCCTGCGACGGATCGTAGGCGACCATCTCCATGATGGAGAACGTGGCGCCCTGATTGTCGACCGTGTTGTGCCAGTCGGTCGAGGTAGTGCCGGTAACGCCCTTGGTGAAGATATTGGTCAGGGTCAGTGAACCCTGACCCAGCCAGGTTTCCAATTGGGCCGCTTCCGAGGCTCCCAGCATGGAACTGCCACCGACGATGCTGGCTGCCTGGGCCGGTAAGGCGATGAAAAGCGCGGCGCAGAGCGCCCAAAGAAATTTGCGTGACATGATAGTCCCCATTCCCCGTTCATTCGTATTCCCCACTGCTAGCCAAGCAATTTCCATGCCAACTTCACCAGACCCTGTTATGTCAAAGACTTAGGACTCGTCCGACGTGGCCGGTTTCCGATATGTGTAAGAATCACCGACGGATTAGCCCGCCCTTGAGATGAAGGGGGCCAGCACGTAGCATCGGCGCAGGGCGATCCTTTGTTGCCGGCAACGAGGACGGGGGCGAGATGGCTTTCAACGAAACCGACGATGGCGGTGGCCGCGGACTCAACCGCAAGGTTCTGGTGGCGGGCGCTATCCTGTTCCTGTGCGCCGCCCTTGGCATGTTCGCCGTCTACCGGTTCGTCACCTCCGAGGCGGAACGCGATCTGCGGCAGTGGGAAGTCCGCCTGGGCATCGTCGCCGCCAGCCGCACCGAGGCCGTGCAACTGTGGCTGGACGAGCAATTCGGCACCCTGGCCGGTCTGGCGGAAAACCTCTCGCTGCAGCTTTATTTGACCGAACTGTCGCTCTCGGGCGGCGATTCCTCGGAAGTCACCAGCCAGTCGGCCCAGGCCGAATACCTGGTCAACCTGTTGATGCTGACCGCCGAGCAATCGGGCTTCGACGCCCCGCCCCAGGGCCCGGAGGTCCAGGCCAACGTGCAGCGGGTCGGCATCGCCGGCCTGGCCCTGCTCGGCGGCAAGGGCGAAATCATCGTGACCACGCCCGGCATGCCGCGCTGGACGGCCGCCTGCGCGAATTCGTCACCGCCGCCAAGGCCGGCGAGCGGGCGGTCTTGGATATGTACCTTGGTCCCACGGATGCGCCCTCGATGGCGTTCCTGCAGCCGATCTTCGCGGTCCAGGGCGACCGCCAGGCGGCCGATCAGGTCGGCGCCATCCTGGGCGTCAGGCTGGTCGGCGACGATCTGTATCAGCGCCTGGAGCAGCCGGGCGAAACGCTGACCAGCAGCGAAACCTTTCTGGTGCGGCAGAGCGGCGGCACGGTGGCCTACATTTCCCCCCTGCTGGACGGCACCAAACCCTTGAAACGGACCCTCGATTTCGAGGCCAAGGATCTGGCGGCGGCGCAGTTGCTGCGCCGGCTGGGCGGATTCGGCATCTATCGGGACTACCAGGGCATCAAGGTGGTGGCCACCAGCCGGGCCATCCAGGGCCTGCCCTGGGCCCTGATCCGCAAGGTCGACCGCGACGAGGCGCTGGCCGATTCCGACCGCCGGCTGACCATCATGCTGGGCGGCCTGTGGCTGGTGATCGCGGTCTTGACGGTGACCATTGTCGCCGTCTGGCGCCACGGCTCCTCGGTGCGGGCCAGCCAGGCGGCCGATCGGCTGAGCGAATCCAATGCTCAGTTGCAGGCGTTGAGCGATTTCCTGCGAGTGGTCACCGACAGCCAGCCGACGGCGATCGCCGCCATCGACCTGGAGGGGCGTTACATCTTCGCCAACGACAAGGCCGGCGCCGAGGCCGGCATGGAGGCCCCCGACCTGATCGGCAAGACCCTGACCAGCGCCATGGGCGCGGCCAAGGCCGAGCCCCTGGAAACCGCCAACGCCAAGGTGCTGGAGGACGGCGAGGCCCTGACCGAATGGCGGGAGGAAAAGCTGGCCGAGGGTCGGCGGGTGGTGAAGGAGGATCATATTCCGCTGCGTGCCGACGGCGGCGTGCTGACCGGCGTGCTGATGATCCAGGAGGACGCTACCGCCCTGGTCGAGGAGCGGGAACGGCGGGCCCGCATCCTGCGCGAACTGGTGCAGACCTGTGTCCGGGTGGTCGACCGCCGGGACCCGTTCTCGGCCCATCATTCGGAGCGGGTGGCCGAGGTTTCCCAGGCCATCGCCCGGTCGATGCATCTGGACGATCTGGCGGTCGAGACCTGCGACATCGCCGGCGCCCTGATGAACCTGGGCAAGGTGACGGTGCCGCGCGCCGTGTTGATCAAGACCGACAAATTGACCGACGAGGAACTGGCGATGATCAGGGATTCGGTGATGACCAGCGCCGATCTGATCAAGGGCGTCGGCTTCGAGGGGCCGGTGGCGGGAACCATCGGCCAGTTGCAGGAACGCTGGGACGGCAGCGGCCAGCCGGCCGGCCTGGCCGGCGAGGATATCCTGATGACCGCCCGCGTGGTCGCCGTCGCCAACGCCTTCGTCGGCATGGTCAGCGCCCGCGCCTACCGCGCCGGCATGTCGTTCGACAGGGCGGCCAAGATCCTGATGGAGGAAACCGGCGCGGCCTTCGACACCCGGCCGGTCGCGGCCCTGCTGCACCACCTCAACATCGAGGGCGGGGCCGAGGAATGGGCCAATTTCAGCGTGCCGCTGGAGGAAGATATCGCGAGCCTGGATTGACCCATCGGGGCCGGGGGCGCGATGCCGCATTGACACGCTGGCCGTTGCGGAGATAATCCGCCGCTTTCCCAGCGCGGCGCCGCGCGGCGCCGCCTTTTGTATTTCCGGAGGGCAATGCCATGACCGAAGCCGTGATGCCGACCTATGGACGGGTGGATATCGCCTTCGAGCGCGGCGAGGGCGCCTACCTGTACGACACCGAAGGGCAGAAATTCCTCGACTTCGCCACCGGCCTGGCGGTGCTGTGCCTGGGCCACGGCCATCCGCACCTGGTGTCGGAAATCCAGCGTCAGGCGGCGACCCTGATGCACACCTCGAACCTTTACCGCATCAGCGGCCAGGAACGTCTGGCCGAGCGGCTGGTCGCCAACACCTTCGCGGACACCGTCTTCTTCTGCAATTCCGGCGCCGAGGCCAACGAGTGCGCGATCAAGGCGGCCCGTCGCTACCACCACGAAAACGGCCAGCCGGAGCGGTTCCGCGTCATCACCTTCGAGAATTGTTTCCACGGCCGTACCCTGGCGACCATCGCCGCCACCGGCCAGGAGAAGGTGCTGGACGGCTTCGGCCCCAAGGTCGACGGCTTCGACCAGGTGCCGCTGGGCGACATCGACGCCCTGCGCGCCGCCATCGGCGATGCCACGGCCGCGATCCTGGTGGAACCGATCCAGGCGGAGGGCGGCGTGCTGCCGGTATCGGACCAATTGATGCAGGAAATCCGCCGGATCTGCGACGACGCCGGGTTGTTGCTTATGGTCGACGAGGTGCAGACCGGCATGGGCCGCACCGGCCGCCTGCTGGCCCACGAATGGTCCGGCGTGTCGCCCGACATCGCCACCCTGGGCAAGGGCATCGGCGGCGGCTTCCCCGTCGGCGCCTGCCTGGCCACGGCCGAGGCGGCCAAGGGCATGGTGCCGGGCACCCATGGCTCGACCTATGGCGGCAACCCTCTGGCCATGGCGGCCGGCAACGCGGTGCTGGACGTGATCCTGGCCGACGGCTTCATGGAGCAGGTGCAGTATATCGGCGACGTGCTGCTGTCGCGGCTGGAAGATCTGCGCCGGCGCAACGACTCGGTGATCGAGGAGGTGCGGGGCAAGGGCCTGCTGGTCGGTATCAAGTGCAAGGTGCCGAACATGGACCTGGTGACGGCGATGCGCGCCCGCAACGTGCTGGTGCCGCCGGCCGGCGACAACGTGATGCGCATGCTGCCGCCCCTGAACATCGAGGCCAGCCACGTCGACGAGGCGATCGCGGCGCTGGAGGACGTCTGCCGGGAGCTGGGTCAGTGACACGCCACTTCCTCGACATCGACCAGCTCGATGCCGATACCCTGCGCGGCATTCTCGACAGCGCCAAAAGCCGCAAGCAGGCGCGGGCCGGACGGCCGAAGGGAACGTCGGACGATGACCTGCCGCTGGCCGGCAAGATCCTGGCGATGATCTTCATCCAGCCGTCGACCCGCACCCGGGTGTCCTTTGACGTCGGCATGCGCCAGCTCGGCGGTCAGACCATCGTGCTCAACGTCGACGATCTGCAGCTCGATCGCGGCGAGACCATGGCCGACACCGGCCGGGTGCTGTCGCGCTACGTCGACGCCATCATGATCCGCACCAAGTCGCACGGCATGCTGGATGAACTGGTGGCGCACGCCACGGTGCCGGTGATCAACGGCCTGACCGATGCCACCCATCCTTGCCAACTGATGGCGGACGTGATGACCCTGGAGGAGATCGGCGGCCCGACGGCCGACAAGGTGGTCGCCTGGTCGGGCGACGGCAACAACGTCGCCACTTCGTGGATCCACGGCGCCGCGCGGTTCGGCTATGCCCTGCGCCTGGCCTGCCCGGAACCCCTGAGCCCATCGGAAACGGCCGTCGACTGGGCCCGCGGCAACGGCGCCGACATCACCGTGACACAATCGCCCGAGGAAGCGGTCCGCGAGGCCGATTGCGTGGTCTCCGATGCCTGGGTGTCGATGCACGACGACCAGAAATCCGATCGCCACAACATGCTGGCGCCCTACCAGGTCGACCAGCGGCTGATGCGGCTGGCCAAGCCCGACGCGGTGTTCATGCATTGCCTGCCGGCCCATCGCGGCGAGGAGGTAACGGCCGATGTCATCGATGGCGGCCAGTCGCTGGTCTGGGACGAGGCGGAAAACCGCCTGCACGCGCAGAAGGGCATCCTGACCTGGTGCCTGGGATGAGCCATCGGCCCTTTGCGGCAAGGGGCATTGGGCAATGACGGCGGCTGACGATCTGATAGCTGACGATCTGATCCGGCCGTTTCAAATCGAGGGTATCGGCATTCGCGGCCGCCTGGTCCGCCTGGGCCCGGCGATCGACGACATCCTGTGCCGCCACGGCTACCCGGACAAGGTCTCGCACATTCTGGGCCAGGCCGTCGCCCTGTCCGCCGCGCTTGCCGGCGCCTTGAAGTTCGACGGCCTGTTCACCCTGCAAACCAAGGGCGACGGGCCGGTCCCGGTGCTGGTGGCCGATTTCCGCTCGCCGGGCGAACTGCGCGGTTACGCCCAGTTCGCCCCCGACGCCCTGGCCGCCCTGGACGATGATCCCGAACCGCCCTCGGTGCCGCGACTGTTGGGCGCCGGCCATATCGCCTTCACCGTCGATCAGGGTCCCGACACCGATCGCTACCAGGGCATCGTCGCCCTGGAGGGGCGGACCCTGGCCGATTGCGCCCACAACTACTTCCGCAGCTCGGAACAGATCGAAACGGCGATCCGCCTGACCGCCGGCCGGGTGCCGGGCGGCGCCGACCACGGCCAATGGCGGGCCGGCGCGATCATGCTGCAACGCCTGCCCGAAGGCGATCCGAGCCTGCTGGCCCGCGGCGCCGAGGCGGAACGCGACGCCGCCTCCGAGGACGATTGGCGCCGGGCGGTGGTCCTGCTGGCCAGCGCCCGCGACGACGAACTGCTGGACCGGGCGCTGCCGGCCGACGACCTGCTGTTCCGGCTGTTTCACGAGGACGGCGTGCGGGCCTTCGCGCCGGTGCCGCTGGCGGCCGGCTGCCGCTGCTCGACGGAACGGGCCGACAGCGTGCTGCGGCGGCTGCCGGTGGAGGAATTGCGCGAGTTGGCGGTGGCCGGGGAACTGGAGATGACCTGCGAATTCTGCAACGCCCATTATGCCTTCCCCCTCGACCGCTATCTTTGATGCGAGCAGTACCATTGGTCCTTGATATTGGGGCATAATCGCCCGGCATTTGCCCGCTCCGAATGGCTACAGGGATGGTCCGAACATGACGCTGTTACGATGGTTTTCGCGGTTGACCTGGCTTGGCGCCTGTCTGTGGCTGGCGGGGTGCGAAACGCCGCTGCCGGAGGTGCTCTATCCCGATTTGCGGTTCAGCCATTTGCCGCCGATCCAATTGAACGTGGCCCGGATCGACGTGGTGGACGGCTACCAATCGCCGCTGCGGGAGCCCAACGTCGAACACAAGCTGCCGCTGGCGCCGGCCCTGGCCATGCGGAACTGGGCTCGCGACCGGCTGCGCGCCGTCGGCAGCCATGGCCGGGCCCGTTTCGTCATTCAGGACGCCTCGGTGATCATGGAGCCGCTGAAAAAGAAGAATGGCCTGAAGGCTCTGTTCACGCTGCGACAGGCGGCCCGGTTCAGCGCCCGGCTGGCCGCCAGACTGGAGGTCGAAACGGCCGGCGGCATGGGCAGCGGCTTCGCCGAGGCACAGGTGACGCGGCAGCGCACGACGCCCGAGACCCTAAGCCTGAACGAACGCGAAGGCGTGCTGTATCAGTTCGTCGAAGCCTCGGCCAAGGACTTCGACCAGGTGATGGCCGAGAAAATCCGCCAGCACCTGGGCGACTTCTTACGCTGAGGCTCGATGAGAGCGAGATTGCCGGGTCGAGCCCGGCAATGACGATTTTCTCATTGTTCTCAACATATTACGTCATGCCCGGGCTTGACCCGGGCATCCAGAGCTTCTGATTCCCGAGCGCGCTAACCGGCGGCCAGCCGGTCGATCAACCGCCGCAGGAAGGCGGTGCATTCCTCCACCTGGGAGAGTTCGATGAACTCGTTCGGGCGGTGCGCCTCGCGGACGTTGCCGGGACCGCAGATCACCGACGGCACGCCGCTCTGCTGGAACAGGCCGGCCTCGGTGCCGTAGGAGACGGCATGGGTCTGGTTGCTGCCGACCAGGGCCAGCACCAGAGTCTCCGCCGGCGAGCCGTCCTCGGGCACCAGCGGTGTGATCAGGCTCCGCACCTCGGTTCTGATCTCGGCCTCGGGATAGGCCGCCCGCATGCGCGGCAGCACCTCCTCGGCCGCGAAGCGCTCGAAACGGGCGACAATGCCTTCGCCGTCGGTTTCGGGGATCGCCCGGTATTCCCAGACGAAGTTGGTTTCCTTGGGAATGATGTTGCCGGCGGTGCCACCCCTAATAGTGCCGACCTGGATGGTGGTGTAAGGCGGATCGAAGCGCTCATTGACGCTTTCGGTCTTCATCTCCTCCGCCAGGTTGGCCAGGAACTGCACCAGCTCGCAGGCGAAAAAGATCGAATTCAGCCCCTTGTCGGTGGCGCTGGAATGGCCTTCCAGGCCGACCACCTTGGTCTTCACCGCGCAGCAGCTCTTGTGGGCGTTGACCACCTTCATCTCCGTCGGCTCGCCGACGATCACCGCCTGCGGCCGGCGCGGCAGGCCCTGGATGTGCCGGGCCAGGTCGGGCGCGCCGAGGCAACCGACCTCCTCGTCATAGGACAGGGCGAAATGGATCGGCACGGACAGGCCCCGCTCCAGCATCTCCGGCACCAGGGCCAGGCCGATGGCCGAGAAGCTCTTCATGTCCGAGGTGCCGCGGCCGTACAGCCGGCCGGCCCGTTCGACCAGCTGAAAGGGATCGCTGTCCCAGTCCTGGCCGTCCACCGGCACCACGTCGGTATGGCCCGAAAGCACCACGCCGCCGTCGACCATCGGCCCGACGGTGGCGAACAGATTGGCCTTGTCGCCGCTGGCATCGTGGATCAGCGTCGCCTCGACGTCGTGCCCGGCCAGGTAGTCGCGCACGAAATGGATCAGCGCCAGATTGGAATCGCGGCTGGTGGTGTCGAAGGCGATGAGACGCTCGATCATCTCGCGCGGGCTTAGGTGCTGGCCGGCCATTCACTGAATCCCCATTGCTGAACGCGGCCCACGATAACGGCCCCTGGGGTGCCGGTCCACCGGCCGGCCGACCCGGTCCGACGCGGGCCGTGGCCAGGCTGGGAAATCCGCGTTAGGTTCCGGCCATGTCCTGGCCAGCACGCAAGGCGGTGGTGCCGATCCTGGTGGTCCTCGCGGCGATCGCGGGGGCGGTCTATCTCGTCCGCAGTAAACCGGGGGTGGAAAAGACCGACAGCGGCGAACAGCCCTGGATCGTCTCGGCGCGGGAGGTGGTCTTGGCCGATATCCGGCCGAAGCTGAACCTGTTCGGCGAAATCGTCGCCGGCCGCGAGGTCGAATTGCGCGCCCTGGTCAGCGGCGAGGTGCGGTCCGTGGGCGACGGTTTCCTGGAAGGCGGCAGCATCGCGATGGGCGATCTGATCGTCGCCATCGACGCCTTCGACTATCGGGCCAACCTCGACGAACTATCGGCGCAATCGCGCGAGGCCCGGGCCCGGCTGGACGAGATCGCGGCCCGCAGGCGGGCCTACGCCGCCGCCCTGAAACGCGACGAGGAATTGATCGCCCTGCGCCGGCGCGACCTCAAGCGGATGCAGGAATTGTCCCGGCGCGGCGCCGTTTCGGAGCAGCGGCTGGACAGCGCCCGCCTGGAACTGACGCAGCAGGAAAAGACCACCGAGATCCGGCGCAACGATCTGGCCGCCGAGGCGGCCCGGATCAAGCAGCAACAGGCGGTGATCGCCCGCCTCGGGGTCGGCTTGCGCCGGGCCAAGCGGGATCTGCAGCGGACCCGGCTGACGGCGCCGTTCGCCGGCTATCTGGTCGACGTGCAGGCGCAGATCGGCAAGCGCCTGAACGTCAACGACCGGGTTGCCCGCTTGATCGACGCCGGCCGCCTGGAAGCCAAGGTGACCCTATCGGACGGCCAATACGGCCGCCTGGTGACGGACGGCCGGATCCATGGCCGGCCGGCCACGGTGACCTGGCAGGTCGGCGGCCAGAGTTTTCTCTTTCCCGGCAACCTCGATCGCGTCGGCGCCCGCATCGACAGCGCCAGCGGCGGCGTCGACGTCTTCATTCGCCTGAACGGCGCCGGTCTGGCCAAGCCTTTGCGCCCCGGCGCCTTCGTCGCCGTCAGCACCGACGACCGCAACTACCGTGGGGTCGCCCGTTTACCGGAAAGCGCCTTGTACGACGGCAATGCCGTCTACCTGATCCAGGACAGCCGCTTGCAGCGGCGGCAGGTGGAGTTGGTGGCCCGGGTCGGCAACGACGTACTGGTTCGGGGCGAAATCAAGGGCGGCGACATGGCGCTGATCACCCGCTTCGCCGAGGCCGGTCCTGGCCAGTTGGTGGAGATCCGCTGAATGTCGCCAGCCGATCTCGTCCGCCTGTTCGTCAGGCACCGCAACGCCGCCAACCTGCTGATGATCATCATGCTGGTGCTGGGCGGCGTCTCGCTGCTGCGGCTGAATACGCAGTTCTTTCCGGATTTCGGTATCGACATGGTGTCGATCACGGTGATCTGGCCGGGCGCCAGCGCCGAGGACGTGGAAGCCAACATCGTCGCCGCCATCGAGCCCGAGGTGCGCTTTCAGGACAATGTCGAGCGGGTCGTCTCCTTCGCCGTCGAGGGGGTGGCGACGGTCCTGGTCGAGTACCACCAGGGCAGCGACATGCAGGCCGCGCTGTCGGAGGTGGACTCGGCCGTGGCGCAGGTCACCACCCTGCCCGAGGATGCCGAGAAACCGGTGATCCGCCGGGTCGCCCGTTACGAAACCATGTCCCGCCTGGCCCTTTCGGGGCCGTACAGCGAAGCCGCCTTGAAATCCATCGCCAAGCGCATGCGCGAGGATCTGCTGGCCCGCGGCATCGACCGGGTACTGCTGTACGGCTCGCGGGACGAAGAGATCTGGGTGGATATTTCACCGGCCACATTGCGCCGGCTGGACCTGACGCTGGACAGCGTGGCGGCCCGGATCCGCGGCAGCAGCCTCGATCTGCCCTCGGGCAACATCGAGGGCCGGGTGGAGAAGCAGATACGCAGCCTCGGCCTCGAAACCACCGCCACCGGGGTCGGCGGCATCGAGATCCGTTCCCTGCCCAACGGCGAAAAGATCCATCTTCGCGACATCGCCAAGGTTCGCGAGGCCTTCGACACGGACGCGCCGGAAGGCCGGCTGTCGCGGCAGCGGGCGATCGAGCTGCACATCAAGCGGGCGGTGTCCGCCGATGCCCTGGATGTGGCCGAAACCGTCGAGCAATACCTGAGCGAAATCCGCCCGACCCTGCCGCCGACCTTGCGGGTCGAGCATTACGACGTGCAGGCCGGCCTGATCCGCGAGCGCATAGCCATCCTGTTGAAGAACGGCGCCGGCGGCCTGACCCTGGTGCTGCTGATCCTGTTCATCTTTCTGAACCTGCGGGTGGCGATCTGGGTTGCCGCCGGTATTCCGGTGGCCCTGCTGGCGACCATGGTGGTGATGCTGGCCAGCGGCCAATCGATCAACATGGTCAGTCTGTTCGCCCTGATCATGACCCTTGGCATCATCGTCGACGATGCCATCGTCGTCGGCGAACACGCGGCCTGGCGACGGAGCACCGGGCAGGACGCCCTGGAGGCGGCCGAGGGCGGCGCCCTGCGCATGCTGCCGCCGGTGGTGGCATCGTCCCTGACCACCATTGCCGCGTTTCTGCCGCTGCTGGTGATCGGCGACATCATCGGCATCATCATCCGGGCCATTCCGCTGGTCGCGATATCGGTGCTGCTGGCCAGCCTGGTGGAATGCTTCCTGATCCTGCCGGGTCATCTGCGCGGCGCCCTTAAGGTCGGGACGGAGCGGGATTCGGCGCCGCGGAAGCGTTTCAACCGGGCCTTCGCCCGGTTCCGCGATGGCTGGTACCGGCGGGTGCTGGTGCGCTGCCTGGAATGGCGCTACCTGACCATGGCCACCGCCATCGCCTCGTTGATCCTGACCCTGGGGATCGTCGGCTCGGGGCGGATCGATTTCCATTTCTTCCCCGCGCCAGAGGGCGACGTGGTCTACGGCAACGTGGTGATGATGCCGGGCACGCCACGGGGCGAGACCGAGGCCATGGCCCGCGAGTTGGAACACGCGGCCCGTCGCGCCGAACGGCGGCTGGTCGGCGACCAGGTCCTGATCCACGCCACCTTCGGCAGTCTGGGGCAATCCCAGGCCAACGAGTTCTATCGCGTCAGCGGCGACAAGTACGGTGGCTTGTACATCGAGCTGATCCCCTCGGATCATCGCCAGATCCGCCTGCCCCACTTCATCGAGGCCTGGCGCCAGGAGATCAAGCCGCGCCCCGGGGTCGAGCGGATCAGCCTGAACGAACGGCGCGGCGGTCCGCCGGGGCGCGAGATCGACATCAGGCTGAGCGGCGGCGGCACCGACGATTTGAAGGCGGCGGCGCGGGAGTTGAAGGCGTTGCTGCTGCGCTTCCCGGGCGTCAGCGACGTCGAGGACGATCTGCCCTACGGCAAGCAGGAGGTGATCCTGGAACTGACGCCGCGGGGCCGGGCCCTGGGCTTCACCACCGACAGCGTCGGCCGGCAGGTGCGCAGCGCCTTCCAGGGCGCCATCGCCAAGCGCTTCCCCCGCGGCGACGAGGAGGTCACGGTCAAGGTGCAGTATCCGCGCGGCCTGATCACCACCGAGGATCTGCTGAATTTGTACCTGCGCGGGCCGGCGGGCGCCGAGGTGCCCTTGAGCGAGGTGGTGACCATGCGCGAATCCGCCGGCTTCGCCCGTATCCGCCGCGAGGACGGCCAGCGCGAAGTGGCGATCACCGGCGAACTGGATGAAAGCAAGATCAACCTGACCAAGCTGACGCCGGAGCTGGAGGCCGGCGAACTGCCCAAGATCGCCCGCCGCCACGGCGTCAACTACCGCTTCGCCGGCAAGAGCGAGGAGCAGTCGCGCACCCTGGCCGACATGCGGCTCGGCGCCCTGGTCGGCCTGGCCGCCATCTACATCATCCTGGCCTGGGTGTTCGCCAGCTACACCCGGCCGATCGTGGTGATGTCGATCATCCCCTTCGGGGTGGTCGGCGCCGTCATCGGCCACATGCTGCTGGGCTTCGATTTGAGCCTGCTGACCCTGGTCGGCCTGTTGGGCCTGTCGGGCATTCTGGTCAACGATTCGATCATCCTGGTGTCGACCATCGACGAGCGCATCGCCGCCGGCGAGGAGGTCTTCGCGGCCATCGTCGCCGGCAGCCAGGACCGGCTGCGGGCGGTCTTGTTGACCTCGCTGACCACCATCGGCGGGCTGACGCCGTTGCTGTTCGAGACCTCGTTGCAGGCCCAGTTCCTGATCCCCATGGCGATCACCATCATCTTCGGCCTGGCCGTGGCCACCCTGCTGGTGCTGCTGGTGGTGCCTTCCCTGATCGCCATTCAGAAGGACGTCGGCGACTGGCGCCGGCGTGGCGGCCGCCGGGCCGTGCTGCGGCGGCGCAAATGGCGGGCCTTCCGGGCGGCCGCGCCGATGGCGCGGCTGCGGATGGTCCTGGACGGTGTCGACCGGCTGGTCTGCGGCATTGGTTTCTGGACGGCGCTGATCGCCCTGCCGGTGATGATCGTCGTGCGGATCTACGAGATCACCGCCCGCAAGCTGTTCAACACCTCCTCGCCCCTGCCGCAGTACATCGAATGGGAAGTCTTCATGCTGCTGGTGCTGTTGACGCTGGGCTATGCCTACGTCCGGGACGCCCATGTGCGGGTTGATATCCTGCGCGAACGCCTGCGCCCGGTGACCCGGGCCCGCATCGAACTGCTCGGGCTGATCCTGTTCTTCGCGCCGTTCGCCCTGGTGGTGATCGCCTTCGGTCTGCACCTGGTCGCCGAAAGCTTCGCCGATCGGGAGGTGGCGGCGCTGACCCTGGGGGCGCCGGGGCGCTGGCTGATCAAGGCGGCGATGCCGGTCGGCCTGGCCCTGTTCCTGGCGGCGGCCGTCGCCGCCGCCCTGCGCAACCTGCGCCGACGCGGCCGCGACATGGCCGATGGTTGAATTCGTCGACCTGTTGCCGCTGGCGATGCTGGGATCGCTGGCGATATTGATCTTTTCCGGCCTGCCGGTGGCGCTGTTGCTGGCCGGCCTGGGCGTGATGTTCTCGCTGATCGGCATCCTGTTGGGCGAGATGCCGCCGATCGCCCTGTTGAACATACCGCTTAGGGTCTACGGCTCGATCAACGGCAGCCTGATCTACCCGGCGGTGCCGATGTTGTTGTTCATGGGCATGGCGCTGGAAAAGAGCGGCATCGCCCGCGATCTGCTGCTGGCCCTGCAATTCCTGTTGCGGCGGATCCCGGCCGGCATGGCGATCGCGGTTACCCTGCTCGGCGTGGTGCTGGCGCCCACCGCCGGCGTCATCGGCGCCTCGGTCGCCACCATGGCGCTGATCGCCCTGCCGACCATGCTGAGCCAGGGCTACCGGCCATCGCAAGCCAGCGGCGTGGTCGCCGCCGCCGGCACCCTGGGCCTGATCCTGCCGCCGGCGATCATGCTGTTCTTCCTGGCCGGCAAATTGCGGGTGTCGATCGGCCATATGTTCCTGGCCGCGCTAGTGCCGGCGATGATCCTGATCGGCTGCTACCTGGCCTACTACATTGGCGCCGCCGTCCTCGACAAGGCGCACCGGCGGGCGGACCACGACCTGCCGGAGATGTCGGCGGTGCAATGGCTGGGCTTCTACGTGCGCGGCCTGGTGATGCCGTCGGGCCTGATCTTCCTGGTCCTGGGCTCGATCATCTTCGGCTGGGCGACGCCGTCGCAGTCCGGCGCCGTCGGCGCCGCCGGCGGCCTATTGCTGATGCTGTTGAATGGGCGCCTGACCTGGCCGCTGTTCCGCGAGGTGGTCGAGGGCACGGCGCTGATGACCGCCATGGTGTTCTTCGTGGTGCTGGCGGCGAACGTGTTCTCCTATCCGTTCCGCTATTTCAGCGGCGACGACGTGGTCAGCGGCATGCTCTCGGGCCTGGCCCTGGGCGATTGGGGCATGCTGCTGACGGTGATCGGTATCATTTTCGTGTTGGGCTTCTTCATCGACTGGATCGAGATCACCATCATCACCCTGCCGCTGTTCCTGCCGGTGCTGGCGGAGCTGGATTTCTCCAGCCACGTCGCCGGCGGCACCGCCAAGGCCGTGTGGCTGGCCACCCTGATCGCCTTGACCATGCAGACCTCGTTCCTGACGCCGCCATTCGGTTTCGCCCTGTTCTTCCTGAAGGGCGCGGCGCCGCCCGAGATCCGCATCGTCGACATCTATCGCGGCATCCTGCCGATCGTGGCGGCGCAACTGTTCGGCATCGGCCTGGTCATGGCCTTTCCGCTGCTGGCCCACTGGCTGCCGTTGAAGGTGCTGGAATAGCGCTCGGTCAGGTCGTGCCTTGCCACGACCGCCCCTACCCGCGCCAGAAAGTCGGGGTAAAGAGAACCATGACGGTGAGTAGTTCCAGGCGGCCCAGCAGCATGCCGGCCGAGAGCAGCCATTTCGCCGCGTCGGGCAGCGGTGCGAAGGTGCCCGAGGGGCCGATGACCTGGCCGAGGCCGGGCCCGACGTTGGCGATCGCCGTGCCGGCGCCCGACACGGCGGTCAGGAAGTCCAGGCCCAAGAGGCTGAGCAGCACCGCCAGCACGGCGAAGCCCAGGGCGAACAGGAAGAAGAAGCTCATCACCGAATCCATCACCGATTCCGGGATCGGCCGGCGGTTGAAGTTGGCGATGAAGACGCCATGGGGCTGCAGCAGCCGGCCCATCTGGGTGCGGACGGCGGCGTACAGCACCTGGAAGCGGAAGATCTTGATGCCGCACGAGGTCGAGCCGGCGCAGCCGCCGATGAACATCACGAACAGGAACATTGCCACGGCGAAGCCGCCCCATTCGGTGTAGTCGGTGGTGGCATAGCCGGTGCCGGTCAGGATCGAGGTGACGTTGAAGGTGGTGTAGCGCAGGGTTTCCAAGAGCGGCTGGTCGTTGCCGGCGACCCGCCACAGCGTCATCACCGCCACGGCGGCGGCCAGGATGGCGAAGAACCAGCGCACCTGGCTGTCCCGCCAGAGCGCCAGCGGCCGGCCCCGGGCGACCTGGAAATACAGCAGGAACGGCAGGCTGCCGACGATCATGAAGGCGGTGGCGGTGCATTCGATCAGGGCGCTGTCGTAGCCGCCGACCGAGCGGTCCGAGGTCGAGAAGCCGCCGGTGGCGATGGTCGTCATGGCGTGGGCGGCGGCGTCGAAGGCCGGCATCCCGGCGGCCCAGTAGACCAGGGCGCACAGCGCCGACAGGGCGAGATAGATGATGCCGATGACGGCGGCGATCTGGGCCGTGCGCGGCAGCGCCTTCTCGGCCGAATCCGAGGATTCCATCCTGAACAGTTGCATGCCGCCGACGCCCAGCATCGGCAGGATGGCGACGGCGGTGACGATGATGCCGATGCCGCCCAGCCATTGCAGCAGGGCGCGCCAGATCAGGATGCCGGGCGGCGCTTCCTCCAGGCCGGAGATCACCGTCGAGCCGGTGGTGGTGAGGCCCGACATGGCCTCGAAGAAGGCATCCGTATAACTGAGGTTCAAATCCGCGAAGGCCAGCGGCAGGGCGGCGAAGGCCGGCATCACCACCCACGACGTGGTGGTCAACAGGAAAGCCTGGCGCAGCGGTAAATCGCCCTCGGTGCCCCACGAGGTGATGGTCAGGGCGCCGCCGACGAACCCGGTCAGGAAGGCGGCGGCCAGGAACACCTGCCAGTCGGGGTTGTCGGCCCGCGCATCGAGCAGCGCCGGCACCAGCATGGTCAGGCCCAGCACCAGCAGCAACAGGCCGTTGACGAGGAAAACCGGTCGGTATTCGGCCATGCGGTCGGCCCCCGGGCCCGGCGGACCCGCCCCTAGTTGCCGGCCTGGCGCTTGCGCAGCAGGTAGCGCTGCTCACCTTCCAGAACCAGTTCGCCCTTCTGGTTGTGCACGGTGGAGGCCACGGTGACGACGCCGGTTGAGCGCTGCGGCTTCAGATCGCTGACGGTCAGCATCGGATAGAGCGTGTCGCCGGCATAGACCGGTTTCAGGAATCGACTGGATTGCTCGATGAAGCCGATCATCGAATCGCCAACCACATGCGGGAAGATCCCGGCCCCGGCACAGGTCTGGATCGCCACCTGGAAGCCATGGGCCAGCAGGCCCGGATGGCCCTGGGCCTTGCAGTATTCCACGTCGTAGTGGATCGGATGGTTGTCGCCGGAGGCGGCCTGGAAGGCCGAGAACTGGCCCTCGGTCACGGTCCTGGAGGGGATATAGAACTGCTGACCGATCTCCAGGTCCTCGAAATAGCTGGACTCGGCGAACTTGTGCGCCGCCGGATCGAACCTCTCGCTGCTCATGGCGTTGCCATCCTTTGTTGTCGTTAGCCGGGCAGGGTGACGGCGCCGTCGGCCGCCAGGGCCCTGATCCGCCCTTCGTCGTAGCCCAGGCCGGTCAGGACTTCGCGGCCGTGCTGGCCCAGCGCCGGTGCGGCCTGCCGGGGGTCGTCGGGCCGGATCGCCGCCGTGCCCGGAACCTCCGGCATCGCCATCGGGCCGAGGCCCGGTTGCGGGATGGTCTTGCAGGCCCCGATGGCGCGCACGTGGGGATCGTTCAGCCAATCGCCGTGGCTCAGCACCGGCACGGCCAGCAGGCCGGCGGCCCGTAACTTCTCGGCCCAGACCTCGGTCGTTTCCCGCGCCAGGCGCTGTTGCAGCAGCGGGCCCAGGATGTCCATGTGGGTGCCCCGATCGGCGAAATTGGTGTAGCGGGGATCATCCGCCAGCTCCGGCAGGTCCAGGGTCCGGCAGAGCAGGCCGAAATGCTCCTCCTTGACCAGGGTGATGGCCAAAAAGCCGTCGCTAGTGTGGTAGGTGCCGGCCGGCGCGTTCAGGCTTTCGGCGGCGACGCCCTCCAGCCCGACCTCGGTGATCCGCGAGGCCTGCAGGGCCGCCGCCGCCTGCATCAGGTTGCAATCGATGAAGCGGCCCTCGGGCCGGTCCCGGCGGGCGTACAGGGCGGTCGACAGGGCCTGATAGGCATACAGCGCGGTGACGCAATCGATGATGTAGTGGCCGACCCGGTGCGGCACCCCGTCGCCGCCGCTGTTGATCGACATCAGGCCGGAAAAGGCCTGGGCGACGGTGTCGGTGCAGGGCCGGTCGGCGTAGGGCCCCTGGTGGCCGTAGCCGCTGACGGCCAGATAGATCACGCCCGGATTGAGGGTCCGCACGTCGTCGTAGGACAAACCGAAGCGGGCGCAGACGCCGGGGCGGAAGCCTTCGATGAAAACATCCGAGCGCGCCGCCAGGTCGCGGGCGACAGCCCGGCCGCCCTCGCTCTTCAAATCCAGGACGATGCTCTTCTTGCCGCGGTTGGCGGCCAGGGAGATGGCGGTCTGGTCGCCATAGGTCGGGCCCAGGCCGCGGGCCCAGTCACCCGCGGCCGGTTCCACCTTGATCACCTCGGCGCCGTAAAGGGACAGCAAGGCAGCGCAATAGGGCCCGGCGTAACCCTGCGAGAGATCCAGGACCCGCAGACCGGCGAACGGATAATCGTAGCTCATGGGCGGCAGTTTATGCCCCACGGCGAGGGGGCGAACAACCGAATTCGGGTGGTTTCAGCGACTGACGGCGCGGGCGGTTGTGGGCCAGTTCAAGCCCTGAGGTTCGATCGCCTGGCCCGTGGCGGCTCGCTCGGCGGCCGGCAGGATATCCAGACTCGGCCACAGGCCGACCTCGACGGCCCTGGCATAACCTTCCGCCAGGCCGGCCCGACGGATGCGATCAGCGGCGGTCTGGTGGTCATAGGACAGCGGCCGATGTTCGATACGGATGCCGTCGCCGTCCGGCCAAAGCAGCGAGAACCAGACCCGGGCAGTGCCGTCGTTGGCCGGCAGCCCGATGGCGCCGGCGTTGTGCCACAGATAGCCGTCGATCAACTGACTGAACGGCAGGCCGCTATGGCCGCCGATCACGCCATCCGCCCTGGCGGCAATGATTTCGGCCAGTTTCTCGGCGGCCGGGGTGGAGGGGAAGACGAAGCGGTTGATCGACGAGACGCCGCCATGGATCACCAGCAACCCACGACCGTTCAGGCGGAAGCGCAGGCGCCGGGGTAGTTGGCCCATCCAGCGGCGGTCGTCGGCGCCGATTTCGCCGAGGGCGTGGCCGTACCATTGTTGGGCCAGGCGGTCGCAGGCGCTGTCCTCGGCGAAGCCGCAGCCGCAATCGCCGGCATCCCGGGCCAGGCTTTCCTCGCAATTGCCCATCACCGCCTGGATGCCGGCCCGGCGCACCGCCGCCACCGTGGCCCGCGGCTCGGCGCAATAGGCGACCAGGTCGCCGGTACAGATGGTGCGTTCGGGCGGGATGCCCAGGCGCCCGGCCTCGGCCAGCATCGCCTCGGTCGCCTGCAGATTGCCGTAGGGGCCGCCGAACAGCAGCAGCGGGCCGTCGACCTCGCCCAGGTCCATTTCCCGATCGCCCGGGAATGTCAGCAGGCCGGCCATCGGGGCTCCCTAAAGGTATGCAAGATTGCTCCCGGCCACCCGCTCCCCCGTCCCAACCACCCATAGATGGTACCCTCGGGGTGGTTGGGACGGGGGAGCGGGTGGCCCGGCGATTCCAGTCAAATTGGACATGCCTCAGCCGGCGGAGCAGGAACCGCCGCCCAGGACGCAGAAGCGGGCGCAGTGGGGGTGGTTCAGGGGCACCGCGCCACTGGCCTCGGCCAGGGTCGCGCCCAGTTCGAACTGTTCATCATAGGGCAGCAGGGTACAGGCCAGCACCTTCACCCCGGCCTCGCCACGGCGCTTCACCACCATGCGGGAGGCGGCGCACATCATCGCCGCCGGCGCGACATCGAGGATATCCCAGCAAGCCTCGGTGATTTCCGGTACGTCGATGGTGGCGTCCATTTCCGGGAACAGCACCAATTGCCGGGGATCGTCGGCGTTCACCGGTACGCCCTGCTCGGCGAAGAACTTGCCGTAGCCGGCGCGCAGGCGGTCTTCGCTCTCGCCCGACAGGGTGCGGCCGGCGACGTTGAGGCGGAAGCCGTTGTCGACCAGCCAGCCGAGGCCGGTCAGCATGCGCGACCAGGCATGCGGGCCGCGCTCCAGCTCGTGCAGGCGCGGCGCGTAATGATCGATCGATACCCGCAGACACAGTCGGTCACCGTATTTTTCCCGCAGGGCCAGCAGGTCGTCGGCCTGTTTCATCATCGGCCGCATGGCGTTGGTCAGCACCAGCACCCGGTAGCCCCGGCCCAGGGCATCGTCCAGCATGGCCGGGAGTGCCGGATTCATGAACGGCTCGCCACCCGTAAAGCCGATCTCCCGGGCCCGCCGGTCGGCCCGCAATTCGTCCAGCACCGCCGCCACCTCGGCCGCCGAGAGATAGCTCAAACGATCGTTGGTCGGGCTGGATTCGATATAGCAGTTGGTGCAGGTCAGGTTGCACAGGGTGCCGGTGTTGAACCACAGCGTCTCGATGCCGCCCAGGGCCACCTGCGCCCGGCGCTGACCGTCGGCGGTGCAGAGGGGGTCGCGGAACTTGCTGCTGTCCAGCCCCAAGGGCGCCTGATCGGTTATGGCACTGTTCATCACACGGATCCCAAGAAAACGACACGACGAAAAACGACGGAAAGTGACGAATCGCGCCCCCCGCCACGGCGGCTTGAAGGTGTGGGGGCGGCAGCACTTTGTCAACGGGGCAACACCGTACCCTCGCGCAACCGTGATCCGGCGTGTAATGGGTTTCGGGTGGCCAACGCCGCGTCCGGATGCTTCGCATCGGCCGGGCGTTATGCTAAGACTCGGCGCCTGGGCGGGCGTAGCTCAATGGTAGAGCAGGAGCTTCCCAAGCTTAAGACGAGAGTTCGATTCTCTTCGCCCGCTCCAATAGAAACAAATACTTAGCAGATAACTAGCTAATCAGAAACAAGCCTTGTCACACATGCGTCACAAGGAGATTTTTCTATGGC
>JASLMH010000035.1 GCA_030746635.1 Alphaproteobacteria bacterium | reverse complement strand
GGTCGGCCAACGGCGCTTCCGTATTCTGAACGGCCCGGAGCGGTGAGGCAAACGCCCTTGCCGCGCCGGGCTTGACCATGCTAGCGAGACGAGATGCAAGAACAGATTCCCGGCATCGTCGCGATCGCCAGCAACTTCAACGACGACAACAATCACCAGACCCACCGGGTCAGCCACAAATACGTCACGGCGGTGGCGGAAAGCGCCGGCGCCGTGCCGGTGCTGTTCCCGGCCATTGGCGAACAGGGCGACGTCGAGACCCTGCTGGCCAACATCGACGGCGTGCTGCTGACCGGCGGGGCCTCTAATATCGAACCGCACCACTACGACGATACGCCGCCGACCCACGACGAGAGCCTGCGCGATCCGATGCGCGACGGCGTGGTGCTCCGCCTGGTCCGGCAAGCCGTCGACATGGGCGTGCCGCTGTTCGGCATCTGCCGCGGCATTCAGGAGATGAACGTCGCCTTCGGCGGCAGCCTGCACCAGCATCTGCACGAGGTGCCGGACCGCTTCGACCACCGCCGGCTCAGGGAAAAGCCGGCCGCGGAGCAATTCGCCCCGCGCCAGCGCATCACCCTGACCCCTGGGGGCAGGCTGCAGGCGCTGGCCGAGGGGGCCGAGACGGTGATGGTCAACACCCTGCACGGCCAGGGCATCGACCAACTGGGCCAAGGCCTGGTGGTCGAGGCGGTGGCCGACGACGGCACCATCGAGGCCGTGCACGTCGCCGGGGCCTCGACCTTTGCCATGGGCGTGCAGTGGCACGCCGAATGGCGGGTGCCCGAGCACGATCTGTACGCCGCCCTGTTCGCCGCCTTCGGCCGGGCGGTCGGCGCCCGGGCGGCGGCCCGCAACGGCCGCGGCGGCATGGACCGGGTGGCGTGACCCCGACCACCCTGATCCGGGATGTCGCCGATGGCGACATGCCGGCGATCCAGGCGATCTATGCCCACGATGTCCTGCACGGCACCGCCTCGTGGGAACTGCGGCCACCCGATACGGCGGAGCTGACGGCACGGCGCGACCAGGTGCTGGCGGCCGGTTACCCCTACGTGGTGGCCGAACAGGATGGGCAGATCGCCGGTTATGCCTATGCCGGGCCCTATCGCTTCCGCCCGGCCTATCGCTTCACGGTGGAGAATTCGATCTATCTGCACCCGGACTTCCATGGCCAGGGGATCGCCCAGTTGCTGCTGCATCGGGTGATCGACCGCTGTGTCGCCGACGGTCGGCGGCAGATGATCGCGGTGATCGGCGACCGCGACAGCCACGCCTCGATCCGCTTTCACGAAAAGATGGGCTTCCGCCGGGTCGGCACCATCGACGCCATCGGCTGGAAATTCGGCCGCTGGCTGGATTCAATCCTGATGCAGCGGGCTCTGGGCGAGGGCAGCGAAAGCAGCCCGGAATAATACCGACCGTCAGCCTTCGTTGCTCAGCCGGCGGAGGAGATCGACCAGCAGGCGCTGCTCCTCCTCCGTTAGGCCCTCGGCGATACGGCCCTCATGCTCCCGCACCAGGCCGCGGCCGCGGGCCAGCAACTCGGTGCCCTGGTCCGACAGCCGCAGGGCGTAGGAGCGGCGGTCGGCCGGCGCCGGCGCCCGCTCCACCAGGCCGCGCCCCTCCAGGCGATCGATCACCGCCACCACCGTCGAGCGATCGATCCCCAGGGCATTGCCCAGGCGGGTCTGGTTCAGGCCGGGGTTGGCGTCGATCAGCACCAGCACCCCGAACTGGCCCGGCGTGATGTTGCAATCCGCCAGCGCCTCGGCGAAATCCTGGAACACCACGGTATGGGCGCGGCGCAGGTTGTAGCCGATCAGCGTCGGCAGCATGTCGTAGTTCACCGCCGGCGGCGGCGGGCGGCTCGCCGCCGGAGAGGCCGGCGCGCCATCGTTGTCCTTGTCGATACTCATATCGCGGCGAAGGCTATGTCACTTTGCCGCCCGCTGAAAGCGAATTTCCCCGACCCGGGCGCCAATTTGTCAGTCGGCCGGCGATCTGTTTCAGTGTCGGCCATGGGTAATTGAAGGAGTAATGATCGTGACGGCATTGCTGGACAAGATCGGCCGGGTCGGTACCGCCACGCTGACCACCCAATTGATGCAGAACCATGGCTTGTTCAACGCGTCGATCCGTGGCGTGGCGCCGGTGAATCCCAAGTCTTGCCGCTTTGCCGGGCCAGCCTACACCCTCCGCTACCTGCCCCTGCGCGAGGATCTGCTGCCGCGGCAACATCTGGATCATCCCGATAACCGGATGCGGCCGGCGGTCGAGAGCATGCCGGCGGGGGCGGTCCTGATGCTGGACGGCAACGGCCGGCGCGACGTCGGCATGCTGGGCGGAAATTTGGCGATGCGCCTGAAACAACGTGGCATCGCCGGCGTGGTGACGGACGGCGGCATGCGGGATCTGGCCGAGATCGCGGCCATGGAATTGCCGATGTTCGCCGGCGGCCCGGCACCGCCGCCCAGTTTCGCCAAGCTGATGATCGTCGACGGCCAATGCCCGGTCGCCGTCGGCGGGGTCACCGTGTTCCCCGGCGATATCGTGGTCGGCGATGGCGAGGGCGTGGTCGTGGTGCCCGCCGGCCTGGCGGAAGAGGTGGCCGAGGGCGGCTTGGCGCAGGACCATATCGAAGGCTACATCCACCGCCGACTGGCCCATGGCGAAGCCTTGCCCGGTCTCTACCCGCCGTCGGCGGAAACCACCGAGGCCTACCGCCGTTGGGTCGACGCCGGCGAACCGGACGATTTCTAGCTGCCGTGATCGGCCTGTGACATATCGGCGCAGTTGGCAGTTTTACGCCGATTTTAGGGTGCTTTTTATATTCCCCTGTGCTTATATGCAGCATGGGTTGAGTGCCGTCGACCCGGGTTCACCAGGTCAAGGTCACAGCCCTCGTACGGGTTTGGATCCATCCAGTACGAACCGCTCCAAGGAGCGGAGAAGCGCCCGGGTTATCCCCCTATCCGGGCGCTTCCTTATTGTCCCGGGCAATGCCGCCCTGACCGCTTGCCACTAACGCCTCGACGCCCATAGAGTAGCCGCGACGGGGATAGCAAGGGGAACGCGGCTTCCGTGGCTCATCGTGTCAACATTCAACAGGCCGACCGCAGCATCGAGGTCGGCGACGAGGAAACCATCCTGGAGGCGGCGCTGGCCGCCGGGATCGACTATCCGTTCGGCTGCCAGTCGGGCAATTGCGGTTCCTGCAAATCGCGCCTGCTGGCCGGCGAGGTGGAACTGACCGAGTATTCCGAATTCGCCTTGACCGACGAGGAACGGGATCGCGGCGAAATCCTGGCCTGCAGTTCCCTGCCTTTGGCCGATTGCCAGGTGGCCTGGCTGGAATTGGATGAAACCGTGCAGCATCCGCTGCGCGAGTTGAGCTGCCGGGTCGGCGCGCTGGAGCGGGCGACCCACGACATCACGGTCGTTTGCCTGTCGGTGGAGGCCGGCGGCCCCTTCAGCTTCTCGGCCGGGCAGTATGCCGCCCTGTCATTCGGCGACCTGCCGCCCAGGGATTTTTCCATGGCCAACCGGACGGACCAGGCGGACCTGGAATTCCACATCCGGGCCATCGACGGCGGCGTGGTCAGCCCCTTCGTGCACGCCGAGTTGCGGGTCGGGGACAAGGTCCGGTTGTCGGGGCCGATGGGCCTGGCCTATCTGCGCGATCTGCACACCGGACCGATCGCCGCCGCCGCCGGCGGCTCGGGCCTGGCGCCGATCAAATCGATCGTCGAAACGGCCCTGGCCATGGGGATGTTGCAGCCGATCAGCCTGTACTTCGGCGCCCGGGACGAGGCCGACCTCTACCTGGTCGAGCATTTCCAGGACCTGGCCCGGCGCCACGACAACCTGACCTTCCAACCGGTGCTGTCGGAGGCGAGCGGGCCGACCGAAAGGCGTCAGGGCATGTTGGCCGACGTCATGGCCGAGGATCTGAACGATCTGGATGGCTGCAAGGTCTACGCCGCCGGGCCGCCGCCGATGGTCGAGGCGGTGCGGGCGCTGGCCGGACGCCTTGGCCTGCGGGAGGGGGATCTGCACGCCGATCCGTTCTACATGGCGCACGAACTGGCCGACGGGGACAGGTCCGCCTGATGCGTCGGCGGGTCGGCATGAGGTCGCTATGGCGATGACCGCGAACGAACAGCGCCAGGCGTTCTACGACCGCATCGCCGGCAGCAACCTCACACCACTGTGGGAGGTGTTCGCCGACCTGATCTCGGCGCAACCGGAAAGCCGGGCCCGACCGGCGCTCTGGCGCTATGACGACATCCGTCCCTTCATCCTGGAATCCGGTGGCCTGATCTCCGCCAAGGAAGCGGTGCGCCGGGTGCTGATCCTGGAGAACCCGGGCCTGCCCGGGCAGTCCAGGATCACCAACACCCTGTATGCCGGCCTGCAACTGATCCTGCCCGGCGAGGTGGCGCCGGCGCACCGGCACAGCCAATCCGCCCTGCGCTTCATCGTCGAGGGCCATGGCGCCTACACCGCCGTGGAGGGCGAGAAGACCGTCATGCAGCCGGGCGATTTCGTCATCACCCCGTCCTGGACCTGGCACGACCACGGCAACGAGTCGGCGGAGCCCATGGTCTGGCTGGATGGCCTGGATATCCCCATCGTCGGCTTTTTCGAGGCCAGCTTCGCCGAGGATCTGGACCAGGACAGCCAGCCCCTGTCGCGCCCCACCGGCGATGCCCAGGCCCGTTATGGCGCCGGCCTGCTGCCCATGGGCTACGAACGATCGGCGCCGACCTCGCCGGTCTTCAACTACCCCTACGAGCGCACCCGCGAGGCCCTGGAGAAAATGCGCCGGACCGAGGAATGGGACCCTTGCCACGGCCTGAAGATGCGCTACGTCAACCCGGTCACCGGCGACTACGCCATGCCGACCATGGCCACCTTCATGCAACTGCTGCCCACCGGCCTGGCCACGGCGCCCTATCGCTCGACCGACGGCATGGTCTATAGCGTGGTCGAGGGCCGGGGCCGCAGCCATGTCGGCGACGAGATACTCGAATGGGGACCGCGCGATACCTTCGTGATACCAAGCTGGCAGCGGCACCGGCACGAGGTCGACGCG
Source organism: Alphaproteobacteria bacterium (assembly GCA_030746635.1). Classification (GTDB taxonomy): domain Bacteria; phylum Pseudomonadota; class Alphaproteobacteria; genus JASLMH01. The sequence continues at coordinate 28,118 of JASLMH010000035.1, read as the reverse complement.
GACGCCGTATTGTTCAGTTTTTCCGATCGGCCGATCCAGGAGAAACTGGGCCTGTGGCGGGAAGACCGCGGCAATCACTGATCGAGCTGGCCTGATCATGACCCCGAACGAATTCCAGTTTCTCGACGAAGCCGAATTGAGCGACCATCCCGGCCTGCTGGCGGTCTCGCAACTCGCCCGCATGCTGACCGAAGTGCCCTGGTTCACCGCCCTGGGCGCGGAATTGGATGAACGGGAGGTGTTGCTGGCCGAGGACTACCTGTTCGGCTTGGGCTTCCCCGACGCCCATATCGCCCCCGTGGCCGATTGGGAGGAGGCGGCCGACGCCGCCGCCAATCCGGATTGGAACTCCACCTGGTGGGAGGCCGAGGAACAGGCCCGGGTCGCCCTGGTGACCGAAGCTTGCCTGCGCGCCGACGAAGACACGGTCAGCCTGGCCCTCACGCATTTGCACGGCCAGGCCGCCGCCGCCGTCGCCGAACCGGCGGAACTGGTGGCGGAGGCGGCCGGCATCGAGGACGAGGAACTGATCCGCGCCCTGGAGGGTGCCGCCACCCAGGCGGTCTATCAGGCGGCGCTGGTGTTGGCGGCCGAGGACGAGGACCAGGAACGCCATCCCTTCGCCTTGAAGTACCGGCTGTTCGAATCCGGCCGCTGGCCGATCGGCGTCGTCGGCACCACCTTTCATCTGTTTTGACCTCACCCATCAGGAGCACCGCATGGCCTTTGCCATCGACCCGCCCGCGCAACCCATCGTACCGGTCGCTGGCGGCGATCCCTTCCCGGTCCGGCGGATCTATTGCGTCGGCCGCAACTACGCCGCCCATGCCCGCGAGATGGGCCACGACCCGGACCGGGAGCCGCCGTTCTTCTTCATGAAGCCGGCCGACGCGGTGACCCCGGACGGCAGCGAGATCGACTACCCGCCGGCCACCGCCGATTTGCATCACGAGATCGAACTGGTGGTCGCCCTGTCGGCGGGCGGCGCCGACATCGCCGAGGCCGAGGCGCTGGAGCATGTCTTCGGCTATGCGGTCGGCCTCGACATGACCCGGCGCGATCTGCAGGGCGAGGCGAAAAGCAAGGGCCGGCCCTGGGATACCGGCAAGGGCTTCGACCAGTCGGCGCCGATCGGCGCCATCCGGCCGGCGGCCGAAATCGGCCACCCAGGCTCGGGGCGGATCTGGCTCTCCGTCAACGAGGGGAGCCGCCAGGACAGCGATCTCTCCCACATGATCTGGAACATCCCCGAGACCATCGCCTATCTCTCGGGCCTGTTCCGCCTGTGCCCGGGCGACCTGATCTTCACCGGCACGCCCGAAGGCGTGGCGGCGGTAGGACCCGGCGATCGGCTGGACGGCGGCGTCGACGGGGTCGGCACCCTGTCGGTCCGCTACCGCGCCTGATTAAGAAACCAAGGGTCAGCAGCCAATCCGTGGACCGCACAGGGAGTCGCACGCGGTGAAAATTTCGATTGCCACCTGGAACGTCAATTCGGTCCGGGCCCACCTGGACGCCGTGGACCGCTACCTGAGCGAACAGGCGCCGGACGTGCTGTGCCTGCAGGAAACCAAGGTGATGGACGACCTCTTCCCCCTCGAGCCGTTCCGGGACCATGGCTACGTCCACCATGCCCTGTTCGGCCAGAAGGCCTATCACGGCGTCGCCATCTTCGCCCGCGCCCGGGTGCCCCTGGCCAAGGTCAAACGGCACACCTGGTGCGGCGTCGACCAGGCCCGGCACCTCTCGTGCGTCCTGCCGGGCGGCGAGGAACTGCACAACTTCTACGTCCCGGCCGGCGGCGACAAGCCGGACGCGGAGGCCAATCCGAAGTTCCGCCACAAGTTGGATTTCATGACCGAGGTGGCGGCCTGGTTCAAACGGCGCAAACGGCGCAACAACCGCTTCATCCTGGTCGGCGATCTCAACGTCGCGCCCCTGGAGACCGACGTCTGGAACCACAAGCAGCTCCTCCGGGTGGTCAGTCACACGCCGATCGAGGTCGAGCACATGGCTCGCTGGTACGCCTCCCACGATTGGCGCGATGCCGTCCGCCACTTCATCCCAGCCGACGAGAAGGTCTATTCCTGGTGGAGCTACCGCTCGCCCGACTGGCGCAAGGCCGACAAGGGCCGGCGCCTGGACCACATCTGGGTCACCCCGGCGTTGGGCGACAGCCTGGTATCTGCGGGAGTTGCCAAGGACGTCCGCGGCTACAAGCCGGCCTCGGACCACGCGCCGGTGGTGGCGGAACTGAACCTGAGCTAAAGCGCCTCGCCGCGGATCAGTTTCGGCAGATCGCCGCTGATGGCGGCGGCGTGGCGTTCGAAGAAGCGCTTGGCCGGGCCGATGCGGTCGACCAGGCCGAGGCCGAGGATGCGGGCCAGGCGCAAGGGCGCGATGTCGTTGGAGAACAGGCGCACAAGGCCGTCGGTCATCACCAGCATGGTCAGGGCATCGAACCGCCGCCAGCGCTGGTAGCGGCGGAGCACCTCGTCGCCGCCGATGTCCAGGCCCAGGCGGGCGGCGTCGACCAGCACCTCGGCCAGGGCGGCGACGTCGCGCAGGCCCAGGTTCAAACCCTGGCCGGCAACCGGGTGCATGCCGTGGGCGGCATCGCCGATCAGCGCCAGCCGGGTATCGATGTAGCGTTCGGCGTTCTGCAGACCCAGGGGATAGCTCCAGCGCGGCGCATCGCAGTGGATCCGGCCCCAATGATCGCCGGCCCGGGCCATGATCTCGCCGTCGAAGGCGTCGTCGTCCAGGGCGAGGAGGGCCGGCACGTCGGCATGCCGTTCGGTCCAGACCAGGGCCGAACGTTTGCCGCGCATCGGCAGCAGGGCGAACGGCCCGGGGGCTAGGAACAACTCGTTGGCGACGCCGTGGTGGGGCAATTGGTGGCGCAGGGTGGTGACGATCGCGGTCTGGCCGTACTGCCAGGACAGGCAGCGGATGCCGGCCTGGCGGCGCAGCGGTGATTGGCGCCCCTCGGCGCCGACCACCAGGGGCGCCCGGATCTCGCAGCCGTCAGCCAGCCGGGCGACGACGCCGGTCCGCTGCCGCCGCACCTCGGTGGCCTCGGCCGGGGCCAGCAGGGTGACGTCGGGCGCATCGGCCAGGGCCTTGCCGAGGGCCAGGCGGATATGGCGGTTCTCCACCATGTAGCCGAAGGGCCGGTCGCCGACGTCGCGATGGTCGAAATGCAGGAACAGCGGCGCGCCGCCGTCGGCCACCCGGATTTCCCGGATCGCCCCCGCCCGCGACGACATGTGCCGCCAGGCGCCGATGCGATCGAACAGGGCGTGCGAGCCATAGGACACCGACGAGACGCGCCCGTCGTGACCTGCCCCGGTCAGCGCCCCGGGGTCCTGGTGTTCGACCACCACCACCCGCAGGCCGGCCGAGGCCACCGCCAGGGCCTGCGCCAGGCCGACCATGCCGCCGCCGATGATCAGCAGATCGGTGTCGATTTGCCCCTTGCCCGCCATGGCTCCAACATCGCGCCCGGCGCGGGCGTTGTCCAGTGGCCGGGGTCGCGATACCTTGTCACCATGAGCGAACAAGCATGGCACGAGATGACGGCGCTGGATTTGGGCGCCGCCATCGGGCGGAGCGAGATCGACCCGGTCGATCTGGCCGATCATTTCCTGGGGCGCATCGCCAGCGAGGATGCCAGCCATCAGGTCTATATCAACGCCACGCCGGAACGCGCCCGGGCCGAGGCCGAGGCCGCTTCGGCCCGGGCCAAGGCCGGTTTGCGCCAAGGGTCGCTGGACGGCGTGCCGATGTCCTGGAAGGACCTGACCGACACCGCCGGCGTGGCGACCACCTTCGGCTCGGCGATCCTGCGGGACCGGGTGCCGGCGCGGGACGCCCTGCTGTTGCGCCGGGCGACCCTGGCCGGGATGGTCTGCCTGGGCAAGACCAACCTTTCGGAATTCGCCTATTCCGGTCTCGGCATCAACCCGGTCTACGGCACCCCGGCCAACGCCGCCGACGGGGCGGTGCGGCGGGTCCCCGGCGGCTCGTCATCGGGCGCCGCCGTGTCGGTCGGCCGCGGCCTGGCGCCCGCCGGTATCGGCAGCGACACCGGCGGCTCGGTGCGCATCCCCGCCGCCCTGAACGGCGTCGTCGGCCTGAAGACCACGATCGGCGTCCTGCCCCTCGACGGCATCCTGCCGCTGTCGCCTAGCCTCGACACCATCGGTCCCCTGACCCGCGACGTCGCCGACGCCAACGCCATCTTCGGCGTCCTCAACGACAGCAAACCGTTCGACCTGACGGGCGCCGGCCTGGCCGGCGTACGGCTGCTGAAGCCGCGCGATATCGCCTACGATGAATTGGACGAAACCGTCGGCGCGGCGGTGTCGGCGGCCCTGGATCGCCTGGCCGACGCCGGGGCGGAGATCGTCGAGGCGGCGGTCCCGGAATTCGCCGAGGCGTTCGAGGTGGTGGCGCGGCACGGCAACATCATCTCCGCCGAGGCCTATGCCCTGTGGGGGGAGGAAGTCGATAGCCGGGGCGACGAGATGTACTGGGGCGTCCTCTCGCGCTTCCAATTGGCCAAGAAGCTGAGCGCCATCGACGCCGAAACCGCCCATATCCGGCTGCACGACATCGCCCAGCGTTATCACGCGCGGACGGCCGGGTTCACGGCCGTGGTGGTGCCGGCCTGTCCCCGGGTGGCGCCGCCGATCGCCGGTCTGGAACACGACCCCGCCGCCTATGACGAGGCCAACCTGGCGCTGACCCGCAACACCCGGCTGGGCAACATCCTGGAATGTTGCGCCCTGACGCTGCCGTGCCAGCGGCCGGAGGAACTGCCGGTCGGCCTGATGCTGATGCAGAGGGGGCGGAGCGAGGGCAGCCTGTTGCGTCTGGCCAAGGCGGTCGAGGCCGCGCTGGCGTGATACTGCCTATTTTTTCGCCATGATGCGGTAATCGCATAATATTTGGGCAAAATTTTGCTGAAAATGGCTCGCCGGATTTGCGGCGGGCCATTTGTTTTTCTTGAAAATCAATAACTTAGCCCGGCTCCGGCAAAACCGGCACGGTTCTTGAATCCTATTTTTCAACGTACGGGCGCCACGCGCCCCAGTATTGGCAATCGGCGTAAGGAGACCGGCCGGATGAAAATGGTGATGGCGATAATCAAACCGTTCAAACTCGACGAGGTGCGGGACGCCCTGACCGAGCTGGGGGTGCAAGGCCTGACGGTGACCGAAGTCAGGGGCTTCGGACGGCAGAAGGGTCACACCGAGATCTACCGCGGCGCCGAGTACGAAGTGAGCTATCTGCCGAAGCTGAAGCTCGAACTGGCGGTGGCGGACGAGGTCGCCGACCGGGTCGTCGAAACCATCGCCGGCGCCGCCCAGACCGGCCAGATCGGCGACGGCAAGCTGTTCGTCTACGAACTCAATTCAGCGGTCCGCATCCGCACCGGGGAGAGCGGCACCGATGCTCTGTAACATCCAGGTAATCAGGAGAATTCTCATGTCGATCATTTCGCGGCGCACCGCCGCCGGTATCGCCGTCGCAGCCCTGGCCGCCGGCATCGTCGAGCCGGCCCAGGCGGCGGACAAACTGGATTCCGGGGACACCGCCTGGATGCTGGCCTCGACCCTGCTGGTGCTGATGATGACCGTCCCGGGCGTCGCCCTGTTCTACGGCGGCATGGTGCGCAAGAAGAACGTGCTGGCCACCATCATGCAGAGCTTCGCCGTTTGCTGCCTGGCCACCTTGGTCTGGATGGTGATCGGCTACAGCCTGGCCTTTGGCGGGGAAGGGCCGTTCATCGGCGGTTTCGATCAGGTGCTGTTGGCCGGGCTGGGTGTCGGTTCGCTCAGCGGGACGATTCCCGAATCCGTCTTCATGACCTTCCAGATGACCTTCGCCATCATCACCCCGGCCCTGATCACCGGCGCCGTGGCCGAGCGGATGAAGTTCTCCGCCCTGATGGTGTTCCTCGGCCTCTGGTTGATCGTGGTCTACGCCCCGGTCTGCCATTGGGTCTGGGGTTCCGGCGGTTTCCTCGGTTCGGCCGGCGTTCTGGACTTCGCCGGCGGCACCGTGGTGCACATCAACAGCGGCGTCGCCGCCCTGGTGGCCTGCCTGGTGCTGGGCAAGCGCATCGGCTACGGCCGGGAAAACCTGGCGCCGCACAACCTGGTGCTGACGGTGATCGGCGCCTCGTTGCTGTGGGTCGGCTGGTTCGGCTTCAACGCCGGTTCGGAACTGGCGGCCGACGGCAACGCCGGCATGGCCATGGCGGTGACCCAGATCGCCACCGCCGCTGCCGCCCTGTCCTGGATGGCGGCCGAATGGTTCACCCGCGGCCGGCCCAGCGTCCTGGGCATCGCCTCCGGCGCCGTCGCCGGTCTGGTGGCGATCACCCCGGCGTCGGGCTTCGTGCTGCCCGGCGGCGCCCTGGTCATCGGCATCGCCGCCGGCTTGGCCTGCTACCTCGCGGTGATGTGGCTGAAGCAGAAGCTCGGCTATGACGATTCCCTGGACGTCTTCGGCGTGCACGGCGTCGGCGGCATCGTCGGCGCCATCCTGACCGGCGTGTTCGCGGCCGAGGCGGTCGGCGGCACCCCCGGGCTGTTGGAGGGCAATGGCGGCCAAATCGGCCTGCAGCTCTATGGCATTGGCGTGACAATCGTTTACTGCGCGATCGTCACCTTCATTCTCATCAAACTGCTCGATCTGACTATGGGTGTTCGGGTTGAAGAGGATCAGGAGCGCGAGGGGCTGGACATCGCCCTGCACGGCGAAAGCGTGACCTGACGGCCGATCCGGCCGATTTATCGGAACTGGCGCGGGCCCGGGAATTCCCGGGTCCGCGTCCGTTCGCGCCATTTCCGGCACTGGACCACTCCGTGAACAAACAGGGAAAACCGCGTCCCGGCCGGGTCCTGACTTTGCATGGGGCGCGAAGTTATCAACGCAAGTCCTTGTAGACAAACCAAAACATGATACATTATGTATTATGTGTTTGTCTTATGTTCTCGATTCGCGAAACATCTTGCGAATCACCTAGCGAATTGTCCGATCGAGCTGTTGGCGAAACGCCCATGCACAACCCCAGGCTGGCCTCGCTACCCGATTATCCCTTCGAACGTTTGCGCGGGTTGCTCGATCATCTGCCGCCGCCGGACGGCCTGTCGCCGATCGCCCTGAGCCTGGGCGAACCACAGCACCCCTACCCGGATTTCGTCGGCGACATCCTGCATGCCAACCGCCATCTCTATGGCAAATATCCCCCCGTCGCCGGCACCCCGGAGTTTCGCCAGGCGGTGGCGGACTGGCTGAACCGGCGCTACGACCTGCCGGCGGGCCTGCTGGCGGCGGACCGCCACATCGCGCCCTGTGCCGGCACCCGGGAGGCGCTGTTCCGTACCGCCTTTCTGGCGGTGCCGCCCGAGAAGGACGGCCGGCAGCCGGCGGTCTTGATGCCCAATCCGTTCTACCAATGCTACGCCGGCGCGGCGATCGCCGCCGGCGCCGAACCCATCTTCGTGTCGGCCTTGCCGGAGCGCGGTTTCCTGCCGGATTTCGCCGGCCTGGCGGAGGAAACCCTGGCCCGCACGGCGTTGGTGTATTTCTGCACCCCGGCCAACCCGCAAGGCGCCGTGGCCGACGGCGACTACCTCGCCCAACTGGTGCGGTTGGCGCGGCAATACGATTTCACCCTGGTGGTCGACGAGTGCTATGCCGAGATCTATACCGGCGCGCCGCCGCCCGGCACCTTGCAAGCCTGCGCCGATCTGGGCGGCGAGATGACCAACGTGCTGGTCTTTCATTCGCTTTCCAAGCGATCCAACGTCGCCGGGCTGCGTTCGGGCTTCCTGGCCGGCGATGCGGAATTGATCCGGCTGTTCCGGCGGCTCAGCGAATATGGCGGCAACCCTTCGCCCCTGCCCGTCTACGCCGCGGCGACGGCCCTGTGGGGCGAGGAAAGCCACGTCGAGGCCAATCGGGCGCTGTATCTCGAGAAGTTCGAAATGGCCGAACGCATCCTGTCCAACCGGTTCGGCTTCTATCGGCCGGACGGCGGGTTCTTTCTCTGGCTGGATGTCGGCGACGGCGAGGCGGCGACAAGGGAACTTTGGACACGGGCCGCCGTGCGGGTGCTGCCGGGCGCCTACCTGGCGGCCGACGAACCAGACGGCGGCAATCCCGGCGCGCGCTACATCCGGGTGGCCATGGTGCACGAGGCGGCGGTGACCGCCGACGCGCTTGGCCGCATCGCCGAGACCCTCTAGCGCCGGCACGAAAAGGGAGCCGAAAATGTCACAACGCAGCGGAAGCCCCCGAAAGATCGCCCTGTTGCCGCCCGGCGCGGTCGCCTTCCTGCGACGGCGGGCGGTCGAGGCCGGCGGACTGGCGCTGTTTGCCGGCGCCACCGCCCTGGCCCTGGCGCTGGCCACCTACGGCCCCAGGGATGCCAGCCTGAATGTCGCCTCCGGCGCCCCCGTCGGCAACTGGCTCGGCCGGCCCGGCGCCCATGCCGCCGACCTTTTGTTGCAGGGCCTTGGTCTGGCCAGCATCGCCGTGGTCCTGTTGATCGCCTGCTGGGCCTGGCGCGTCGCGTCGCACCGAAGGGTGCCCTGGTTCGGGCTGCGCCTTGGCCTGGTGCCCGTCGCCCTGCTCGCCGCCGCGACCAGCCTGGCGACGGTGCCGCCGCCCGAATCCTGGCCCCAGGTGGTCGGCCTGGGCGGCCATCTGGGCGATTGGCTGCTGGCCCTGATCGGCCGGCTGTCGGCGCTGGTCGGCCTGACCCCGCCGGACCTTATCGTCGGACCCGCCATCGGCTTGCTGGCGGGCCTGTTGTTGCTGTTCGTCCTCGGCGTGCGTCTCGCCGAATGGCTGGCCCTGGGGCGGGGCGGCCTGCGGGCGCTGAGCAGCACCACCACGGCCGCCCGCAGCGCCGCCGAGACCGCCGAACGGCTGGGCCGACAGGCGGCCGCGCATCCGATGTTTCGGCGCGAGCCCAGGCTGTTGGAGGGCGAGGCGGAAGCGGCGGCGGAACCGCCCGGCGAGGCCAGGACGACGAGCCTGGCCGCGGACGAGCGGCCCGGCATCAGCCGCGTCGCCAAGCCCAGGCGCAAGAGCCGCAAGAGCCGACGCGCCCGGGCCGAGGAGCAGGTCGCCATGGACCTGGCGCCGAACGAGGAATACCAATTGCCGCCGCTGCATCTCCTGGCCGCGCCGAAACAGGTCCCGGGCAGCGGCAAGGTCAACGAGGACGCCCTGGAACAGAACGCCCGGATGCTGGAATCGGTGCTCGACGACTATGGCGTGCGCGGCCATATCGTGCAGGTGCGTCCCGGCCCGGTGGTAACCCTGTACGAATTGGAACCGGCCCCCGGCACCAAGACCAGCCGGGTGGTCGGCCTGGCCGACGACATCGCCCGTTCGATGAGCGCGCGCAGCGTGCGCATCGCCGTGGTGCCCGGCCGCAACGCCATCGGCATCGAGTTGCCGAACCAGGAACGCGAGACCGTCTACCTGCGCGAGTTGCTGTCGACGACGGAATACGAGCGCTCGAATTCGACCCTGCCGCTGGCCCTGGGCAAGGATATCGGCGGCGCGCCGATCCTGGCCGACCTGGCCAAGATGCCACATCTGCTGATCGCCGGCACCACCGGCTCGGGCAAGTCGGTGGCGATCAACACGATGATCCTGTCGCTGCTGTACCGGATGCCCCCCGAACGCTGCCGGCTGATCATGATCGATCCGAAGATGCTGGAATTGAGCGTCTACGACGACATCCCGCATCTACTGGCGCCGGTGGTCACCGATCCCGGCAAGGCGATCATGGCCCTGAAATGGACGGTGCGGGAGATGGAGAACCGCTACCGCGCCATGGCCGATCTCGGTGTGCGCAATATCGACGGCTACAACCAGCGCCTGGCCGATGCCGCCGCCAAGGGCGAGGAACTCAAGCGCACGGTGCAGACCGGCTTCGATCCGGAGACCGGCAAGCCGGTGTTCGAGGACCGGCCGCTGGATACCGAGCCGATGCCCTATATCGTCGTCGTGGTCGACGAGATGGCCGACCTGATGATGGTCGCCGGCAAGGACATCGACGGCGCCGTGCAGCGCCTGGCGCAGATGGCCCGGGCCGCCGGCATCCACATCATGATGGCGACGCAGCGGCCCTCCGTCGACGTCATCACCGGCACCATCAAGGCCAATTTCCCGACCCGGGTCAGCTTCCAGGTCACCGCCAAGGTCGACAGCCGGACGATCCTGGGCGAACAGGGCGCCGAACAGCTCCTCGGCATGGGCGACATGCTGTACATGGCCGGCGGCGGCCGGATCATCCGGGTGCATGGCCCCTTCGTCTCGGACGAGGAAGTCGAGGACGTGGTGCGACACCTGAAACGCCAGGGCCGGCCGGAATACCTCGACGCCGTGACCGAGGACATCGAGCCGGGCGACGGCGCCGACCTCGGCCTGCCGGGGGAAGCCTCGGGCGACAATCTGTTCGATCAGGCGGTCGACGTCGTGGCGCGTCACCAGAAGGCCTCCACTTCGTTCCTGCAGCGGCAGTTGAAGATCGGCTACAATCGGGCCGCCGACCTGATCGACCGGATGGAGGCCGAGGGCGTGATCGGCCGGGCCAACCATGTCGGCAAGCGCGAGGTGCTGGTACGCAATCCCGACGAGGACGGCTAGTGAAGGTTGACAGGGCTCGCCGGCGGCTGCTGGCCGGCGCGGCCCTGACCCTGGGCGGCCTGCCCTTCGGCGCGGCCCTCGCCGCCACCGGCGACGGCGATAGGGCCAAGGCGATCGACCGGGTCGAGGCCTACCTGAACGGCATCGAAACCCTGTCGGCGGAGTTCCTGCAGGTCGGTCCGAATGGCGAGATCGCCCTGGGCAAGATGTACCTGCGGCGGCCGGGCCGGTTGCGTTTCGAATACGCCCCACCCTCGCCCCTCTTGCTGGTCGCCGACGGCCTCTGGCTGATCCTGCACGACAAGGAACTGGGCCAGGTCGACCGCTTCCCGCTGTCGCAAACGCCGCTGGGGGTGCTGGTGGATGAACAGGTCGATTTGCGCGACAAGGTGGAGGTGGTGGAGGTCGAGCAGGGGCCGGGCCTGTTGCGCCTTTTGATGATCGATCGCAAACAGCCGGACGAAGGCTGGCTGTCGATCACCTTCACCCAGCCGCCGTTGTTGTTGCGGCAATGGCGGGTCAAGGACGCCCAAGGCGGCATCACCTCGGTATCGCTGACCAACATTCGCCTGAACCGCGAGCTCGACCCGGAACTGTTCACCTTCACCGACCCGCAGCCGTTTCGGGAATGAATACAAGCAGTCCGGCCAAGCACTTCCGATCAGATCGGAAAACCACCTAGCCGTCCCAGATACCCTCCGGCAGCGGCAGGCCGGCCAGTTCGCGCTCGCCGATCGGGCCGTCCGGTTCGATTGACATACGGCCCAGGATGAACAGCAGCTGGCGGGCATGCTGGGCCGCGTGCCAGGTGGTGCGCTCCAGCAGTTCGTGCAGGGTCTGCTCGCCGTAGTAGGTCGGCATCTCGACGGCGAAATCGCCCCCCGCCGCACCCTGCCACCAGTCGGCCAGTCGGTCCCGCACGCGTTGGCCGTGCCGGGCCACGGCGTCGAAACTGGTCAGATCATCGCCCGGCGGGATCACCAGCATCTCGGCGGTCAAAGGCGTGCCATGGGCGACGTCCAGAAAGGCCTGCGGCACCTGGAAGATGTGATGGCCCAGCGTGCGGAAGCTGCGCGGTCGGCCCGGCAGCTCGTCATGCAGGTGCGCCTCCGGGATCTGCCGCAGATAGCGCTGGGCGGCGGCCAGCACCCAATCCAGCCGTTGCACCAGTTCCGCCGGCGGCAGAGCTTGCTGACCAAGCTTTTCAAGGCCGAGGAATTCGTCCACGTGACGAAGCGACTGGCCCATGACGTAGTCGTCGCCCCTGGCCACCACCGGCAGACCGCGCGGCCCCAGCGCCCGCAATTGCGCCAGACCGTCGGGATCGGCGGCGATGTTGATCGATTGGAAGTCGACCGCACGGGCCGACAGATGCTCCTTCAGGCGGAGGCAGCTGCTTCAGCCGGGCTGCCAGAACACCCTGATCGACTGATCCATGATCGATGGTTCCCCAATTTGGTAACGATCAGGCTATGATGACACGGCAAGCGAGAGGTGCAAGTGATGTCGAAGATGAAGTTGGCAGGGTCGTTCGTCGCCCTGATCACCCCGTTCAACCGGGACGGCGGCCCGGATTTCGAGGGCTTTCGCACGTTGCTGCAGTTCCATCGCCAGCACGGCACCTCGGCCGTGCTGATCATGGGTTCGACCGGCGAGGTCTCCATGCTGAGCCCGGAGGAACGGCACCAAATCGTGCGGGAAACGCTCAAGCACAAGACCGACGATATGAAGCTGTTCTATGGCTGCACCGGCGCCAACACCCAGGCCACCATCGACTATGTCGCCCAGGCCGCGGCCGAGGGCGCCGACGGCGCGATCATCGCCGCACCGGCCTATATCTGCGCCCCCAACGCCGACATCGTGCGCTTCTTCCTGGACGTCGCCGATGCCGCGACAATTCCCATCGGCATCTACAACAACCCACCCCGGGTGCAGACCGACCTGACCGCCCAGGAAATCCTGCGCCTGGCCGAACATCCCAACATCGTGGTCAACAAGGAATCCACCACCCGCTCCGGCCAGGTGGCGCAGGTGGCCGCCGGCCGGCCGGACATGGCGCTGATGTGCTGCTGTTCGCCCAACCTGGGCCTGGTGGTGCCGACCATGGCGCTCGGCGGCCACGGCACCGCCAACATGACCGGCAACCTGATCCCGGAGGAAATGGCGGTGATCTCCACCCCGTGGCGCGACGACGGCGACGCCGAGCGCTGCCGGGAGGCCTATCTGCGCAACCTGCCGATGCTGCATTTCGCCTATTCGGCGATCAATCCGGTGGCGGTGAAATCGCTGATGCGGGCGATCGGCATGCCGGCCGGCGAGCTGCGCCGGCCGTTGCAGCCCCTGGAAGGCCAGGCCCTGCAGGCCGGTCTGGACGTCGTCCGCGAGTTGGGCCTGGACAAGAAGTACGGCTATTCCCTGAAGCCCTCGGCGGTGGCCGCCTGAGACTGGTGACATAGCTTGTCCCATTCGCCCTTCGAGACGAGCCTTCGGCTCTCCTCAGGGCGAGGAGGTCGTGTATTCTCAATAAGTTAACCTCAGGCTGAGGAGGGCGCGCAGCGCCCGTCTCGAAGCCCTCCCTACGGGCGCCGGCCTACAAACCGTATTTGCGGATCGAGCGGGCCCGCCGGTCCAGCCACCAGCCGTACTGTTCGGGCCACATTTCGAACCAGGTGTCGGCCCCCAACTCCTGCGCCGCCTGCACGGCCCAGAACGGGTTGTACAGCACCTCGCGGCCGATCGCGATCAGGTCGGCATCGCCCGATTGCAGGATCTCCTCGGCGTGCTTGCCGTCCAGGATCAGGCCGACCGCCATGGTCATGATCTCGGCCCGGCGCTTCACCTCCGCCGCATAGGGCACCTGGAAGCCGCGGCTGCGCGGGATCACGGAGGCCGTGGCCGAGGCGCTGTTGCCGCCCGACGAGCAGTCGATGCAGTCCACGCCCAGGGCCTTCAATTCCCTGGCCAGGACCACCGAATCATCGATCTCCCAGCCGCCTTCGAAGCCGTCGATCGAGGAGATGCGGAAGAACAGCGGCCTATCCTCGGGCCAGGCGGCACGCACCGCCTCGGTGACCTCGAGGGCGAGGCGCATGCGGCCCCGCAAATCGCCGCCGTAGCCGTCGTTGCGCTTGTTCGACAGGGGCGAAAGGAACGATTGGATCAGGTAGCCGTGGGCGCCATGGATTTCCAGCGCCTCGAAACCGACCTGGTGCGCCCGCCGGGCCGCGTCGGCGAAGGCCTGGACGATGCCGGCGATCTCAGCCTCGGCTAACTGCCGGGGCACCAGCCAGCCGTCCGCCGCCGGCAGCGGCGAGGCGCCGACCGACTCCCACGGCACGTCACCGCGGGCGATGTCGTCCTCGTTCAAGGCGCCGAGGCCATGCCAGGGCCGCTGCGTCGCCGCCTTGCGCCCGGCATGGGCGATCTGCACCCCTGGCACGGCGCCGTGGCGCTTCATGATCTCGATCAGCCGGGTCATGTCGCCGGCCAATTCGTCGGTCCACAGGCCCAAATCGCCGTGGGTGATGCGGCCGCGTTCCTCCACCGCCATGGCCTCGGCGATAATCAGGCCGGCGCCGCCACGGGCGAGCGCGCCATAGTGCACCAGGTGCCAGTCGTTGGGCCGGCCATTCACCGCCGAATACTGGCACATCGGCGGGACCACCACGCGATTGCGGGCCGTCATTCCCTTGATGGTGATCGGCTGGAACAACAGGGGAAGTTCGGTCTCGGCTTCGCCGGCGGCGCTCATTGTTTCGCTCCTTGGGTTTTTTTCAGGACCCGTTTTTGCACCGGGTCCGCGATGGCGGCTTCGTTGTCATCCGGCATCGGCGCATGGGTGTTACCGCGAATCCCGATGACGGGCAAATCCAGGTGGCCGGCGGCCCCGCAAAAGGCGGCGAGTAATTGCCCAGCGCGGCGGTGATGGTCATACTGATGATTGGGACATCACCGGAAGGCAACGGGGGTAGAGCCATGCCGCTGCAAGGTCTGGATCACTACAACGTCGTCACCACCGACGCCGCCGAATCCGCCCGGTTCTACGTCGAGGTCCTCGGCATGCGGATCGGCGACCGGCCGCCCTTCAAGTTCCCCGGCGCCTGGGTCTATTGCGGCGACCAGGCGGTTCTGCACCTGATCGAGCGCGAGGAGATTCCCGAATCTGGCACCGGCCGGCTCGACCACGTCGCCTTCCGGGCCACGGGCTATGCCGAGATGAAGGCACGGCTCGACGCCGCCGGCGTCGACTATTTCGAGCGCGTGGTGCCGAGAAACAACGTGACGCAGATTTTCCTGCAGACCCCGGACGGTCTGAAACTGGAGTTGGGCTTCGAGGCCGAGGACGTGGCAGCGGCGCAAGACGCCGCGGATTAGGCGATGCGGTCGCCCTTGCGGATCGGCGCCGCCCGGTTGTCAACGCCGGGCAGCATCTGCTTGGGATCGCGGGTGACGACGACGTCGACCACCGTCGGCCGGCCCGCTTCCGCCATGCCGCTGGCGATCGCCCCGGCCAGGTCGTCGGGATCCTCCACCCGGATGCCCTGGCAGCCGAACCCCTCGGCCAGCCTGGCGTAGTTCAATTCTGACAGGTCGCTGGACTGGAAGCGGCCGTCGAACTGCGCCTGTTGCAGCGCCTTGACGTAGCCCGAGGCGGCGTTGTTGACGATCAGGATGGTGAAGCCGGCGCCCAGGCGAACGGCGGTTTCCAATTCGCCGATCACCATGTTGAAACCGCCGTCGCCGGTGACCCCGACCACCGGCCGCTCGCCGGCCGCCAGTTGCGCGCCCATGCAGCCAGGCAGGCCATAGCCGATCGAGGCGAAGCCGCGATTGGCGATGTAGTGCCGCCCGGCCGCCTTGGTTTCGCACAACAGGCCCGTCCAATGGGCGGCGAAGCCGCCGTCGGCCACCAGGACGGCATCGTCGGGCAGGGTGTTGTTCAACTCGTGGCACATCCGCGCCATGTTGACCGGCCGCTCGCTCGAGGTCAGGCGTTCCTCCACCTCCATGCGCCAGGTCGTCATCCGTTGCGCCACCTCGGTAACATATTCGCCCCGCGCCGTGCGTTGGCGCTGGGCGTCGTCGGCCATTTCGGCCTGCAGATCCTCGATCCCCGCCCGGGCATCGCCCCACAGCGGCACCTCGGCCGGCGCGCAGCGGCCGATCTCCTCGGCCAGCACCTCGAGATGGATCAACGGCACCCCCGGCGGCGGCAGCACATAGCGCTTGGTGGCGATCTCGCCGAGCTTGCAGCCGACCACCAGGATACAGTCGGCGGTCTCGAGCAGATCATTGGCGATCCGCGAATAGCGTCCGAACAGGCCCAGGGCCAGGCCGTGGTTGCAGGGGATGGCCCCCTTGCCGCTGAGGGTATGGGCCACCGGTATCCCGAACGCCTCGGCGAACGCGGTCAGCGCCGCCTGGCCGCCGGACAGATGCACGCCGCCGCCGGCCAGCACCACCGGCCGTTCGGCCCGGCTCAGCAACGCCGCCGCCCGCCTGATCTCGTCCCCATCCGGCCGGCTGCGGTAGGCCGGCGCCCGCATCGCCGATGCTTCGGGGTACAGGTCGTCTTCGTCGAAATCGTGTTCGCCGTGGGCGATGTCCTCCGGCACGTCCAGCAACACCGGCCCGGGCCGGCCCGAGGTGGCGACGGCATAGGCCCGGCGCACCAGTTCCGGCAGGCGCTGGATGCGTTCGACCCGGATCACCTCCTTCACCGCCGGCCGCAGGATCTCGTTCTGCCGGGCCTCCTGGGTCATGTTCTTCCAACTGTGGTCCCGGTTGGTGTCGCCAGCGATGGCGATCAAGGGCACCCCGGCGTTCAGGCTTTCGACCAGGCCGGTGGTCAGGTTGGTGGCGCCCGGCCCCAGGGTGGCATCGCAGACTCCCGGCCGGCCGGAGACCCGGGCGAAGGCATCGGCGGCGAAGGCGCCGCAGCGTTCGTCGTTAATCAGGGTATGGCTCAGCCCGGCCTCACGAACGGCGTCATAGAAGGGCAGCAGTTGAAAGCCGCCCATGCCGAAGATCGGCGCGGCGTCGTGCCGCCGCAACATCTCGGCCAGGGCCCGGCCGCCCGATAGGGTCCTGATCGGCCGGTTGCTGCGCACCGTGTCATTCATCACTCAACTCCTGAGAGGCGGGCTCGCTCGGCGAAGGATTGGATGTCGTCACCCGGCCCGACGCCCAGGGCGGATGCCGCTTGGTTGGCATGGCTGATCTTGCCGGTCCGCCACATGGAACGGACGTCGCCGATCCGCGCCGTTTGGCAGTCCGCCGTGACGGCGGCGATGCCGCGATCGTCGAGCGCCGGCAGACGGCTGATGCCGATGCCGTCGCAGCCGACCCCGGCATCGTTGAAGGCACAGGCCAGCACGTCGTACTTGATGGCCGAGGCGGCTTCGCCGGCCAGCAGGGCGCCATGGCTGGCGGTCAGCACCACCTGGCCGGCGTCTTCCGGCCGCAGCAGCGAGGCGGAATCGATACCCCAGATGGCCGGCCCTTGATCCGGTTCGCTGAACAGGAAGCGGGATTCCTCGTAGACCGGGGCCTCGCCTGCCGTCGGCGTCGCCGCCCGCATGGCCTCGGCACAGGCCTCTGTACTCTGGCCGGCGGCACAGCCCAGCGCGGCGGCGGCCCTGTTGACGCGGCTGATCAGGCCGCGCTTGGCCATGTCGTCGCCGTCGCCGATGCGGGCGCTGTCATGGGCCACGGTGGCCGCCGGTATGCCCAGGTCATCCAGGTAGGGCAAGGAGCCGAAGCCGGCGTCGTCCAGACCGCCGCCGGCGTCGTTGAGGATAATCGCCAGGGCGCCGGCCTTGGCGGCCAGATAACCGGCGTAGACCCCGCCATGACTGCCGCCGACCAGCACGTTGCCGGCATGTTCCTCGGTCAGTTTGGTGACGGTGGGCGCGGTGACGATTCTCGGTTCCATCTGCCGCCTTCTATAGAAGCGAAAAACCCGATACAAGTGCGCCGAGCCGAATTGATCGCGTTCCCCGGCTATCAGGAGTAAGCATAGGTGCCCGACCGCAGTCACAACATCGATCCGGACCGTCTGCTCGGTCTCTATAAAACCATGCGCCGCATTCGCGCCTTCGAGGAGGCCGCCGAGGCCGCCTCGCTGGACGGCCGGGTCGGCGGCGCGGTGCACCTGTCGATCGGCCAGGAAGCGGTGGCCGCCGGGGTCTGCGCCAATCTGCGGCCGACCGACCAGATCACCACCACCCATCGCGGCCATGGCCATTGCATCGCCAAGGGCACCGACCCCGGCGCGATGATGCTGGAATTGTTCGGCAAGGAGGGCGGCACCTGCGGCGGCAAGGGCGGCTCGATGCATATCGCCGATTTCGACGTCGGCATGCTGGGCGCGAACGGCGTCGTGGCGGCCGGCATTCCGATCGCCGTCGGCGCGGCGCATGGCGCCAAGTTGCTGGGCGAGGACCGGGTCGTCGTCTGTTTCTTCGGCGACGGCGCGATCAACCGCGGCCCGTTCCTGGAGGGCCTGAACTGGGCCGGCATCTTCGCGCTGCCGATCCTGTTCGTCTGCGAGCACAATTCCTATGCCTCGACCACCCGCACGGAGGCCGTCACCGCCGGCCCCGGCGCGACGGCGCGGGCCGAAAGCCTGGGCATCGAGGCCTTCGAAGTGGACGGCAACGACGTCGTCGCGGTGGACGGCCTGGCCGGCGAATTGACCGGCCGCATCCGCGCCGGCGGCGGGCCGTTCTTCGTCACCGCCCGGACCTATCGCCTGAAGGGTCATACCTCGGTCGATCCGGGCGCCTATCGGGACGAGGACGAAGTCAGTCTGCAATGGGCCGAAGATCCGATGAACCGCTGCGAGGAGGAATTGCAGCGGCTGGGTCTGGCGGCGGCCGAGCTTGAAACAATCGGCCGGCAAGCCACCGAGGAGATGGCGGCGGTGGCCGCGGCGGCGACCGCGGCACCGCACCCGGCCCTGATCCAGGCCTTTACCGACGTCCAGGACGTCGGCGCGCCGGTCTGGAGCGCGCTGCCATGAGCAGCTTGAGCTACCTGGCGGCGGCCACCCGGGCGGTGGCGGAGGAGATGCGCCGTGACGACAGGGTCTGGGCCCTGGGCGAGGATCTGGGCCGGGGCGGCGTGTTCGGGCAATACCGTGGCCTGGTCGACGAATTCGGCGACGCGCGCATCGCCGACACGCCGATCTCGGAGGCGACGATCATGGGCGCGGCGGTGGGCGCCGCCCTGGTCGGCACCCGGCCGATCGTGGAAATGCGTTTCGCCGATTTCGCCTTGTGCGCGGTGGATGAAATGGTCAACCAGGCGGCCAAGGCCCGCTTCATGTTCGGCGGCCAGGCCCGGGTGCCGCTGGTGATCCGCCAGCCCAGCGGCATGTGGCGGTCCTCGGCGGCGCAGCATTCACAGTCGCTGGAGGCCTGGTATACCCACATTCCCGGCCTGGTGGTCGCCGCGCCGGCCACGCCGGCGGACAATCTGGGCCTGCTGAAGGCGGCGGTCCGCTGCGACGATCCGGTGATCTATATCGAGCACAAGGATCTGTGGGCCCTGGAAGGCGAGGTGCCCGACGACGGCGAGGACGTATTGGTACCCCTGGGGCGGGCCCGGCTGGCCCGCGCGGGCGATGATATCACCGTCGTCACCTGGTCGAAGATGGTCGGCGTGGCCGAACAGGCCGCCGAACTGGCGGCGGCCCAAGGTATCGCCATGGAGGTCATCGATCTGCGCACCCTTTGGCCCTGGGATCAGGAAGCGGTGTTCGGCTCGGTGGTCAAGACCGGTCGGTTGCTGGTCACCCACGAGGCGGTGCAGGTCGGCGGCTTCGGCGCCGAAGTGGCGGCGACGGTGGCGGAGGACCTCTCGGACAGCCTTAAGGCACCGGTGAGGCGCCTGGGCGCGCCCCGGACACCGATCTCCTATGCTAAGCCGCTGGAGGACCAATTGCGCATCACGCCGGAACGCATCGCCGCAGTGGCGGCGGAGATGCTCGGCGACTAATGCCGAGACCGCGCCGCGGCGAGGCGGCTTTACCATCGCGGCGGGGCACCGTACGCTTGTTCGTCGGCAGCGGTGAGGGCATGGGTCGTGGCGAAACCTGGTACGCCTTGGAGCATAAAGGGCATTCCACCGGAAACCCGCGAGTTGGCGAAGGACGCCGCCAATCGCGAGGACATGACCCTGGGCGCCTGGCTGTCCCGATTGATCGAATCCTCGGACGGGCAAGCGCCGGCGGCCGTAACGGCCGCCGTTGATACGGACGCGGCGGTAAACGCGGCGGCGGCGGCAGAGGCGGCGACGGCGGCGGTCGCCGCGGCCGAGCGGCAAATCGAGGCGATCGCCAAGCAATCCCAGGCCATTGCCGATCACTCCCGGACCATCGGCGACCTGAGCGACCGCCTGGAGGCCGTCGAACAGACGTTGCAGACCGGCGTTGGGCTGCTCGAGGACCTGGACAAGGCGCCCATGCCGCGGCCGCAACAGCCCCGGCCGGAACCAGTGGAACACTACGAAGAGGAAGAGCGCCGAGGCATCGGCGTCAAGCTGGTCGTCAGTGTCCTGG
Organism: Alphaproteobacteria bacterium; assembly: GCA_030746635.1. Classification (GTDB taxonomy): domain Bacteria; phylum Pseudomonadota; class Alphaproteobacteria; genus JASLMH01. Next base: position 7,873 of record JASLMH010000035.1, on the reverse strand, counting down.
GCCTGGCCGTGGTCGGATATTTCGGCTGGCGTTTCCTGACGGCGGAGGAACCGGCCGCCCCGACCGAGCCCCCGGCGGCGACAAGTTCCGAAACCCCGCCGGCCCCGGCCGGACCGCCGAAGGCCGCCTCGACCGAGCCGAAACCGGCGCCGACGCCGACGCCAACTCCGGTGAAAGAACCGCCCAAGGCGGCGGCCAAGGCCACGCCGAAGTCCGAACAGAAACCGCCACCGGCCGACACCGGCGAGGAAAAGGCGACCGCCCCCAAGGCCGACGACGACGACTCGATCGAGCGCTACCGGCGGGCGGCGGCGGACGGCTCGGCGGCGGCGCAACACAACCTCGGCAACCTGTTCGCCAAGGGCCAGGGCGTCGAGAAGGACCCGGCGCAGGCCGCCCGCTGGTACGAGTTGGCGGCCCGTCAGGAACTGCCGGACGCGCAGTACAATTTGGCGGTGCTGCACGACACCAACGGCGATCTGCCCACCGATCACAAAAAGGCCCTGTTCTGGTATTTCAAGGCGGCCGAGAACGGCTATGCCCTGGCGCAATATCGCCTCGGCGTGATCTACGCCACCGGCGACGGCGCCGATCGCGACTTCTACCAGGCCAGCAAGTGGTTCCGACGGGCCGCCGCCCAGGGGCAACTGGACTCGCAATACAATCTGGGTGTGTTGTATCTCGAGGGCCAAGGTGTCAGCACCGACCCAAGGGAGGCCTACCGCTGGCTCAGCCTGGCGGCGATCCAGGGCGACGATGAAGCGGCCCGATTGCGCGACACCCTGGCGGCGAAGATACCCCAGGCCGAACGCCGGGCGCTGGACGCCGAACTGCACGACTGGCGACCCACCGACGATCCAGGTTTGCGGCGGCCGGGGTCGGTCCCGGCGGCACCGCCGACGCCGCCCGGCGGCACCGCCAACGCCACGGCCGAGGTCACCGACCGGGATGCCATTCGGCAACTGCAAAGCTGGCTGAACCGGCTTGGCTACGACGCCGGCCCGGCCGACGGCGTACCCGGCGATCGCACCCGGCAAGCCATCGGCGCCTTTCAATCGGCGACTGGCCAACCGGCGGACGGCCGGATCAGCCAGGCGTTGATCGCCGCCGTCGAGGCCGAGGCAAAACGCTGAAAACCCCCCGGTAGGGCGACGTAGTACCGGCGTTTTTCCAAGGTCTTACCGGATCGGTCAAAAACCCAGGCGCCATCACGATTCAGTAGTGCGCGGGTAACTAATTGTAATTATTAAAGAAATTTTGCCAGATCTTGGCTCACCCGGAATTGGCCGGCGCCATGCTCGGGGGCCAATTCGTGATTATTGCAAATAGTAGGATTCAGGCGTACTTTTTCGGTAATCCTTGGCTTTTTTGGCCGGTGCGTCGGAAGAAATGGTTCAGCAGACTCCCTGGAGCGTGAAGGGCATTCGCCCGGAATGTCGCGAGGCGGCCAAGGTGGCGGCCCGCCGCGCCGGCCTGACCATCGGCGAATGGCTGAACCGGGCGATCATGGACGCGGCCAAGCACGAGGTGCAGGGCGGGGCGCCGATCGCCGACAACGGCAATCAATTGCCGGCCCTGCCGATGGCCGATTTGATCGAGGCGATCGAGACCCTATCGAAGGATATTCGCGAACAGAACGACCGGGTGGAAGAGCAGGCCGGCGAGACCGGTCGCCGGGCCGCCGAGGAGACCGTCGCGCCGGTGATGGACAGCGTTCGCGAATTGGAAAAGAACGTCGAGGCCAAGCTGGACGCGTTGGACAATATCGAGATCGACGGCCAGATGCAGGAGCGCCTGCGCGACGCCCAGGCCAAGGCCGATCGGGCCAGCCTGGCGGTGGCGCCGTTGGAACGTACCGTGCAACGACTGGCGCAACGCTTGGAGCGGATGGACCCGATGGATCCGCCACCGCAGCAGCAGCGGCAACGGCAACGGCGCGGCCTGCTCGGCCGGCTGTTCGGCGGCTGACCCTAACCCGTCTCGCCGGCGTTTCCCAATTTGTGCAGGACCGAATCGTCGGCGGTGACCGGCACCAGCCGGCGCGACGGATAGCGGTGCACCCCATCCCGACCCAACAAATAGGCGTCGAAGGCAGCGGGAAAGACCGGCGCGAAGGCCGGGTCCAGGACATCCAGACCGCCGGCGTAGGCGCCGAAGGCGGGCAGCACCGCCCGCAAGCCATCGCCGACGAAACAACGCCGGGTCAGTCGGCGGCCGTGCAGACGCACCGCCGCTTTCGGGTGCAGGTGGCCAACGACCTCGCCGGCCGGCGGCCGCTCGGTAGGCTGATGGCGCAGAACGATCTGCTCCAACCGCACTTCGTCGACGGCCTCGCCCGCCAGGCCCGGCGGCGGTTCCGGATCATGGTTGCCGGCCACCCAGAACCAGCGCCGGCCCCGGGCCAAATCTGCGATGGTGGCGATGTCGGACGAACCGATCCGCCCGCCCGCTTCGGCGTCGTGGAAGGAGTCTCCCAGGCAGACCACCATCGCCGGATCCAATTCGTCGATCGCCCGGGTCAGCCGGCGCAGGGTTTGGGCGGTGTCATAAGGGGGCAGGAACCGGCCCCGGGCGGCATAGGCGGAGCCCTTTTCCAGATGCAAATCGGCGACCACCAATAGTGCCTGCGCGGGCCAGAACATCGCCCCCGTGGCATGCAGCAACATTCGTGCGCCGTTGATCAGCATGACCGGCTTCTAGCGCATTTTCCCCACGGCGTGGACTCGCCGGTTGCCGGTCATAGCAATCGGGTCGCCTCTTCGATCAGCGCCTCGGCGGATTCGCTGAGCAATTCCTCCATGCTGTCGCCATGGACGGCCTCGCGGCCGATCTCCAGCATCAACGGCACCGCCAACGGCGAGACCCGATCCAGCCGGCGATGGGTGATTCGGCCCCGCACCCGCCGCAGCATCTGGCCCAGGCGGGCGATATCCAGCAAACCGGTGGCGGCATCCGCCCTGGTCGCCCGCAGCAGGATATGTTCGGGCTCGTGGCGGCGCAGCACGTCATAGATCAGATCCGACGAGAAGGTGACCTGTCGGCCGGTCTTCTCCTGGCCGGGATGACGCCGATCGATCAGGCCGGCGATGATCGCGACGTTGCGGAAAGTCCGTTTCATCAGGTTCGATTCGTCCAGCCATGCCTCCAGATCGTCGCCCAGCATGTCTTCGTCGAACAGGGCAGGCAGTTCGGTCGCCTCCCGCAGGCTCCAAACCGCCAGGGCATATTCCGAGGCGACGAAGCCGAACGGCCGCAACCCGGCCCGTTCCATGCGCCGGGTCAGCAACATGCCCAGGGTCTGGTGGGCCAGCCGCCCTTCGAACGGGTAGCACACCAGGTAGTGCTTGCCGCCGCGTGGAAAACCCTCGACCAGCAGCTCCCCGGGCCGCGGCAATACCGAGCGCCGACGCTGCATCGCCAACCAGTCGCGGACCTGGCCCGGCAGCCGCGCCTGTGCCTCCTCGTCCACCAACACTGCCCGCACGCGCTCCGCCAGATAGGTCGAAAGCGGAAATTTGCCGCCATAGTAGGAGGGCACCTTGGCCTCGACCCCGGCGGCGCGGCTGACCGTGGCGACCGTCTCGCGCATTCCCTCGAAGCGCAGGATCTCGCCGGCGAAGGCAAAGGTGTCGCCGACCACCAGTTGGTCGATGAACCATTCCTCGATCTGGCCCAACACCCGGCCGCGAAGCAGGCGGACCCGGATCATCGGCTCCTGCACGATGGTGCCGACGTTCAACCGGTATTGCCGCGCCACCCAGGGGCCGGCGACGCGGAAGCGGCCGGCGTCGTCCCGGCGCAAGCGGCGATAGCGTTCGTAACGCCGCAAGGCGTAGCCGCCGGTGGCGACGAAGTCGAGCACCGCATCGAAGGTCTGGCGATCCAGTTCGCGGTAGGGCCGGGCCCGACCGACCTCGGCGAATAGTTCATCGGCGTCGAAGGCTTGCGAGACCGCCATGCCGAGAATGTGCTGGGCCAAGACATCCAGGCCGCCGCGGCGCGGCCCATCGCCGTCGAGTTCGCCTTCGACGACGGCATCCGCGGCGGCCCGGCATTCCAGCACCTCGAACCGGTTGGAAGGCACCAGCAAGGCACGGCTGGGCTCGTCCAGGCGGTGGTTGGCCCGGCCGATGCGCTGCACCAGGCGACTCAGGCCCTTCGGCGCGCCGACCTGGATCACCAGATCCACCGCCCCCCAGTCGATGCCGAGGTCGAGGGTCGAGGTACAGACCACGGCACGCAGATCGCCCCGCACCATCGCCGCCTCGACCTTGCGCCGCTGTTCCACCGACAACGAGCCGTGGTGCAGGGCGATCGCCAGGTTGTCGTCGTTCAGCCGCCAGAGATGCTGAAACACCACCTCGGCCTGGGCCCGGGTGTTGACGAAGACCAGCGAGGTGCCGTTGGCCCGGATGGCCCGATAGACATCGGCCAGGGCGTGCAAGGTCATGTGGCCGGCCCACGGCACGCGGGCCGAGGCCGTCAGCACCTCGATCTCCGGCCGCGGTCCGGGGCCGCCATCGACGACATCGACCGAGCCGCCGCCAGCCAGGAAGTCCGCCAATTCGGCCCGATCGGCCACCGTCGCCGACAGGCCGATACGGCAAGCGGTCGGCGCCAGCGCCGAGAGACGCGCTAGGCCGAGGGCCAGCAGATCGCCCCGCTTGCTGCCGGCCAGCGCGTGCAATTCATCAACCACGACGAAACGCAGATCACGGAAATAGCGAGGGGCATCGACATAGGACAGCAGCAGGGCCAACTGCTCCGGCGTGGTCAGGAGAAGGTCGGGCGGATGCCGCCGCTGCCTTTGGCGGCGCGACTGCGGCGTGTCGCCGGTACGGCTTTCGGCCCGGATCGGCAGCGCCATCTCGGCGATCGGCTGTTCCAGATTGCGGCGCACGTCCACGGCCAAGGCCTTGAGCGGCGACAGGTAGAGGGTGTGCAGCCCGCCGGGGCGTTTCGTTCCGGCCTCGATCAGTTCGCGAAGCGCCGGCAGAAATCCCGCCAGGGTCTTGCCGCCGCCGGTCGGCGCCGTCAGCAACACCGAGTTGCCGGCTCGGGCCTTGGCCAGCATCGCCAATTGGTGCGGCCGCGGCCGCCAACCCCGCCCGGCGAACCAGGCGCCAACCACCTCCGGCAGATCGCCCCTATGCGGACCCGCGTCCATGGCCTCGACTATAGGCCGGCCTCACCGGCGGCGCGACAGATCGGCCGGATCATCCCGATCGGCAGCCTTGCCGCACGAACCGGAGACAGCGGATTGCCGCCGACTTAACCCCTTCTTTACCGAAAACGACCTACCATCCCCTCGTGGCGCCCGAATACCCTTGAGCAGCGGCGCCGGACGTCGAGGAGCGGGGCCAAGGCCGACAATTGAATGTCGTACAACCTTGAGAATCTGCAGATCCTTCTGGTCGAGGACAACCTGAACATGCGCGCGCTGGTGCGCGCGATGCTGCGGGCGCTCGGCTTCGAAACCGTTCGCGACTGCGCCAACGGACAGCAAGCGATCGAGATGCTGCAGCAATTCACACCCGACATCATCGTTTCCGATTGGATGATGGAACCGGTCGACGGCATGGATCTGACCAAATTCGTTCGCAATTCGGAGGAAAGTCCCGACGCTTACATACCGGTCATCCTGATGACCGGCCACACGGAGAGATGGCGGATCCTCGCGGCCCGTGACACCGGCGTAAACGAGTTGCTGGCGAAGCCCATATCGGCCCGCACCCTGTACGACCGAATCCTTGCGGTAATCGAAAAGCCGCGTCCGTTCGTCCGTACGAAGTCCTATTTCGGCCCCTGTCGCCGGCGCACCAACTGGCAGGACTATCTGGGTCCGGAACGCCGCCAGGCCGCTCAAAGCGTAGAGGGCGCATCGGTGCAGGCGCAGGAAATCGACCGCCTGCTGGAATCGCTGTAGTGGGCCGCCGACGCCGGCGCGGATAGGAAAAGGAACCGCGAGCATGCCCAGGGCCCGACCGCCGATCGACAACACGCCACCCGGCAAACCCGGCGATTGCGAAGTCATCGAAATCCCCAACAAGCTGGCGGCCAAGGTCGGGCCCGGTCAGGGCATCGATCGCGCCGCCCTGGAACGGGCCGAGGCGGTCGTCGAACAGGTCAAGGCCAGTTACGACGGGCGCCTCGAATCCGAACTCGAGGAACTGCTCGACGAGTTCGAGACGATGCAGGCGGAAGGCCGCCTTGACCTCGACCAACTGCATGATCGGGTGCATGAAATCAGGGGCGAGGCAGGCACCTTCGGCTATCCGCTGGTGTCCGAAATCGGCCGGCTGCTGTGTGAACTGCTGGCGCCGATGGACCAGGTCGGCGAGGCCGAGAAACAGGCGATCGAGACCCACCTGCGGGCGATCCAGACGGTGGTGACCCGGAAGGTCAAGGGGACCGGCCCGGACGTTGCAAAACAGATCGTCGAGGGGCTACGCGTGATGGCGGAGAAGACGCTGGCTTAGAGCGTATCCAGGGTATTCTAGGTACGCTCTAAAAGCTCAAGGCGGCGCCGAGCGAGGCGGTCCAGTTGTTGTAGGTGAAGTTGAGGAACGTCGAGTTCACCACGGTGCGCTGCAAGGTGCCGGTGATCGAAACGTCACGGGTGATCGGCACCGAGGTCAGCAGGCTGACCCGGTGTTCCCGGTCGGCCCGCTTCCTGGCCGGGTCCACCGCCGGATCGGGGGCATGGTAGCGGCTATAGAGATAGCTGCCATTCAGCGCCGTCGTCCATGGCCTGGCCGTCAACTCGAACGGTGCTGGGTGGGAAACCATGCCGCCGATGCCGAACTTGAACTCGACGTTGGAATGCAGACTGACATCCGCCGACAGCGAGGTCACGCCGGCGGTGCCGGTCAGCATGACATTGTCGGCGATCTGATGCCGGACGTTGGCCTCGACTTCGCGTTCGTAGCTGTCCTGGTTGCGGGCGGTGGGCCGGCCGACGTCGGCGCGGTATTTCTTGCGCACCGCGGACACTTCCAACTCGCCGTTGGTGGCGGCGGTGAATTGCTTGTCCAAGCTTACGCCGGCGCCATAGGTGTTGAAGTAGGGGGATTTGTCCAGGACCACGTGGCTGCCGACCAGGTAGGGGCGCCAGGATGCGCTGTCGACGTACTCGCGCAGAAACTGACCGCGCGGTCCCACGGTGATCTCGGCGAACAGCAGGTCCAGTTGTTTTTCGTGAGCCTGCCGCGATCCATACAGCAGCAGTTCGGTCTCCAACACCTCGCCGCTGTGCAGTTGCGGGTCGTAGCTATAACGGAGATTGCTCGAGACGAAGGCGTTCCAATCGGTCTTCTTGGTGAACTGGCCGCCCAAGATCGCCGGCAGGCCGAGCAGACTGATCGCCGGCCTTTCCGGACCGGCGTTCGCGTTGGTCTGATAGCGCAGGCCGCCATACACGGAACCGGCGAAACGATGATTAGACAGCCGCTTGTCGATCTCGTCCATGAACACCGCGACGCGGGCACGAACGTCGTCCGGCACGTTCTCGCCCGCCACCGCGCGGGTCAGATAGGTTCGCGCGATGGCGAAGGAGCCCAGGCGGAAATACAGCACGCCCAGCTCCAGCCGTACCCGCGGCAAATCCGGGTTGTAGAGCAGCATGCGTTCGAGGGCGCTGATCGCCGCCTCGTAATCGCCGACCCGGATCGCCAATTCGGCATAGTAGAAGGTCTTGTCGAGATTGGCCGGGTCCTGGAGCATGTCCTGGAACGCCGACTCGAATTTCCGCTGCAATTCGGCATCACCAGATTGCGCCGATGCCGTGGTCGCCAAACGCTTGTGTAACCTGACGTCTGGAAATTCTTTTGGAGTTTGCGCTTTGTCCCCCACTGAGGGGCATGCCCCTCAGTGG
>JASLMH010000034.1 GCA_030746635.1 Alphaproteobacteria bacterium | reverse complement strand
CAAGGCGCTGGCCGGCTCGGGCCGGACCGATGCCCTTGATCGACTGGTCGATTTCGCCTTCGCCGAAGAGGGCTATCATCGTCGGCAGGCGGGGGCGTTGTTGCGATCGCTCGATTTGTCGCGGGCCAACGCCCGTATGCTGGCGGTGCTGCGCGACGACCAGAGGCGCCGTGTTTGGGCGGTACCGATCGAGGTACTGGAGGAATTGAACGGCACGGCGGACGGCAAGCTGATCCCGCCGGCCGCGTGATCACGGTTATCGAAAAGGGGTAGAGGACAATGAGACTCTCGAACACAATGGTCGGCCTGACCCTGGCGGTCGCCCTGGCGCTGCCGGGCGGGGCCATGGCGGCGAAGAAGAAATACAAGGAAATCGACGTCACCGACGGCGGCGTCATAAGCGGCAAGATCTCCTTCGAGGGGGCGCTGCCGGACGATGCCAAGGAAGGCATCCTGATCACCAAGAATCCGGAAGTCTGCGGCACCGGCGAGCGCGAGATCGTCTGGGTCGACGTCAAGGACGGCGCCCTGCGCGGCGCCTTCGTGTTCCTGGACAAGATCAAGGCCGGCAAGAAGTGGCCGGCGCCCGAGGGCGGCAACTACCTCATCACTCAGAAAGGCTGCCGCTTCCTGCCCTGGGCCCAGGTGATCAAGCCCGGCCCGGTGACCGTGCGCAACAGCGACAAGGGCGTACTGCATAACATCAACACCCGCGAGATGATCGGCGTCGAAAAAGGCCGGGTGGTGAAGCGCACCATGTTCAATTTCGGCCAGCCCGATCCGGGTGATATCGAACAGAGCATCAAACCCCGGCGCTCGTCCTATATCGGCATCAACTGCGAAGCGCACAACTTCATGTTCGGCTTCATGATGGCGCCGAAACATCCCTATGCCGTGGTGGTCAACGACGACGGCAGCTACAGCATCGGCGACGTGCCGCCGGGCAAATACAAGCTGAAGGCCTGGCACCCACGCCTGGGCATCAAGAAGACCAAGATCAAGGTCGACGCCGGCGGCAAGGTCGAAGCCAACTTCAGCTTCTCGGCCAAGTAGCCGCCGCTGGCGCCGACGTCGGGAACCCATGGCTAGGCGGGAGAAGATCGTGAAGCAGCTAGCGAGCAGGGTCGGCAAACCGGGGCTGGCGTTGCTCGCCGGCCTGGCGGTGCTGCTCCTAACCTCTCAGGCCTTCGCCCTCGAGGCCAACGAATACCGGCAGGTCCTTGGCCTCGATTCCCGCCGGGTGGTGTGGTTCCTGGCGCAGATGCACCTGTTCTTCGGCGCCTTCGTCCTCGGCGTGCCGCTGTTCGCGGTGATCATCGAAATCGTCGGCTGGCGCAACGGCGACGAGCGTTTCGACAAGCTGGCCTACGAGTTCACCTCGCTGTTGAGCGTCGCCTACGCCACCACGGCGGCGCTAGGCGGGCTGCTGGCCTTCGCGCTGTTTACCCTGTACCCGACCTTCATGGGCTACATGGCGGGCGTCTTCAAGGACGTCTTTTTCATCTACGCCCTGCTGTTCTTCGGCGAGACCTTCGCCCTTTACCTCTACTACTACGGCTGGAACTGGCTCAAGGGCACCAACCCCTACAACAGCACCGTGATCTGGGTCTGCCGGGCCCTGGGCGTCCTGGTGCTACTGTTCGGCATCGCCTTCACCATCGGTGCCGTCGGGCCGGAGATGCGCACCGACACTCGCTGGTTCATCATCCTGCTCTATATCCTGCCCACCGGCATCGGCTTCCTGTTGATCAAGGATCGGAAGTCCAGCCACATCTTCATCGGCATCATGCTGAACGTCGTGGGCACCGCCATCATGCAGGCCGCCAACAGTTGGGCCGGCTTCATGATGAGCCCGGCCGGCGTCGATGCCGAAGGGGTGGTCACCGGCAGCACCTGGCAGGCCTTCGAAAACGTCCTGGCGACGCCGGTGGCGATCCACCGGATGTTGGGCAACCTGGCCTTCGGCGGCCTGGTCGCGGGCTCCTACGCGGCCGTCAAGTTCATCGGCGCCAAGACCGCCGAGGACAAGGCGCACTACGATTGGATGGGTTACATCGCCAACTTCGTCGCCATCAGCGCCCTGATCCCATTGCCGTTCGCCGGCTATTACCTGGGCCGCGAGGTCTATTCGACCTCGGCCGTGATGGGCAACAACATGATGGGCGGCGACTTCTCCTGGACCTTCATCATCCAGGCCATGCTGGTCGGCTCGCTGTTCATCCTCTCCAACTACTACCTGTGGAGCGGCATGACCCGGATCCCCGGGGCCGAGCGCTACTACAAGCTGATCAAGTACATCCTGTTCGCCCTGATCGTCTCCTTCGCCATCTGGCTGACGCCGCACAACCTGCCGCTGACGTCCGGCGAGGTCGGGCGGATGGGCGGCAGCCAGTACCATCCGATGCTGAAATTCCTCGGCCTGATGCCGGCCAAGAACGCCGTCGTCAACCTGATCATCCTGTCGACCTTTTTCAGCTTCCTGCTTTACCGTCGCGGCAACAAGGTCGACGTGGCGTCGATCCGGGGGCAGGGGCAACTGCCCCGCATCATCATCCCTTTGGCCGGCCTGGCGGCCATCGCCATGGTCGGGCAATACGCCATCACCATGCTGAACATGGACCCGGCGGAGCTGGACCTGCCGGCCGACCGGGCCGAGTACATGCGCACCCTGGGCTGGATGCTGGTGTTCGACGGCGCGGTGATCGCCCTGGCCGTGGTCATGGCATTGTTTGACAAGGGCAAATGGGGGCAATGGCTGATCCTGGCCGTGACCGCCTTCAACGTCACCATCTTCCTGGGCGTGTACGGCTTCGTGGTGATGGAAAAAGCCTCGCCGGTATTGCGCAACGTGGCGGTGGCGCAATTCCTGCAACTCCTCGCCTGTCTGATCAGCGTCACCGCGATCGATATCTTCCTGTTCCGGGGGGCCAAGGAGATCGGCACCCTGAACTGGGGCCGGATGTCGGTGCGCAGCCAATACGCCCTGTTGCTGCTGACCTTCGTGATCACCATGAACATGGGCCTGATGGGTTTCATCCGCTCGGGCCTGCGGGGTGATTGGCACATCTTCGGGGTGATGCGCGACACCTCCGAATGGGGCTTCACGCCCAGCAACTTCACCATGACCCAACAGGTTGGCGGCGCGGTCCTGCTGTTCATGGCCGGCTGCGCCTTCATGTTCTGGTTGGGCGGACTGACCGCCAACAAGAAAGACGACGACTGATGACGCGGCAATGTGACAGGCGGGGGGCGGAGGGGCGCCGATGACGAACACGATGGTCAAGGTCACGGTGTTCCTTTTGGTGGTGTTGGGCATCTACCTGTGGATCGGCTATTCGATCACCGAGCTGACCGGCGGCGAGCGCACCGCTTCTGCCGCGGTCGATGTCAGCCCGGAAGGCGGCGAGGCGATCTATTGGGGCAAGGGCCGCTGTTTCACCTGTCATAGCGTCGGCGGCCAGGGCAGCGCCGTGCGTGGCCCCAACCACGGCCAGTTCGGCGAAAAGTTCCCGCTGCCGATGGGCGCCCGGGCGGCGGAACGGGCCAAGGAACGCGCGGAAAAGACCGGCGAGGAATTCACCGCCGTCGATTATATCGTCGAAAGCCTGTCCGATCCCGGCGCCTATGTCGTCAAGGGCTACAAGAACGAGATGGCCGTGGTCTACGCCCCGCCGATCTCGCTGAACCTGAACGAGATCAAGGCCGTGGTCGCCTACATGATGTCGTTGGGCGGCGATCTGGACATGGCCGCCATCGACACCGAGCCCGGCGAACTGACGGCGGGCTTCTACGGCAAGATCGCGGCCGCGGCGGCCGCCGGCGGCGGCGATCCGGTCGCCGGCCAATTGGTGTTCGAGGACAATTGCCTCGACTGTCACGTGGTGGCCGGCGAGGGCGGCGAGGGTGGTGAAATCGGCCCCGATCTTTCGGCCACCGCCAAGAAGGGCCTGAAGTTCATCGCCGAATCGATCCTGCAGCCCGGCAAAAAGATCACCAAGGGTTTTGAGACCTTCGTGCTGGTCGACAAGGAGGGCCGCAAGGTGGTCGGCCTGAAGAGCCGCGACGAAGGCGGCGAGGTCGACATCACCAAGGCCAACGGCGAGGTGGTGACGGTGGCCAAGGCCGAGATCAAGGAAATCACCCAAGACAGCACCCAGAGCCTGATGCCGGACGATCTGTCCGAGGCGATGACGGTGAAGGACTACCAGGACGTGCTGTCCTTCATGATGCTGCAAAAGGGCCAGTGAGGGGCGATCGGTAATGGGCATGCTCAGAATTGGCCGCTTCTGGTCCGTCATCATCACCTTCGTGTTGCTTTATGCCCTGATCAAATGGGGCATTCCGGCCGTGTCGCGCGAGGTCACCGACCTGCCGTTCCCGCTGCCGGTGCCGGGCACCTTGATCTTCTTCTACATGGTGCTGGTGACCATCGCGCTGTTCCTCATCACCACGTTCTCGGACGAGGGGATGGAGGAGTTCGTGCGACCGATCCGCAAGCTCCTGCGCGGCGAATACAGCAAGACGGCGCGGGCGGCGGTGCTGATCGTGGTGCCGCTGCTGGCCGGCTGGCAGGTCTATGACCTGACGGTGCCGAAAATCGAATTGCCCTCGTCCCTGCGCATTCAGCATCCGTCTTCCAACTTCCCGAAGAAGTTCGAGGAATTGAAGAACCCCTTCGCCAATCCGGGCGAGGCCGAGGTCACGGCCTTCATCGAACAGGCCGAGGCCGAGGAGATCGCCTGGATCGAGCAGGTGCAGGAGGATATCGAACGCTGGCAGGAAGAAGGCGACGCCGACAACCCCCTGGCTTTCATCCCGACGGCGCCGTGGAAGAAGTTCCTGGCCGAACTGGAGGACGGCGACGTCAAGCTGGCGACCGCCAAGGCGGCGTTGCTGGAGAAGAACCTGTTCGAGGGCCGGGCGCTTTACGCCATGAACTGCCGGCCCTGCCACGGCGACAGCGTCGCCGGCGACGGCCCGATGGCGGACGGCTTCAAGCTGCGGCCGATCAACTTCACCGACAACGGCACCATCGAGACCATCGTCGAGGGCTATACCTTCTGGCGGGTGAGGAACGGCGGCCCCGGCCTGCCGACCGAGGCGACGCCCTGGGATTCCGCCATGCCCGAATGGAAGGTCAGCCTGACCGAGGAGGAACGCTGGAAGATCATCCTGGCGGAGTACGACCTGGCCGAAAAGACGCCGCGCATTCCGGAGTCGCACTGATGAGGCGGGACAGGAAGCACGGAATGGTCCACGACCGGTTCCTCGTGATCGCCATGCTGGCGGCGCTGCTATCGCCGCTGGGCGCCGTACCGGCGGCCGCCAAGCCGGTGGCCGACGCGCCGATGCCGGAGGTTACCGACGCTTTCCTCGCCGAGGGTGAGGAAATCTACTACCGGCGCTGCAGCTTCTGCCATGGCCTGCTGGGCGACGGCGAGGGGCCGGCGGCCAAGTATCTCGATCCGCGGCCCAGGGATTTCACCTTGGGCACCTTCAAGTTTCGCACCACCCAAAGCGGCGAGTTGCCCCAGGATTCAGACCTGTTCCGCACCGTCAGCCGGGGCCTGCCGGGCACCGGCATGCAGGCCTTCGACGGCGACCTGATCAAGAACGGCCTGGACGAGAGGCAGCGCTGGGCGGTGATCGCCTATATCAAGACCTTCGCGCCGGAGTTCGAGGACGAGGAACTGGACCCGGTGAAAACCGGCAAGGTGGTTGCCCTGCCGGCCAATCGCCCGGCCTTCAGCCCGGAGCTGGTGGCCAAGGGCAAGGAGATATTCCTGCGCGCCAAGTGCTGGGAATGTCATGGCAAAGAGGGCCGCGGCAACGGCCAGAAGTCTTTCGACCGCAAGGACGATTGGGGCTTCCCGATCCGTATCCGCAACGTCACCCACCCCTGGAAGATCAAGGGCGGTTCGGAGGCCGAGGACATTTACATGCGTTTCTCGACCGGTATCAGCGGCACGCCGATGCCGTCCTTCGTCAAGGCCCTGAACGAGGACGAACGCTGGGCCCTGGCCAATTTCATCAAATCCCTGCAGCACAAATTGACCGAACATCAGGTGCTGGCGGTGTTGCCGGTCGACGGCGAGGTGCCGGGAACGCCGGATGACGGCGTTTGGGAGCAGGCCCAGCCGATGGACGTGCGCTTGGCCGGCCAGGTGGTGGCGCCGCCGCGCTGGCAGAACCCGTCGATCGAAATGGTCACCCTGAAGGCCGTGGCCAACGATAGGGAGATCGCCATCCGGATCAGTTGGGACGATCCCTTCAAGGATGCCAGTCACGACGAGGACCAGGAACTGAACGCGTCCGAACTGACCAAGGTCGGGATCTTCAATTCCTATGTCGAGGCCAACGATCAGGTGCCCCGGGCGCTCGAGACCTTCCGGGATTCCATCGCCCTGCAATTCTCCGCCAAGCCGATCTCGGGCTCCGAGAAGCCGCATTTCCTGCGCGGCAGTTCCTCCGCCGCGGTGCAGCTTTGGCACTGGATGGCCGATCGGGAGGAGGCCGGCGAGCGGTCCGTGGTCGAGGCCGTCGCCCGCGGCTGGCGGCAGCCGCCCAAGGCCCAGGCCGACGACCAGCAAGGGGTCGAGGGCAAGGCGGTCTGGGCCGACGGTCGCTGGACCGTGGTGATGAAACGTGCCCTGACGACCGAGGACAAGAACGACGTTCAGTTCGTGCCTGGCAAGTTCATTCCCCTGGCGGTCAACGCCTGGGACGGCTCGAACGGCGAACACGGCCGGATAATGAGCCTGTCCACCTGGTACTACGTTTTCATTGTGGCGCCCACGCCAGTCAGCGTATATATCTACGTCGTTGCATCAATCCTGATCATGGGGGGGTTTGGTCTTTGGCTGGTTCGGGTCGCCCGAAACAGCCAGGTGGGCACCGGTGCGTCAACCAACGCCTGAAGGCGCCGTCAGCGGGGCCGCCGGCGGTCACGAAGAAGAGGAAACAAAATGAAAGCAGCGTTGCGCCTTGGCATGGCATTGGCCTTTCTTGCCTTGCCAACTTTCTCCGCCCAAGCCGATCCGGCGGCGGGGGAGAAGATCTTCAACGACGGCAAATGCACCGATTGCCACTACACCAAGGGGCCGGCGCGAGAAAAGACCATCGCCGATCAGCTGGCCAAGAAGGGACCGGAATTGTGGTATGCCGGCAGCAAGTTCCAGAAGGAATGGCTGGCCGGTTGGTTGCAGGATCCGAAGCCGATCCGGCCCCTGAAGTTCAATTCGATGACCGAGAAGAATCCGGCCGACCATCCCAAGTTGGCCAAGGCCGACGCCGGCGCGGTCACCGACTTCCTGATGAGCCTGACCTCCGATGCGGTCAAGCCGGTCAAGATCAAGGCCAAGAGGAACCCGAAGGGCCGGTTGATCTTCACCAAGAAGATGCCGTGCAGCGGCTGCCATCAGTATCCCGGCCGCAAGGGCAAGATCAGCGGCGGCCTCATGGGGCCGACCCTGGTCGGCGCCGGCAAACGGCTCAACAGCGACTGGATTTACGCCTATCTGCAACAACCCAAGGTGTTCAAACCGGTGAAGATGATGCCGGTGTTCGTCGGCTTGTTGAGCGACAAGGACATGAAGAACGTGACTTCGTACGTCGCGAACTTCAAGAAATAGCCGGGGCGGGAGATGCAAAAGATGTTGAAGAAAACCATGATCGCCGCGGCCCTCATCGGTGCCGCGTTCGCCACAGCGGCGCCGGCCGAGGCCGAGGATGCCGAGGTGATGTACAAATTCTATTGCGCCCAATGCCATGGCCTGACCGGCAAGGGCGACGGCCCCAACGTGACCAAGGACTTCCCGGTCAGCCCCCGCAACTTCACCAGTGCGGCCGAGATGAACAAGCTGACGGACGCCGACATGAAGAACGTGGTGATGGACGGCGGGCCGGCGGCAAGCAAATCGCCGATGATGCCGCCCTGGAGCAAGACCCTGACGGACGCCGAGGTCGATGCCCTGGTCGGGCATCTGCGCAAATTGTGTCAGTGCAAGGGCAAACAGGGCTAGCGGCGGTGGCCGCCGGCATTGCTAGAGCACGAAGTAATAGACGATCAGGACAATGACCACGACGTTGATCGCCGCGCCCATGAAAATGACGCCATCCGCGATGTTGAGTTTTCTGCCCAGCTTCATCGGCCGGCAACCTAGCCAGGGCCAACGTCCCGTGTCAATCGCGCGTTGACGAGGCTGCCATGAGCAACAACGACAAGCAAACACCGAACCTGCTGGCCTGGGCCGGTCCCGCCGTGTTCACGGTGACGGCGATCTGTGTGCTGGCGTTCTTTTGGTGGTTTTTGTAGAGGCCGGCGGGCTCCCGGCCTGACGAGGAGGGGTCGAGTTGAAGGACTATCTGCTGCCGTTTGTCATCGCCCTGGCGGTGTTTACCGTCGGATTTCTTGGCCTTGATCTGTTGATCATGAACCTCCAGGGCCTGGGCCTGTTCTTCCATGGCTGAGTGCGTATCCGGAGTATCGGGAGCGATGACCAGGCGTAGCCGTTATGTCACCTGGGCCGGCCTGCTGTTGCTGTTCGGCGCGATCCTTTGGTTGCTGCCGATCGACCTTGGGCAGTTGGATTGGCAAAGCGCCCTGGCGGCCGACGAAACGACCACTGATGCCGCAACCGAGTCCGACGGCGCGGCCGAGGCCAACGGCGCGGCGGAATCGCCATATGCCCCGGCGCCGAAAACGACCGCCGCCGACTACCCGCAGATCGCCGGCGTCAACAGCCGGGTGGTGGTCTGGCTGGTGGCGCAGTTGCACCTTTGGTTCGCCGCCTTCGTCCTGGCGGTGCCGATTTTCGTCTTCATCATCGAGGCGATCGGCATGGCCACGCGCGAAAAGCGCTACGACGACATGGCCTACGAATTCATCAAGGTATCGATCACCGCCTATTCGCTGACGGCGATCCTGGGCGGCCTGCTGGCCTTCAGCTTGTTGGTCTTCTATCCCGATCTGTTCCTGTACCTGTCGACGATCTTCAAGGAGACGATGTTCTACTACGCGCTCATCTTCTTCGCCGAGAGCGCCTGTCTGTACATCTACTACTACGGTTGGCACTGGCTGCAGGGGCCGTTCAAGAAGTGGCTGCATCTGTCCCTGGGCCTGCTGCTGAACGGCGTCGGCACCTTGTTGATGTTCCTGGCGAACGGCTGGCTGACCTTCATGATGAGCCCGGCCGGCGTCGATCCGGCCGGCGTGTTCCAGGGCGATACCATGGTCGCCCTGCACAATTACCTGTGGAACCCGATCAACCTGCATCGCTTCGTCGCCAACATCGCCTATGGCGGCTCCGTCGTCGGCGCCTATGCCGCCTTCAAGTTCCTCTCGGCCCGGCGGGCGGAGGAACGGGCGCATTACGACTGGATGGGCTACAACGCCAACTTCATCGCCATCTGCGCCCTGCTGCCGTTGCCCTTCGCCGGCTATTACCTGTCGGCCGAGATCTATGCCTACAGCCAACAGATGGGCATCACCCTGATGGGCGGCATCTTCGCCTGGCTGTTCATCATCCAGGCGGTGCTGATCGGTACCCTGTTCCTGTCGGCCAACTACTACCTGTGGTGCGGCATGGGACGCAGCGACGGCGCGGTGCGCTACAACCACTACATCAAGTACATCGCCATCGTCCTGGTCGGCGCCTTCCTGGTCTGGTTCACGCCACACACCCTGGTGCTGAGCAACGAGGAGCTGAAGGCGCTGGGCGGCCCGTATCACAAATACCTTGGCCCCCTGGGCATCATGCCGGCCAAGAACACGGCGGTGAACGTAATGATCCTGTTCACCGCCCTGAGTTTCCTGATCTATCGCCGGGCCAACCGGGTCGCCACCGCCAACTGGGTGAGAATGGGCAACGCCATCCAAGTCGCCCTGTTCACCACCGGCATCGCCAATATCTTCTTCCTGGGCATCTACCACGGCTATTTCACCAACACCGTGTACAAGGTGGCGGCCTCGATCCCGCAGGTGCTGACTACCCTGGTGGTGATCGTGATCAGCACCCTGATCGACTACTTCATGTATCGCGGCGCCAAGGACGTCGCCCCCCTGCACTGGGGCCGGGTACCGGGCCGGTCGCAATATGCCCTGTTCCTGCTCGCCGTGGCCTTCACCTGGCTGATGGGGTTGATGGGCTACATCCGTTCGGGCATCCGCCAGCATTGGCACGTGGTCGACATCATGCGCGACAATTCGCCCGATGCCTTCACCCCGACGCTCGGCTACGCGGCCAACGTGGTTTCGGTCGGCACGGTCATCTTCATGACCATGGTGATCTTCGTCTTCTGGCTGGCCCAGGTCAGTGGCAGCAAGGCTGAACCTTCCGGATACTGGAAGGAGCAGCAGGCATGAAGAATTTCCTGATCGTCGTCGCCTTCAGCCTGCTGACCATCAGCCTGTTCGCCGTGTACGCCAACTACGGCATCCCGGAAATCGTTCCGGCACCACCGCCCAAGGAAGAGAAGCTGGACCTGGGCGCGATGACCATGGAGAGCTTCGTCGCTCTGGGCGAAAGGATCGTCAACGGCAAGGGTACCTGCACCTTGTGCCACAACGCCGTCGGCGGCCGCGCGCCGCTGTTGGAACAGGTCGTCGAACTGACCAAGCAGCGCCTGGCCGACGAGAAGTACGAGGGCGAAGCCGAGGATCTGGAAGGTTACCTGATGGAATCCATGGTCGAACCCTCGGCCTACGTGGTCGTCGGCTTCGGCAAGAAGGGCACCAACGACACGGTCAGTCCGATGCCCGATGTCTCGACCGGATCGATCGGCCTGTCCGAGGCGGAAATGGCGGCGGTGATCGCCTACCTCCAGGAGTCCGGCGGCGCCGAGATTACGGTGGAAATCCCGACCGACGCCGACGAGGCGGACGAGGAGGATGAAGAGGAACAGCGCACCGCCCTGACCAGCCCCGAGGAGATCGTCAGCGAATTCACCTGCGGCGCCTGTCACATAGTGGCCGGCGAGGAGGGCGATGTCGGCCCCGATTTGACATTGATCGGCGGCAAGTTCGATCGGGCCTATTTGCGGCGCTCGATCCTGGACCCGAACGCCGATATCGCCAAGGGCTACGAAGCCGATCAGATGCCGCCCGATTATGGCAGCCAACTCTACGCCAGCGAGTTGGAGTTGCTGCTCGACTACCTGGCGTCGTTGAAGTGACGGGGATAGGGTCGTGAAAGCGTTCAGAATACCCAGGCTGCTGCAGTTCGTCCTGGTGCCGGTGGTGGTCTACGCCGTAACGCGGCTGATCTTCGACGTTCTGCTGGGCCAACTGATCCCGGCCAGCCTGATGACCATGTACATGTTCTTCGTGCTGGCCGGCACCTTCATGGCCTTCACCTTCACCGAGGACGGCACCCGGGAACTGGTGGCGCCGATCAAGGCGCTGGTCGAGGACCCATCGCGGAAGTGGCTGCGCAACGTCGTCTTCGTGGTGCTGCCGCTGGCCCTGGGCTTCTATACCTATCAGCTCCGCACGCCGAAGCCCGAGGCGCCGCTGGAACTGCGTAGCATTCATCCGGCGCCGCCGTCGACGGTGAAGGCCTACGACAAGCGGTTCAACCTGCTGACCCTGGAGAACCCCTACCGGAAACTCCAGAAGGAGGATCCCGAGGCGTTCGCCGAGATGGTCGCCGCGGGTGCGGCCGTCTACATCGAGAACTGCCAGTATTGCCACGGCGACAAGTTGGACGGCCGGGGACCCTATGCCCAGGGCCTGAACCCGGTGCCGGCCAATTTCCAGGACGTCGGCACCATCGCGCAATTGCAGGAATCCTATCTGTTCTGGCGCATCGCCACCGGCGGGCCGGGGCTGCCCAAGGAGGCCGCCCCTTGGATTTCCTCGATGCCGATCTGGCAGGATTTCCTCAGCGAGGAGGAGACCTGGCAGGTCATCCTGTACCTGTACGATTATACCGGGCACGCCCCGCGTAGTTGGGAGCACGAGTGATGCGGGGCGTAGCGATGAAACTGATCCTCGCGGCCGCCCTGGTCGTCGTCTGCGGGCTGGCGGCACCGGTGCAGGCCAAGCCGGGCAATGCCGAGAATGGCGAAAAGATCTATGAGAAACGCTGCCTGGGCTGTCACGGCGAGGAAGGCGACGGTCTGGGACCGGCGGCGGAGTACCTGATCCCGCCGCCGCGTGACTTCACCCTGGGCCTGTACAAGATCAAGACCACGGCCTTCGACGACGACATCCCCAATGACGACGATCTGTTCCGGATGATCCGCGACGGCATGCCGGGCACCGCCATGCCGGGCTGGTCGGACATGCTGTCGGAGCAGGAGATCTGGGACCTCGTCGCGCACCTCAAGATCTACGCCGGATTGGAGGAGGAAACCCCCAGCAAACAGTTGGACTACGGCAGCCAGGTGGCAACCTCGGAGGACAGCGTCGAGAAGGGGCGCAAGCTGTTCCATGACGGCGATCGCTGTTCGGAATGCCACGGCGCCGAGGGCAAGGGCGACGCCATCAAGAAGCTGAAGAACGACAACGGCGATCGGACCTGGCCACGCAACCTGACCAAGCCCTGGACCTATCGGGCCAGCAGCGATCCGAAGGACATCTACGCCCGCATATCGGTCGGCATTCCGAATACGCAGATGCCGTCGTTCGCCGATCCGAAAAGCAAGAAGAAACTCAGCGTCGAGGAGCGCTGGCACATCGCCAATTACGTCGTCGCCCTGACCAAGAAGGGCCTGGAGGTGCGGCCGGAGAACACCGTGGTCAAGGCCAAGCGGATCGACGGCGAAATACCGGCGGCGATCGACGACCAGGCCTGGCTGCAGAGCGAACCGGTAACCTTCATGCTGGTGCCGCAGATCATCGCCAAGGACCGCTTCTTCACTCCGGCCAACGACACCATCTCGGTGCGGGCGCTGTACAACGAGCGCGACATCGCCTTCCTGCTGGAATGGGACGACCGCACCAAGAGCATCCCCGGCGATGCCAAGGCCGAAAGCATCGCCGACCCGGAGATGGGCCAGGACGCTGTCATGATGCAGTTCCCGGTGACCATCCCGCTCGGCGCCGAGAAACCCTATTTCCTCAAGGGCGATGCCGGCCATCCGGTCAACCTGTGGCACTGGACCTCCGGCACCACCGAGGCGGAAGCCGCCGTGGCGATGTTGGACGGCCTGGGCATGGCGCAGCAGACGCCGCGCGAGGACGGCGGTGGCGGCCTGACCACCGGCAGCGGCTACCAGGACGGCACCTGGCGGGTGATCATGAAGCGTAGTCTGACCACCGATGACGCCGAGAACGACTTGCAGTTCGAGGAAGGCCGCTTCATTCCCATCGCCTTCGCCAATTGGGACGGCAGCAACAGCGAAATCGACAGTCGGCAGACCATCACCACCTGGTATTGGCTGCAACTGGAGCCTTCCGCCAGCGCCGAGCCCTACATCTCGGGCATCGTGGTGGCGCTGCTGGTGTTCGGGGCGCTGGTCTGGTGGGCCCGTGGCGCCGCCCGGCCGGGCGAGGCGGCATGAGCCGCTCCGCCCACATCGACACCATCGAGGCCGCCGAAACCAAGCCCCGGCGCGGCGTCAAGACACGGCTGTTCGGCGTGGTGTTGATCTTCCTGGGCGGCATGGACAGCATGTTGTCGTGGCGCGGCGGGGGCGAACCCAGCGAGTTCTATATATTCCTGCTCGGCGGCGGCGCATTCTTCTATGCCTTGGGACTGATACGCAAGAACCGGGCCGGATAGTCTAGTCAGCGTTACATGGGGTATATGGTCCGTCGGGCCGACGGTTGCGCGCCGCGCCGGGCCGTGAATGGCAGCGGGGGAATAGAAATATGTCCGTCACCACATCACCGGAATCGCCGGCAGCAGGTCCGGCCGACGGCAAGGCATCGACCGCGCCGGTTTCGCTACGGCGGATCCTGGTGGCCCTGGATGCTTCCGACCATGCCGATCGGGCGACCGAGGAAGCCGGCCGGCTGGCCCGCTCGGCCGGCGGCAGCATCACCGGCATTCACGCCTATGCGGCGCGCCTGCACGACGCCCGCTTTCGGCAGATGGAAGGCGGCCTGCCGGAACGCTATCTCAAGGAAGACGAGATGGAGTACCAGCGCGAGGTGCACGACGACCTGATCAGCCGCGGCCTGAACATCATCACCGATTCCTATCATGACGTGGCCGAGGGCATCGCCAAGCGCATCGACCTGCCCTATCACCGGCTGAGTCCCGAGGGCAAGAACTACCGCAAGATCGTCGAGGCGGCGGAAACCGGCGAACATGACGTCATCGCCCTGGGTGCCCTGGGGCTGGGCGCGGTGCCGGGCAGCCTGATCGGCACCGTCTGCGAGCGGGTGGTCCGGCGCTCGCCGATCGATTGCCTGGTGATCAAGGATCCGGCCAAGGTCATCGGCGATGGCCCCCTGGTGGTCGGCCTGGACGGCTCCGACCGCTCCTACGGCGCCTTGAAGACCGCCTTCGACATCGCCCGCCGGGTGGATGCCCCGGTGCACGCGGTGGCGGTCTACGACCCCTACTACCACTATGTTGCCTTCAACCGCATCGCCGCGGTGTTGAGCGACGAGGCGGGCGAGGTGTTCCGTTTCAAGGAACAGGAAAAGCTGCACGAGGAGCTGATCGACGACGGCCTGGCCAAGATCTACGAATCCCACCTCGAAGTGGCGAAGAAGATCGCCGAAGCGGACGGCATGGAACTGCACGCCCGGTTGCTCGACGGCAAGCCGTTCCGCGCCATCGCCGACTACGTCGCCAAGGTCGGCGCCAGCCTGCTGCTGCTGGGCAAGACCGGCATCCATACCGACGAAAGGCTGGATATCGGCGGCAACACCGAAAACCTGCTGCGCAACGCCGCCTGTCATCTCTGGCTCGGGCAGGTCACCTTCACCCCGGAAATCGAGGCGGTGGCCGAGGAAACCACGGCCTGGAGCGACGAGGCCCTGGCGCTGTTGAACCGGGCCCCGGAATTCGCCCGCGACATGGCCCGCAAGGCGGTACTGCGTCATGCCGCCGAACAGGGCCACACCTTCATCACCAAGGACATGGTGGAAGAGGTGGCGGCGAAGATGATGCCGGGCCGGGGTGCGGCCGGCGCTGGCGGCGGGGAGCTGGTGCCCTTGACCTGGTCGGCGGCGGGCGAGGCCCTGCTCGCCGGCCTGAACGACCCGGCCATGGCCGGCAACATCCGCCTGCGGGCCGAGAAGGCGGCCAGGCGGGCCAAATCCGCCGAGGTCGGCCCCGAACACGTCCGGCCCTTCCTGGACCTCGCGGCGACGGTCGGGGGGACGGCGGAAGCGGCGGAGGAGGAGGCGCCCCTGGCCTGGGAAGCGGCGGCCCTGGCGCGGCTGGCCCGGGTGCCCGAGCCGATGCGCCAAGCCACCAAGGCCCGGATCGAAGGCGTCGCCCGTCGTCGCGGCCTCCATCAGGTGGACATGACGGTGGTCGAGGAAGGGTTGGAAGCGGCCCGCGAGGCGATGGCCAAGGCGATGCGGAAGGGCGGCCACCCGATGGGCGAGGGCGACGAGGACTAGGCCATGTCGGTCCGGCCGCACGACACCGTCGATCCACCGTTTCTGGTCGCCCTGAACCTGACCCAGCGCTGCAATTTGCAGTGCGCCCATTGTTATCTGGATGCGGGCACCCGCAGCGACGGCGCCGCCGACGAGCTGACCACCGACGAGGTCAAGGGCGTGCTGGACGAGATCGCCGCCCTGAGTGACGAGACCATGGTGGTGTTCACCGGCGGCGAACCGATGATGCGCCCGGACCTGGAGCAATTGACCCGGCACGCCACCGATCTGGGCCTGATGGCGGTGGTCGGCAGCAACGCCACCCTGTTGAACGACGACCGGGTGGCCCGGCTGCTGGCCGCCGGGGTGCGGGGCGTCGGCATCAGTCTGGATTCCCTCGATCCGGCCTACCATGACGATTTTCGCGGCCTGCCCGGTGCCTGGGAACGCACCATGCGCTCGATCGACGCCTGCCGGCGCGGCGGCCTGAGTTTCCAGATCCATTTCTCGGTCACCGACGACAACGCCGACGAACTGGACGAGATGATCGCCTTCGCGGAAAGCTCCGGCGCCCTGGTCCTCAATGTGTTCTTCCTGGTCTGCACCGGCCGGGGCGAGAAGGTCACCAACATCTCGGCCGAGACCTATGACCGCGTCCTACGCCAGCTCACCGAGGCGGCGCACCGGGAGAAGGACTTGCTGATCCGGGCCAAATGCGCCCCGCACTTCAAGCGCATGGCCATGGAGTTGGACCCCGACTGGCCGATCACCCTGGCCCACGGCTACGAGGCGGGGGGCTGCCTGGCCGGCACCCGCTATTGCCGGGTGACGCCGGACGGCGAGATCACCCCCTGTCCCTACATGGAGGTTTCGGCCGGCTCGGTGCGGCGCCAAGGCTTCACCGCCACCTGGCAACGAGGGTCGGTTTTTCAAGAGCTTCGTGCGCCGAAACTGCAGGGACGTTGCGGCGATTGCGAGTACGCCAAACTGTGCGGCGGCTGCCGGGCCCGGCCGATGGCCCGGGATGGCGACCTGATGGGCGAGGATTTCCTGTGTGGCTATCAGCCGCAAGGCGGCGCGGTGATCGAACCGGGGCTGCAGGCCGGCACCAAGGTGAGTTGGAGCGCCGAGGCGGAGCTGCGGCTGAAACGGGTGCCCTCGTTCGTCCGCCGCTTCGTCCGCCAGCGGGTCGAGGCCTATGTGCACGAACAGGGCGAACAGCAGGTCCGCCCCGAACATCTGCAGATCCTGGCGCGCCGCCGTTTCGGCGAAGCCGGACCGCCCGGCGGCTTCGAGGCCGGGCAAACGGGGGACAAGGCGGCGGAATGAACGTCGACGTCGCCATAGTCGGGGCCGGCGTCTCCGGCCTGACCGCCGCCCATCGCCTCAGCCTGCGCGGCCATGAGGTGATGGTGCTGGAACGCCAGGCGCGGCTGGGCGGCAATGCCATATCCGAACGGGCCGACGGTTTCCTGATGGAACACGGTCCCTCGGCGATCAACACCACCCTGCCGCACGCCGCGGAGTTGTCGGCGGCCCTGGGCATCGAGGACGAGGTGGTCGACCTGGGCGATGCCGTGCGCCGCCGCTATATCGTCGATGGCGGCCTGCGCGGCATCGCCGTCCATCCCTTCGGCATCCTGACCTCGCGGCTGCTGACGCCGCTGGGACGGCTGCGGCTGTTGGCCGAACCGCTGCTGCCGCGCCGTCGCGACGAGGGCGACGAGACCGTGGCGGCGTTCTGGAGCCGCCGGTTCGGCCGGGAATTCGAACGCAAGCTGGTCGAGCCGCTGGCCGGTGGCATGTTCGCCGGCGTCGGCAACGATCTGTCCATGCGGGCGCTGTTTCCGGCCCTGTTGCAGATGGAGCGGGAGGACGGCTCGGTGACCGTCGGGATCATTAAGCGGCGCATGGCGAACCGGCAGATGCCGGCCCGCCGCCTGATCTCGTGGCGGGACGGCGTCGCCGCCCTGCCGGCGGCCCTGGCCCGATCGCTGGGCGGGGCCGTGCGCACCGGCGCCACGGTGCGGACCATCACCGCCGAGGCCGGCGGCTATCGCATCGAACTGGCCCGCGATGGCGTCGTTCATGCCAGGACGGTGTTGCTGGCGACCCAGTCGCACGTGGCCGGGATGTTGCTGGAGGAGTTGGATGGCGCGGCGGCAGAGGCCTGCCATGGCATCGAGGCACCGCCCTTGGCCACCATGTTCCTGGGCTATCGCCGGGGCCAGGTGGCGCACCCCCTGGACGGCCTGGGCTATCTGGCCGTGCCGGGGCAGGGGGCACGGATGCTGACCGGTGCGCAATTCTGTTCGACGATGTTCCCGGGCCGGGCGCCAAAGGGGCACGTGGCCCTGGCGGGCTATGTCGGCGGCGATCGCTCGCCGGATCTGGCCCGCCTGCCGGCCGATGATCTGATCGCCCTGGCCCGCGAGGAGTTCGGCGATCTGCTGGGCGCCAGCGGCCAACCGGTGGTCGCGCGGGTGCGGCAGTGGGATCGCGGCCTGCCGCAGTTCCGTCCCGGCCACGGCCAGCGGACGACGGTTCTGGGCGAGTTGCCGAACCGGCGTCCGGGGCTGTTCCTGACCGGCAATTATCTGGGCGGCCCCTCGGTATCGGCCTGTCTGGCCGGCGCCTATCGGGCGGCGAAGTCGATCGATGCCTACCTCGCCGGGCTACCCGCCGAAGCGGTGCTCGAGACAAGGTCGCAAAGAGAAGACGAAAAGGGGGGCTAGGGAAGCCTCAGTGCTCGCGGACCGCCCGCAAGGGAATCACGGAATCCGCTTCCGATTGTCGTCGACTGCTCGCCAGCACCGGTTCGGTGGGACCGTGAAAACCCCGTTTCACCAGCCGCAATTGCGCGCCGTCCTGGACGATGTCTTCGGTCACCACGCCACCCGGCGCGGCGTTGCCTTCGCCGGCGAAGGTCGCCGGTCCCAGCCGGCGCAACACCAGCCAGCGCAGGATATTGGCCAAATCCCGGCTGACCCGCAGGCCGGTTCCCAGGCTCATGAAGATGATCACGCCGGTCAGCGCATACAGCGCGTATGACGGCATGCGGATTGCGTTGTCGACAACGAATATGCCGATGCAGCCGACCCACAGGAAAGCGGCGGAAATCGGTACCGCGAGAATTGGAAACATCCACTTTAGAATTGACGACACCGGGCCACCCCTGACGATATCGCGACAAACTAGGCTTGGGTTAACGCTTTGTTAACTTGATAGTAATGCGGATTCAAAATAGTTGCAAGCAATGTATTCGCAGGAGAAACCGGCGTGTTAACCATAGATCCCGGATAGTCATGTTGTAAGGTAATTCATGGTTAACGGTTAACTAACCGGCTGATTTCTCGAAGTTTTGAATCGCGCCGGCTACCGGCAAAATTGAATATTTCTGAATTCAGCCACCATCACAGATTGTCGACCGCCGCCGATTCCGATCGGCCGCCCGGAACTTTTCTTTTTGGCCGTTCGGCTGGAATCGGGCCCGGATCTTCTAGCGGTAGTCGGCCATCAGCGGCAGCACCTCCCTGGCGAAGCGTTCGAACTGCCGGTCCCGCTCCTCATAGGGGCCGACGAAGTCCATGACCACGTGGCGGACCCCGGCGCCGTGGAATTCCACCAGCCGTTCGGCCACGTCCTCGGGCCTGCCCAGGGCGCAATATTTCCTGGCCGCCTCGCGAAAATCCATGGCGTAGCGGACGCTGAGGGTTTCCGTCGCCTTGTCCAGGGCGGTTTCGTAGCTGTCGTCGACGCAGGCGAACAACAGATGTCCGGTACCGAAGGGGCCGGCCTCGCGGCCGGCGGCTTCCGCTTCGCCACGGATACGATCCAGCGATTGCTGGAACATCTCGGGCGTCACGACATAGGATATCCAGCCATCGGCCATCACCCCGGCCCGCCTTAACGCCGCCTCGGAGCGGCCGCCGCACCAGATCGGCGGACCGCCCGATTGCCGGGCGGGCGGCGACATGGTCAGCTCCGAAAAGCCGAAGAAGCGGCCCTCGTGGGCGACCGGCTTGCCGCTCCACAATTTGCGCAGCACCGCGATGGCCTCGCTCAAGCGGGCGCCCCGCTCGGCCAGCGGCACGCCGGCGACGGCATAATCGGTCTTGAATTCGCCGCCGACCCCGACCCCGAAGATGAGCCGGCCGCCCGACAGGTGATCCAGGGTGGCGACCTGTTTGGCCACCGGCCCGGGATGCCGCAACGGCAACAGGTAGACGCCGACGCCCAGCAATAGACGGTCGCTATAGGCGGCCGCCTGGGCCAGCTGGATCAGTGGATCGAGGATCGGGATGGCGAACGACAGATGGTCGCC
Organism: Alphaproteobacteria bacterium; assembly: GCA_030746635.1. Taxonomy (GTDB): domain Bacteria; phylum Pseudomonadota; class Alphaproteobacteria; genus JASLMH01. The sequence continues at coordinate 14,428 of JASLMH010000034.1, read as the reverse complement.
CAGCCACAGGGAATCGTAGCCCAAACCGTCGATCATCTCGACCAGGGCGCGGCCGTCCTCGGCCTCCGGCAGCCAGGGGCCCTCGGCCGGTTCGGTACGCCGGTGCATGGTCTGGATGCCGAAACGCATCCTCTCGTCCAAACGCAGGGTCATCTCGCGGCTTCCTTGGTTATCGGCCGGACCGGGCTATTTCACCGGGCTGAAGTCGGTTGGCACCATCAGCTTGTTTTCCTGCTTTTCCAACGCCCCCAGCTCGGCGCTGGCCTGGGTATAGGCGATCCAGTCCGGATCGGCCCACAGGGCGGCCCGCTTGGCTTCCCGGTCGCCGGCGTTCTCGTAGACCCAGATATGGACGTACTGGTTGGGATCGCCGGTTTCGCATTTCATGTAGACCAGCGGTTGGCCCAGGTTGCGGCTCTGCGGACCGAAGCCTTTTTCGGCATACAGTTCCAGGTGTCGATTGATGGTTCCGGGGCGGCAGGTGTAGGTACGGACATCGAACAGCATGGGGTTCTCCTTGGTTTCCTGGCTAACGACTCGGCGACATTCTATACCAGACGCCGGCGCGGCGATGGTGCGGGCGTTCGGAACCGCGAATGATCCCGGGACTGATTGCGTACAAATTAATAGTATGCTAATAATTAGCTATCTATAAGTTAGCCATCTATTGAGTTTGTGTGAAACGGCGCTTTCATGGATGTCCGCGAGGAATTCGGCTTTCAATTGGGCCGCTTGGCGCGCTGGTGGCGGGCCCGGCTGGACGAACAGATGCGGCCGCATGGCCTGACCCAGGCCCGTTGGATCGTGCTGGTCCATCTCGCCCGGCAGGCCGACGGCTACCAGCAAAAGGATCTGGCCCGGTTCGTCGGCGTCGAGGGGCCGACCCTGGTGCCGATTCTCGACAAGCTGGAGGAACACGGCCTGATCGAACGCCGCCTGGATGACCGGGACCGGCGGGTGAAAACCGTCCATTTGACCGATCAGGGCCGGGCCATGCATAAGGAGTTCGCGCGGGTGGCTACCAAGCTGCGCCGGGATTTCCTGAAATCGATCACCGATGATGACCTGCACCATTGCATGCGGGTGTTCGAGCAGGTCAAACGAAACGCCGGGGAAGGCCTGGACGGCCCGCCCCAGGCACTGATGAACGAATTGGAAATAGCTTCGGGTTCGGATTGAGTACGTGAACGACAAATCGACAACGGCGCGCTTGGAAGCGCAGGAAGACAGGCAAACCGACGGCGCCACGCTGCCGCCCGGCCGTTCGCGGGCGAAGCGGGCGATCGGCCGGCTGCTGCTGATCCTGGCGGTACTGGTCGGCGTCGCCGGCCTGATCTATTGGGTCTATGGCCGCTACACCAACGTCGTGGTCTACGACGCCCGCATCAAGGCCGACATGATCACCGTGGGTAGCCGGATCGAGGGCTGGGTGACCAAGGTGGCGGTCAGCGAGGGCACGGTGGTCGAGGCGACGCAGCCCTTGGTCATCATCGACGACCGCGATTCCCGGCTGCGGCTGGAAGAAATCGATGCCGAGCGGCAATCCCTGCGGGCCGAGCGGGAGCGGATCGAGGCGGAAATCCGCATGATCGATCAGCAGACCCAGGGCCGCTACGATGCCAGTGAGGCCGCCTTGCGGGCGGCCGAGGCGGCGAATGCCGCCGTCGACACCGAACTGGAGCAGGTGCGCACCGATTTCGAGCGCGGCCAATCCCTGTTGAACAAGAAGGTCATCTCGCGTCAGCGGTGGGAGAACCTGCGCACCGCCTATCGCCTGGCCAGCCAGCAATCGCTGAAGGCGCAGGCCGATGTCGCCCAGGCGACGGCGGCGGTGCTGGAGGCCAAGGCCGATCGCCAGCGCATCGACGTCTTGCACCGGCACATCGCCGGTCTGGGGTTTGACGAGGAACGCCTGAACACTCAGCGCCGGCGCCAGGAAATCGACCTTGGCGACCGCACCATCAAGGCCACCGGCAGCGGCATCGTCGACCGCGTCTTCATCGAGGCCGGCGAATTCGTTTCCCGCGGCCAGCGCCTGTTGCTGATCCACAATCCCAAGAACATCTGGATCGAGGCCAACGTCAAGGAAACCGATATCCGCAACGTCCGCGTCGGTTCCAAGGCGCGGATCTCGGTCGATGCCTATCCCGACCTGAAACCGGTCGGCGAGGTAGTGCGCATCGGCTTTGCCGCGACCAACCAGTTCGCCCTGTTGCCCAGCCCCAACCCCTCAGGCAGCTTCACCAAGATCACCCAGCGCCTGCCGGTGAAGATCGCCATTCCCCAGGTCGAGGGTCTGCTGCGGCCCGGGATGATGGTCGAGGTGGAAATTGCAATCGCCCGCGATTGAGGAAATGTTCGCGCGCTTCGGCCCGCGGTACCGCTACTACGTTTCCTTCACCGCCATGATGGGCACCATGGCCATGGTGCTGACGGCGACCATGATCAACGTCGCCATTCCGGTCATCATGGGCGCCTTCGGGGTCGGCCAGGACACCGTGCACTGGCTGGCCACCGGCTTCATCGCGGCGATGACCGTCAGCATGCTGTTGAATGACTGGTGCGTGCGCTCGTTCGGCATGCGCAACACTTATATCGCGGCGATGTTGGTGTTCACCTTCGGCGCCATCCTGGGTGGCTTGAGCCCCAACGTCGACGTGATGATCCTGGCCCGAATTTTGCAAGGCTCGGGCGCCGGGCTGGTGCAGCCGCTGTCGATGGTGTTGATGTTCCAGGTCTTCCCGATGGAGCAGCGGGGCAAGGCCATGGGGCTGTTCGGCGTCGGCGTGATCGTCGCCCCGGCCGTGGGGCCCACCCTGGGCGGCGTGCTGTTGGACGCCTACAGCTGGCCCTATGTGTTCTTCATGTCGGCGCCGGCGGCCGTGGCCGGCATCCTCCTCGCCACCATATTCATGCCCCGCCGCGACCATGTCGGTCCGCGTCCGGCCTTCGATTGGACCGGCTTCGTTCTGATCGCCTTGTTCATTGGCTGCCTGCTGACCGGCCTGTCCAATGGCCAGCGCGAGGGCTGGCAGGCGCCGATCATCGCGGTCTATATCTCCGTCGCCGCCTTCAGTGGCGTCGCCTTTATCCTGTGGGAGCTGAATACGCCGAATCCGATCCTGCAACTGCGGCTGTTCACAAACCGGAATTTCCTCGCCGCCGCCCTGGTCGGCTCGGTGCTGGGCGCCGGGCTGTTCGGTTCGACCTATCTGGTGCCGTTGTTCGTGCAGACCATCCAGGGCTATTCGCCGACCCGTTCGGGCCTGTTGATGGTGCCGGGCGGTATCCTGATGATGATCGCGTTTCCGATCGCCGGCCGCATGGCCGACCGCCTGCCGCGGCACCTGCTGGTTGCGACCGGGCTGTTCGTGTTCGCCTTTTCCTCGATCCTGATGATGCAGGCCCACACCGACACGCCGTTCTGGACCTTCGCCATCTGGATCATGATCGGCCGGGTGGGCCTGGTCGCGGTCATGCCCACCTTGTCGGTCAGCGCCCTCAGTACACTGAGCAACGAGATGTTGAGCCAGGGCTCGGGCGCGATCAATTTCGTCCGCCAGTTGGGCGGCGCCTTCGGGGTCAACCTGATGGCCGTCGGCTTACAGCAGCGAACGGCATTTTTCGCCGACGGCTATGCCGGACTGCAGACCCCCGACAACATCATCACCATGGACGTGATCGGCCGCATTTCGCATCTGCTGGGGCAGATGGGCTGGCCGTTCGAGATGCTTCCCTTCGGCGCGCTGTACCTGATCGGCCAAACGGTCTATTTGCAAGCCAGCATGATGGCCTTCCGGGACATCTTCCTGTTCGTCGCCTTGGTCTATTTCGTCGCGATGATCCCCGCCTGGTTCCTGCGCACGCCGCGCGCCCGCCAGGCACCGGTCGCGCCGCTGCGGCCGGGGCCAAGTTTGGCCAACTAGCCGACTGCTGTTACACATAAACGCCATGAGATGCGAACTCGGCGCGGGACTGGCGCCGAACGACGGCGATTTGACGAGACATCGCGCCCCGATGGGCCGGAGGTAGGCGTTGCCCACCGCCGCCATCGAGGCGCTGTTCGCCCGCTATGGGCCGCGCTATCGCGCCTACGTCACCTTCACCGCGATCCTGGGCGTGGTCGCCATGCTGCTCAACGCCACCATGATCAACGTCGCCATTCCGGTGATCATGGGCGCCTTCGGGGTCGGCCAGGACGTCGTGCATTGGGTGTCCACCGGCTACATCGCGGCGATGACCGTCAGCATGCTGTTGAACGACTGGTTCGTCCGTTCCTTCGGCATGCGCAACACCTACATCGGTGCCATGTCGGTGTTCACCGTCGGCGCGGTCATGGGCGGCCTCAGCCCGAATATCGACATGATCATCACGGCCCGGGTGATGCAGGGCATGGGCGCCGGCCTGGTGCAGCCGCTGTCGATGGTGCTGATGTACCAGATCTTTCCGGTGCGTCAGCGCGGCCGGGCGATGGGTATCTTCGGCGTCGGGGTGATCGTCGCTCCGACCCTCGGGCCGACCCTGGGCGGCGTCCTGCTCGATGCCTTCAATTGGCATTATGTCTTTTTCATGTCGGCGCCGGTGGCGGTGTTCGGGGCCATGCTGGCCACCCTGTTCATGCCCTGGCGGGACGCCGAGGGGCCCAAGCCGTCGTTCGACTGGACCGGTTTCGTCCTGCTCGTGCTGTTCGTGAGTTGTCTGCTGATCGGCCTGTCCAGCGGCCAGCGGGAGGGCTGGCAGGCACCGATCATCGCCGTCTATTTCTCCATCGTGGCGTTGAGTTTCATCGCCTTTCTGTGGTGGGAACTGCAGACGCCGGAACCGATCCTGCAGCTTCGCCTGTTCGTGAACCGCGAATTCGCCGCCGCGGCGCTGGTGCGCATGGCCCTGGGCGCGGGTTTGTACGGCACCACCTATCTGATTCCCTTGTTCGTGCAGACGATCCAAAGCTATTCGCCGACCCGGGCCGGCCTGCTGATGGTGCCGGCGGGGCTGACGATGATGGCCCTGATGCCGATCGGCGGACGCATGGCCGACCGTTTCCCCCGCTATCTGCTGATCCTGGGCGGCCTGTGCGCCTTTGCCCTGTCATCGATGCTGATGACCCAGGCCCACACCGACACGCCGTTCTGGACCTTTGCCGTGTGGCTGTTGATCGGCCGGCTCGGCCTGGCCTTCGTGATTCCGACCATCAACGTCACGGCCCTGCGCAGCCTCAGCGGCGATTTGTTGAGCCAGGGGTCGGGGGCGATCAATTTCGTCCGCAACCTGGGCGGCGCCCTCGGCGTCAACCTGATCGCCGTCACCCTGGAGCGGCGCTCGGCGGTGTTCGCCGATGCCTTCGCCGGCCTGCAAACCCCGGACAACATCATCACCTTCGATCTGTTCAACCGGCTGTCGGAGCTGCTGGCGCAACTTGGTTGGCCATCGGAATTGCATCCCGTCGCCGCCTTGTATCTGCTCGGCAACAGCCTCTACGCCCAGGCCAACATGATGGCCTTCCGGGACGTCTTTTTGTTCATCGGCCTGGTCTATTTCGCGGCCATGCTGCCGACCCTGTTGCTGCGTGAGCGAAAGGCCGTCGCGCGGCCCGACATACCCGCCACCCGGACCTCCGGGCCGACCGCCAAGGAGCCCGCTTGAGAATCGAGAACGCCCTATTCTAGCGCAAATTCATACACCCAAAAAATTGAGAGAAATTGTTAAATTCTCTGAAGACGTATAAAATTCCAACAATTTTTCGCCTCACATCAGGTGATAACAATGGCTGATAATACAGATACGGGTAATCCTGAACCCCCCGATGTTCCTGAAGGTGCCAGTAGTTTCGAAGAAACCGACCAGGAACTAGAGGATCGTATAGAGCTGTTGGTACGCCGTGTTTTGTCTGAAGAAGCAAGCGGATTTAGAAACTATCTGCAGAGCCTTGGAAAAATGGGGTTTTCGGTCCTTGTGATTCTTGCTTTAAGTGCTGGAACAGTGCTGACGTGGTTTGGATTTGGATCGCAAGAACAAATGATGGAGCGGCTTCGCGGTGAGTTTGCCGATACTGCGTTGGCAAAGATGGCGGACGATTTGTTTCTCAAACAATTGGATGCCAAAGCTGAAATCACCGTTAAATCTGAAAGCGTTCAGAAAGAAATTCAGAAATCGATCAATGAAGCGGTGGAGAGCAAATTAGGTGAAATTAGAGACGACAAAACAATCGAAAAACAGGTTCAATCTGCTGCCGATGAGAAAATCAGGCAGGCCATTGCTGAATTAGAACAGAATCGCAATTTTGTTCAAAGATTGGCTGCAGCAATCGCTCCACTGTCAGCGAACGAAGTTTCAGAGATTTTGGTCATAAAACACAAGGACGACCTCGTCGGTCCACGCGGAGATCAAGGACCGCCGGGCATTAGGGGGCCGCGAGGCGACATTGGCCCTGCTGGTCAGCAAGGTGCCGTGGGCCCCAAGGGCGATCAGGGACCCAAGGGAGATTCGGGACCCAAGGGTCCCACAGGTCAGAAGGGCGTTCCAGGAGATATGGGACCAACTGGGCAACCCGGGCCCAGAGGAGAACCGGGTCCGCAGGGACTTCCTGGCCGTGCGGCATTTGTACCGCAGGGCACCATTGTGGCATTTCTAAAGCCATGCAAATCTTTTCAAGGATGGACAGATTTCGGAGAGGGTGTAGGTAGGTTCCTTGTGGGTGCAGGGACACCCACCCATCCAAAGTATAAGCAATGGCGAATGCTATTGGGAAATGGTCAATACAAGGATTTGCCTATTAGTAGCTACAAAGTGTTGTCAGCAGATGGAGAAGAACATCATAGGTTGACATCTGGCGAATTGCCCAACCATAGCCACTCTTTGCCTCCACAAACCGTGTTTCAAATTGTCGACGGTGGGGGCGAAAGTCATGGAACCGGCACTCATCGATTTGAGCGTGCGAACAACAATACGACGATTGGCGTTGGTGAGGGCCGATCTCACAACAACATTCCACCATATGTATCGGTTTTTTTCTGCAAAAAGACATGAGGCACAGGCCACCGACGCAGAGGAAACACGGTTCGACAGGGGAAGGTTTTTGCTACCAATAAGGCCTTGTTGCAGCCGCGAAATATTGCCGAAAACCGCAATACCTGGTATAAATAGCGACTTCGCCTCGCAATATCTCGGCATTGTGTGATTGTGCGCCGCCGTGGCCAATGGCCCGCGGCAAGACAGCGGCAGACCGGCGGCAGGGGCTACCGCCAAGGTTCAACCAGGAAACCGATTTTTTGACCGACGACAGCCTGACACCACCGCCCGAACCGCCCTCCGAACCACCGTCCGGCATGGACGACGGCGGCAATATCGCGCCGGTCGCCATCGAAGAGGAGATGCAGCGCTCGTACCTCGATTACGCCATGAGCGTGATCGTCTCCCGGGCCATTCCCGACGCCCGCGACGGCCTGAAGCCGGTGCACCGCCGCATTCTCTTTTCGATGCACGAAAGCGGCTACACCTCGGACAAGCCGTACCGCAAATCGGCCCGGGTGGTGGGCGACGTCATGGGCCGCTATCACCCGCACGGCGATCAGGCGATCTATGACGCCATGGTCCGCATGGCCCAGGATTTCGCCATGCGCCTGCCGTTGCTCGACGGTCAGGGCAACTTCGGCTCGATGGACGGCGATCCGCCCGCCGCCATGCGCTACACCGAAGTGCGCATGGACAAGACGGCCGAGATGCTGTTGCAGGACATCGACAAGGATACCGTCGATTTCCAGGACAACTACGACGGTTCGGCCTCGGAGCCGGTGGTGCTGCCGGCGATGTTCCCCAACCTGCTGGTCAACGGCGCCGGCGGCATCGCCGTCGGCATGGCGACCAACATCCCGCCGCATAACCTGGGTGAAGTCATCGACGCCTGCTGCGCCTTTCTGGACAACCGCGAGGTCGCCGTCGAGGATCTGATGCAGTTCGTCAAGGGCCCGGATTTCCCCACCGGCGGCCTGATCCTGGGCCGCGGCGGCATCCTCTCGGCCTTTCGTACCGGGCGCGGCTCCATCGTCATGCGCGGCCGCAGGCACGTCGAGGAGGTGCGCAAGGACCGCGAGGCCATCGTGGTCACCGAAATCCCCTATCAGGTCAACAAGGCGGGGATGATCGAAAAGATCGCCGAGGCCGTGCGGGCCAAGCGGATCGAGGGCATTTCCGACCTGCGCGACGAGAGCGACCGCAACGGCGTGCGGGTGGTCATCGAACTGAAGCGCGACGCCATGGCCGAGGTGGTGCTGAACCAGCTCTACCGGTTCTCGCAACTGCAAACCAGTTTCGGCGTCAACTCGCTGGCCCTGAACCATGGCCGGCCGGAATTGCTGAACCTGCGCGACCTGGTCGCCGCCTTTGTCGATTCCCGCGAGGTCGTGGTCACCCGGCGGACCCGGCATCTGCTGGGCAAGGCCCGGGAACGGGCGCATGTGCTGGCCGGCCTGGCCATCGCCGTGGCCAACATCGATGAAATCATCGCCCTGATCCGCAAGGCGCCCGACCCGGCCACCGCCAGGGCCGGCCTGATGGCCAAGGCCTGGCCGGCCAGGGACGTCGAGGCGATGATCCAATTGATCGACGAACCGGGCCGCAAGGTGGTCGACGGCGTCTATCGCCTCAGCGAGGCCCAGGCACGGGCGATCCTGGATCTGCGCCTGCAACGCCTGACCGCCCTGGGCCGGGATGAAATCGGCGACGAATTGAAATCCCTGGGCGAAAAGATCCTCGACTATCTGGACATCCTGCGCTCTCGCGACCGGCTGACGGGCCTGATCCGCCAGGAACTGCTGGACATGAAGGAACGGTTCGGCACGCCCAGGCGCTCCGAGATCGTCGAGGGCGAACTGGACCAGGACGACGAGGACCTGATCCAGCCCGAGGACATGGTGGTGACGGTATCCCACAACGGCTACGTCAAGCGGGTGCCATTGTCGACCTATCGGCCGCAACGGCGCGGCGGCAAGGGCCGCCAGGGCATGTCCACCCGGGACGAGGATTTCGTCGCCCGGGTGTTCGTCGCCAACACCCATACCTCGATGCTGTTCTTCTCCTCGGTAGGCAAGGTCTACAAGCTCAAGGTCTACCGCCTGCCCCAGGGGGCACCGCAGGCCCGCGGCAAGGCCATGGTCAACCTCTTTCCGCTGGAGGAGAACGAGACCATCCACACGGTGCTGCCGCTGCCCGACGACGAGGACGAATGGACCGGCCGCTACGTGGTGTTCGCCACCGCTTCCGGCTCGGTGCGACGCAACGACCTGGCCGATTTCCGCCGGGTCCAGGCGAACGGCAAGATCGCCATGAAACTGCCCGACGGCGACCGCATCGTCGGCGTGGCGATTTGCGGCGATCGCGACGATATCCTGTTGGCCGGCCGGCAGGGCAAGTGCATCCGCTTCCCGGTGATCGATGTCCGGGTGTTCAAGAGCCGCGATTCCGTCGGCGTGCGCGGCATCCGGCTGATCGCGGACGACGTGGTCATCGCCATGTCGATCCTGCGCCACACCGACGTCGCGGTCGAGGACCGGGACACCTATCTGCGCTGGTCCAATGCCCGCCGGCGGGCCGCCAGCGGCGAGGACGGCGGCGAGCCGTTGCCGCCCGAACCGGCCCAGGCCGAAGCCATGGAGAGTCAGGAGCAGTTCATCCTGTCGATCACCGAGAACGGCTACGGCAAACGCAGTTCGGCCTATGAATACCGGGTATCGGGACGCGGCGGCCAGGGCATCATCAATATCGAGACCTCGGACCGCAACGGCCCGGTGATCGCCTCCGCCCCGGTGGCGGAGGGACATCAGATCATGCTGGTCACCGATACCGGGCGGCTGATCCGCACGCCGGTCCACGATATCCGCATCGCCGGCCGCAACACCCAGGGCGTGACCCTGTTCGATGTCGAGCCGAACGAACGGGTGGTCTCGGTGGCCTGGCTGACCGAAAAGGCCAATGGCGGTGGCAACGGCGATAACGGCGGCGAGCCCGATGGCGCCGCGAACGGCGAGGCCGACGGCGATGGCGCCGCGGACGACGGCGGGGAGGGATCCGCCTGATCGGAGCGCCGGCCGGGGCGCTGCCCCGTTCTTTCGCCTTTTCTTCCGCGCCGCAAAACGTTAATTACGCCTTCGGACGTTCCCCAACCCGCCAACGGGAGGCATGTTGTGCCAAAGCAGCGTATCGGCTTGTACCCCGGAACCTTCGATCCGATGACCCTGGGCCATACCGACATCATCGAACGGGCGACCAAACTGGTCGACAGGCTGGTGATCGGCGTCGCCATCAACCGCGACAAGGGACCCTTGTTCGACCTGGAGGAACGGGTCGAGATGGTGCGCGAGGAATTGAGCGACAACGGCTCGCAATTGAACAATTGCGAGATCGACGTGCAGCCGTTCGACAACCTGTTGATGCACTGCGCCGAGCAGCACAATGCCTCGGTGATCATTCGTGGCCTGCGGGCGGTCTCGGACTTCGAGTACGAATTCCAGATGGTCGGCATGAACCTGCGGCTGAATTCCGACATCGAGACGGTGTTCCTGATGGCCAACGACAAGTATCAGTTCATCGCCTCGCGCCTGGTCAAGGAAATCGCCCGCCTGGGCGGCGATATCTCCGCCTTCGTCTCGCCCTCCGTCGCGCAGCGGCTGTTCGGCAAGTACGGCCTGCCGGCGGGCGGCGCCTGAGGTTCCATCAAACCTAATCCAAATCCTTATCAAAGTGGGATAACCACATGATAAAAAGACTATTTTTGGCATTCATCCTGGCCGCGACGTTGCCGGCCATGCAAGCGGGAGCGGCTGACTTGGAAGACACCCTTTATCTGGAACTGAAAACCGGCCGCGTGGTCATCGAACTGCGGCCCGATCTGGCCCCCAACCATGTCGCCCGCATCAAGGAGCTGGTGCGCGAGAAGTTCTATGACGGCATCGTCTTTCACCGGGTGATCGAGGACTTCATGGCCCAGGGCGGCGATCCCACCGGCACCGGCACGGGCGGTTCCGGGCAGAAACTGGCGGCCGAATTCTCCAACGAGAAGCATCTGCGCGGCACCTTGTCGATGGCCCGCTCGGCCCATCCCGACAGCGCCGACAGCCAGTTCTTCATCGTCTTCAAGGCGGCGCCGTGGCTGGATGGCCAATACACCATCTGGGGCCAGGTCACCGAGGGCATGGAGCATGTCGACCAGATCAAGATGGGTTCGGGCTCCGGCGGCGTCGTCGACGACCCGGACAAGATCGTCTCCCTGCGCGTGGCCGCCGACGCCGAATGACGCTCCGGGGGTCGTGCTGACGGCCCCGCCTGGGCCATGGACGTAGCGCGGTTCGACTTCAGCCTGCCGCCCTCGGCCATCGCCCTGCGCCCGGCCCGGCCCCGGGACGCGGCGAAACTGCTGCATCTGACGCCCGCGGGGCCGGCGGACCGCCATATTCGCGATCTGCCGGAGCTCCTGGCACCCGGCGATCTGCTGGTCCTCAACGATACTCGGGTGTTGCCGGTGCAACTGACCGCGCGGCGGGGCAGGGGCCGGGTCGAATTGACCCTGCTGCAGCCCATCGGCGACGGGCGCTGGCAGGCCTTCGCCCGGCCGGCCCGGCGGCTACGCGCCGGCGACGTCCTGCACATCGCCAGGGACTTCACCGCCAGCGTGCTGGGGCCGCACGATCAGGGCCGGATAACGCTGGATTTCGCCATGGCGAACGAAGATCTGCTGACCGCGCTGCACCAATATGGGGTGATGCCCTTGCCGCCCTATATCCGTAAGCAACGCGCCGTCGACGACCGCGACAGCGGCGATTATCAGACCGTCGTCGCCCGCCGCGACGGCGCCGTCGCCGCCCCCACCGCCGGTCTGCATTTCACCGAAGCGCTGTTGGCCGCCCTGGCCGAAGGCGGCGTCGAACGGGCCGACCTCACCCTGCATGTCGGCCCCGGCACCTTCCTGCCGGTCTCGGCCGACGACACCGACGATCACCACATGCATGCCGAATGGGGCGAGATAAGGCCGGCCACGGCCGAGCGGGTCAACGCCGCCCGACAACGCGGCGGCCGGGTGGTCGCGGTCGGCAGCACCTGCCTGCGGCTGTTGGAAAGCGCCGCCGACGAGGGCGGCACGGTGCGGCCGTTCGCCGGCGAGACCGACATTTTCATCACGCCCGGTTATCGCTTTCGCGCCGTCGACATGATGCTGACCAATTTCCATCTGCCGCGGTCGACCCTGTTCATGCTGGTCGCCGCCTTCGCCGGCCTGGAACGGATGCGGGCGGCCTACGCCCATGCCATCGCGCACGGCTATCGTTTCTATTCCTACGGCGATGCCTGCCTGTTGCACCGGGAAGGGGCGTGATGGTGGATGTTGCCTTCAAAATCGCCGCCCGCGACGGCGCCGCCCGGACCGGCAGCCTCGCCACCGCCCACGGCGCGGTGGCGACGCCGGCCTTCATGCCGGTGGGCACGGCGGCCTCCGTCAAGGCGATGACGCCCGAGGCGGTGAGCGATACCGGGGCCGAGATCGTCCTGGCGAACACCTATCACCTGATGCTCCGCCCCGGCGCCGAGCGGCTGGCCCGGCTGGGCGGCCTGCACGACTTCATGCATTGGCCGGGGCCGATCCTGACGGATTCGGGCGGCTTCCAGGTCTGGTCCATGGCCGAACTGCGCCGCCTGGACGAGGACGGCGTCACCTTCAAATCCCACATCGACGGGGCCGAGGTGCGCCTGACGCCGGAGCGTAGCGTCGAGGTCCAGCATCTGTTGGATGCCGACATCACCATGGCGTTCGATGAATGCACGCCCTATCCGGCGACCGAGCGGCAGGCGGCGGACTCCATGCGCCTGTCCATGGCCTGGGCGGCGCGCTGCCGCCAGGCCTTCGTCCAACGCCCGGGCTATGGCCTGTTCGGCATCGTTCAGGGCGGCGTCTTCCCGGAACTGCGGGCGGAATCGGCGGCCCGCCTGGTCGAGGTCGGCTTCGACGGTTACGCCATCGGCGGCCTGGCGGTGGGCGAGGACCAGGCCACCACCCTGGCCATGCTGGAGGCGACGGTGCCGCACCTGCCCGACGGCGCGCCGCATTACCTGATGGGCGTCGGCCGGCCCGAGGACATCGTCGGCGCCGTCCGCCGGGGCATCGATATGTTCGATTGCGTGATGCCGACCCGCTCGGGCCGCACCGGCCAGCTGTTCAGCCGCCGCGCCACCCTGAACATCCGCAACGCCCGCCACGCCGACGACGGCCGGCCGGTCGACGAAGGCTGCCGCTGCCCGCTCTGCCGCCATTATTCCCGCGCCTACCTGCACCACCTGTTCAAGGCCAAGGAGATGCTGGGCCCGATGCTGGCGACCTGGCACAACCTCAGCCACTACCAGGACCTGATGGCCGACCTGCGCGGGGCGATCGGGGAGGGGCGGCTGGACGCGTTCGCCGAACAATTCGCCGCCACCCAAGCCGTGGGCGACATCGAACCCCTGTGATGCGAACGCCGGGCCCAATTGCGCCGTTTTAGGCGTTGACCCAAACCAGCCATCGACCTAAGTTCCGCCGCGCCGGGCGCGCGTAGCTCAGTTGGTAGAGCAACTGACTTTTAATCAGTGGGTCCCAGGTTCGATTCCTGGCGCGCGCACCACCCTTCGCTCTTCGAGCTTCGGGTGGCAAGCCAACCGAAGCTCGCTAGACGAAGGAGTGTCCCCCGAAGCCTTGGCGTAGGGGGACTGGTTCGAACTTGCTCCGCCTTGGCGCGCCAATCTTTTCAATGGATTGCGCCGCGAACGAAGCCCCTATCCCTTCACTGGCCGGATTCCCCGGCCTTGGCATAGTCCAGCGTCAGCCAGCGTTCGGGAGCCATGTGGACCAGCATGCGGCTGCCGCTCGCCAGGGCCTCGCGCAGGCTTTCGGCGTAGCTCCGGCCATCCGCCTCGCCGCGATAGCGTTGCGCCATCGGCAACAGGTGATCGTCGGTGGTGGCGGTGCCGATCCTGGTGATCGGACCCTCAACGCTGACGTATTTGTAGGGCCGGGTTTCGGTCTGCACGCAGAGACTGATCCGCTTCTCCGGCTTCAGAAGGCGGCCCTTGGGCGAGGCCTTTGCGGTCAGGAACCAGAGTTCGCCCCCGGGTTCATAGATGTACCAGATCGGCACCGCGAGCGGCCCCCGGCCCTTGTCTGATAGCGCGAGGATGGCGACCCGGGGCTCGGCCAGGAAGGCCTCGCGCTCTGCCTTGGTCATGGTGTGCGACATGGGTTTTTCCTCCGCCTCTTCGTCTCGGCCGACATTCCCAGGATGAACGCCGGGTTTGAGCGTCAGGGTATCGCGATAACCGGGACCTTACTACCGGCGCGTCGAAGCTCGAGGATGAATTTTGGACCTCCACCCTCTTCCATGACGACATCCGTGACGACGATTTCTGGTGCGAA
>JASLMH010000033.1 GCA_030746635.1 Alphaproteobacteria bacterium | reverse complement strand
CCGGACGGCGCGGCCAGGCAGGAGGCAGGCGGGCTGATCCAGGTGGAACTGGCCGCCTTGCTGACGCGGATTCGCAGCCGCGGCATCGCCGATCTTTACGGTGGCGAATCCGGCCGCCAATTTGTCGCGGCCGCCAATTCTCAGGGCGGCAAGCTGACCATGCGGGATTTGCGCGGCTATCGGGCTACCTGGGGCAAGACCGTACAGCGCAAGGTCGGTAACAACGTCCTGCACCGCCCGGTCCTGACCGGCGCCGGCGGTGGTACGGCCGCTGGCGAGGCGGCGCTGGTGGTCGCCGACCGGTTCGGCTCGGCCGTCGCCTGCGTCTTTGGCATGAACGGCGAATTCGGTCTCGGCCGCATGGTGCCGACCCTGGGGCTGTTCCTGGCACCGAGCGGGGCCGGCGGCCAACGCCCGGAGCCGCTTTTGGCGGTCAACCACCATATCGAGGAGGCCCACCTGGCGGTGGCCGGATCGGGCGGCGCCGCCGGCAACCAGGCGGCGGCGCGGATCGCCGAGGCCACCTTGGCCGGCGGGCGCAGCCTGACCGACGCGGTGGCCGCCATGCTGGCTTCGTCCGGCGACCGCCGGCCGGGTCCGGGAGCCGGTCTGGTGCAGGCGATCTGGTGCAAGGGCGGTATCCGCAGCAAGCCGGAAGGCTGCCGCTTCGCCACCGATCCCCGAGGCTTCGGCCTGGTCTCCGGCGCGAGGTTCTGAGATGAGCATGAAGGTCGGGGCGCGGAGCAACATCCCGCCGTTCATCGTCATGGATGTCATGAAAGCGGCGGCCGAGCGCGAGGCCAGCGGCGGCGACGTCCTGCACATGGAGGTCGGGCAGCCGTCGTCGGCGGCGCCGAGCGGTGTCGTGGCGGCGGCGAAACGGGCCCTCGACGACGACGTGCTGGGCTATACCCTGGCGATGGGGATCGAGCCCCTGCGCCAGCGGATCGCCGAGCACTATCGGGAATTCTACGGCGTCAGCGTGCCGGCCGAACGCATCGCCGTCACCGCCGGGTCATCGGGAGCCTTCCTGTTGGGTTTCCTGGCCGCCTTCGACGCCGGCGATAGGGTGGCGATCCTGCGGCCGGGCTATCCCTGCTACCGCAATATCCTCGCCGCCCTGGACATCCGGGTGGTGGACGTACCGGTCGGCCCGGCCAGCCGCTTTCAGCCGACCCTCGGGGATTTGGACCGGGCCGGCGGCGCCGACCTGGACGGCCTGCTGATCGCCTCGCCGGCCAATCCCACCGGCTCGATGCTGAGCGCCGAGGAACTGCACGCCATCGTCGACTATTGCCGCCGCCACGGCATCCGCTACATCTCGGACGAGATCTATCACGGCATCACCTACGGCCAGCCCGCCACCACCGCGGCCGGCCTGGACGACGAGGCGGTGGTGATCAACAGTTTCTCGAAATACTATTCGATGACCGGCTGGCGCCTGGGCTGGATGGTCCTGCCGGAGGATCTGGTGCGGCCGGTCGAGCGCTTGGCCCAGAACCTGTTCATATCGCCGCCGACCCTGGCCCAGCATGCCGCCCTGGCGGCCTTCGATTGCCGGGGGGAATTGGACGCCAACGTCGCCCGCTACGCCGAGAACCGCAAACTGCTGCTGGCGGAATTGCCGAAAGCGGGGTTCGATCGCCTGGCGCCGGCGGACGGCGCCTTCTACATCTATGCCGACGTGCGCAAGCTGACCAACGATGCCAAGGATTTCTGCGCCCAGATGCTGCGGGAAACCGGCGTCGCCGCCACCCCGGGCAACGACTTCGATCCGGTCGACGGGGCCTCGTACGTGCGCTTCTCTTTCGCCGGCGCCACCGACGAAATGGCCGAAGCCGCCAGGCGGCTACAGGATTGGCTGCGTTAATACCAATTTACGGTAAAGATTGACCTATCGTCATGCTTCGAGACGGGCGCTCCGCGCCCTCCTCAGCATGAAGCTAATTAGTTGAAAATGTAGCACTTTCCTCATCCTGAGGAGAGCCGTAGGCTCGTCTCGAAGGATGCATGGGAAGAGTTGCGCTTCTTTCAGCTTGGTATCGGACCCTCGACCGGAACCGTTCGCTCAGAACAAACCGGTGCGCTGCCACCAGCCGCGGCGTTTGGGGCCCTTCGGCTGTTCGGGCTGCTCGGCGCTTTCCTCGTTTGCCGCCGCCGGTTCGGCGATGGGCTCCGCCGGTTCCGGGGCCGGCTCGGCCGCCGGCGTTTCGTCGACCGGTTCCGGGGGTATCGACATCAGCGGTCCGTCACCAACCGGTTCGCTGAGCATGGGTAGTCCCGGCTCCGCGGTCACCGCCGGCAGCGGCGGTGCGTCCTCGGTGTCGACGGGCACCGCCAGGCCAATCGGTGTCTCGCTCAGCACCGGTTCCGGTTCCGGTTCCGGTTCCAGTTCGAATGGGATTTCGGGCGCCGCCGGTTCGCTGGTCGGGGTCTCCGGTTCGGCCGTCTCCTCGACGTCCTCCGAGGGAGCCTCCTCGGCCGCGGTCCCTTCGGCCGTGGCCGCCTGGTCTTCGCCGTTGGCCGCCTCGCCGGCGCCCCGCCGCCGCCGGCCGCCGCGGCGGCCGCGCCGCCGCCGCCGGGTCTTTTCCTCGCCGTTGCCGCCCTCGGCCTCATCGCCGTTGGCCGCCGCCTCTTTCTCCTCCGAGGTCTCGGCGTCATCCGGCTCGGCGGTCTTGGCCCGCCGCTCGTCGGGGCGCTTGCGGCTCCGCCGCCGGCGCCGCGGCCGTTTGGTGGCCTCGGCCTCTTCCTCGGCCTCTTCCTCGGCTTCTTCCTCGGCCTCCTCCTCGACGACTTCCTCCGGTTCGGGTTCCTCGGCGGCCCGCTGTTCCTGCTGTTCCTGTTGTTTTTGCAGTTCGATGGCTTCGATCTCTTCCACCGTGTGGGTGCGATCGATGTCCAGGTTGTAATCGGGAGCCACCAGGGTGTCGTCGCCCAGGATGAACACCCGCATGCCGTAGCGCTGTTCGATTTCGGCCAGCTTGTCGCGTTTCTGGTTCAGCAGATAAATCGCGACCTGGCTGGGCACCTGCACCGTGATTTGTGCCGCCCGGGCGCGGATGCCCTCTTCCTCGATGGCGCGGAGGACGTGCAGGACGGTGGATTCGGTGGTGCGCACGAAGCCGGTACCGCCGCAATGCTCGCAGGCAGCCGTGCTGGCCTCGAACAAGCTGGGCCGCAGCCGTTGCCGCGACATCTCCAACAGGCCGAAGCCGGAAATTCGTCCCACCTGAATCCGCGCGCGGTCATCCTTCAGGCAATCCTTGATGCGCCGCTCCACCGCCCGGTTGTTGCGGTTTTCCTCCATGTCGATGAAGTCGATGACGATCAGGCCGGCCAGGTCGCGCAGGCGCAGTTGCCGGGCGGTTTCCTCGGCCGCCTCCAGGTTCGTTTTCAGCGCCGTTTCCTCGATATTGCGTTCCTTGGTGGAACGACCCGAGTTGACGTCGATGGCGACCAGCGCTTCGGTCGGCGCGACCACCAGGTAGCCGCCGGACTTCAGCTGGATGACATTGGAATGCATGCCGTCGAGCTGTTGCTCGATCTGGTAGCGGTGAAACAGCGGGATAAGGTCGCGATAGGGCTGCACCTTCTTGGCATGGCTGGGCATCAGCATGCGCATGAAATCCTTGGCGATGCGGTAGCCGTCCTCGCCCTCGACCAGGATTTCGTCGATCTCCTTGGCGTACATGTCGCGGATCGCCCGCTTGATCAGATCCGCCTCCTCGTAGACCACGGTGGGGGCCGACGATTCCAGGGTGAGATCGCGGACGCTGTCCCACAGCCGCAGCAGATATTCGAAGTCGCGCTTGATCTCCGACTTGGTGCGCGCCATTCCGGCGGTGCGGACGATCACGCCCATGCCTTCGGGCACCTCCAGATCGACGACGATCTTCTTCAGCTTCCGCCGCGCCGTCTGATTGGCGATCTTGCGGCTGATGCCGCCGCCACGCGCCGTATTCGGCATCAGCACGCAATACCGGCCGGCCAGTGACAGATAGGTGGTCAGCGCCGCGCCCTTGTTGCCGCGCTCTTCCTTGACCACCTGGACCAGCAGGATTTGCCGTCGCTTGATGACTTCCTGGATCTTGTAGTTGCGCCGCGTCCGGCCGCGCGGGCGTGGCACCTCGTCCAGGGCGTCACCGCTGTCCTGGCCGTTGCCGTTGTCCGCCGCCTCCCGATCGAGGTCGGCGTCATCCTCGCCGTCGTCGGCCCGGTCCTCGGCGGCACCGTTCGCCTCGGCCTCCCGTTCCTCCTCCGCCGCCTGCTCGGCCGCTTGCTCGGCCTCTTCCCGCAGCAGCGCCTCGCGATCGGCGATGGGTATCTGGTAGTAGTCGGGATGTATTTCGTTGAAGGCCAGGAAGCCATGGCGGTTGCCGCCATAGTCAACGAAGGCCGCCTGCAACGAGGGTTCGACCCGGGTTACCTTGGCGAGATAGATGTTGCCTTTGAGTTGTTTCTTGTTGGCACTTTCGAAGTCGAAGTCAACAAGTCGAGTGCCCTTGACGGCGACGATACGGGTTTCCTCCGCATGCGTCGCGTCAACCAACATACGCGTCGTCATTCTATATCATGCCCGCGTCGGCCCGGCATCGCTGCGCCGGTCGCCCGCGGTCCCCTAATTGTTGCGAAGCCGGTAGATGGGGGTCTCAACCCGTCAAACGGCAGGGCCTAAACAAAACGGCCAGCCAGGACGAGGGTCCTTCGTCCACTACCCGTTCGGGCACGGCCCGAACCTGGCTTCGATGTTCGCTATCCAATTCCGCGATAATCTTGGCGCAATGATAAAATTGGTCTGAAACCGACACGGGCCGGCGAACGAGACTGTTCTGATCCAGCCATCCGTCACCACGCCATCGCCCGGCACGAAGTCCGGGCGAACCGATCACGGAACGTTACACGCGCGCATCATATACCCCAAGACACCCAACACTCAATGGAAATCGGTAGGGCCGTTCCGACGGCCGGTTGAATGCCGGCGCCACGGGGCAACGTACCGGGCGCAATATCAGATATTGTGCTTTGCCTTTGCCTGGATACTATATTTGCCATGTTTGCCATCTTTCGATTGCTGGTCGCCGTCGCCGT
This sequence comes from Alphaproteobacteria bacterium, assembly GCA_030746635.1. Classification (GTDB taxonomy): domain Bacteria; phylum Pseudomonadota; class Alphaproteobacteria; genus JASLMH01. Next base: position 29,464 of record JASLMH010000033.1, on the reverse strand, counting down.
TGCCCTGGCTTGCCTGCCGTCCGGGGACGCCGAGGCGACGACCCTGGCGCGCAACGTGAGAATCGGCATTCATGCCGACAAGACCCGCGTCGTGCTCGATTTGAGCGAAAAGGTCTCCTATCGCGTCTTCACCCTGGCCGATCCCTATCGGGTCGTGCTCGATCTGCCGGAGGTGCATTGGCAGGTGCCGGCGGGCGCGGCCAGCCGCAAGGGCGGCCTGGTCGCCGGTCTGCGATTCGGGTTGTTCAAGCCCGGTAATTCCCGGGTGGTGTTGGATCTGAAGGAGCCGGGCGTCGTGCGCTCGGTTTTTCTGTTGCCGCCGGCGCCGCCACAGCCCTATCGCCTGGTCATCGACCTGGCGGCGAGCACCAGGACGGCGTTTCTGGCCAAGGTGAAACCGCCGCCGGTCAGTGCCGCCAAGCCGCCGCCCCGGCCGACCGCCAAGCCACGGCGCCGGGCCGGCGCCAAGCCGGTGGTGGTGATCGATCCCGGACATGGCGGCGTCGATCCGGGGGCGACCGGCATCGGCGGCAGCCTGGAAAAGTGGGTGACCCTGCGCATGGCCCGGCAGTTGCGCAAGGTGCTCAATCGGAGCGGGCGCTACCAGGTGGCGTTGACCCGCGACCGGGACATCTTCATTCCGCTGCGCGGGCGGGTCGCCTTTGCCCGGCGGGCCGGGGCCGATCTGTTCATCTCGATACACGCGGACTCGATCGCCGATCACAGCGTCCGAGGCGGCGGTATCTACACCCTGTCGGAGAAATCCTCGGACAAGGAGGCGGCGGCGCTGGCGGCGAAGGAAAACCGCGCCGACGTCATCGCCGGGGTCAACCTGACCCAACATGACGACGACGTGGCCTCGATCCTGATCGAACTGACCCAGCGCGAAACCATGAACTATTCGGCCCGTTTCGCCTCCGCCCTGGTGCCCGAACTGCGTCGCCACATCCGGCTGCGGCGCAAGCCGCACCGCTTCGCCGGTTTTCGCGTTCTCAAGGCCCCCGACGTACCCTCGGTGCTGGTCGAACTGGGCTATCTGTCCAACCGGCGGGACGAGCGCATGCTGACCTCGGCCACCGAGCTGGCCAGCATCGCCAACTCGATCGGCCGCGCCGTGAACCACTACTTCGGCGGCCTCAAGCATTGAAGGCTTTTCCGATTGAGCCGGAATCGCCCTAAAATGGCCATGTTCCCCCGTCAGTTGTTAGAATGTCCGGGCGGGCCGGAACGACGGGGGCGCGGCCGATTGGCGCAATGGTAAGGTTTCTGGCGATTGTGATGTCTCTCATCCTGCTGCTGGCGATGGCCGCGGGGGGCGGGGCGCTGTACGTGTTCTGGCGGTTCGGCCGGGACCTGCCGGACTATCGGCAGTTGGCCGACTACCGGCCGCCGGTGATGACGCGGGTGCATGCCGGCGATGGCACGCTGATCGCCGAATTCGCCCGCGAACGCCGCCTGTTCGTGCCCATCGCGGCGATGCCGCGGCAGGTCATCCAGGCCATCCTGTCGGCCGAGGACAAGACATTCTACGACCACCCCGGCATCGATTTCGCCGGCATCGCCACGGCCGCCTACCGCAACCTGCGCAACTATGGCGGCAAACGGCGGCCGGTCGGCGCCTCGACCATCACCCAGCAGGTGGCGAAGAATTTTCTGTTGAGCAACGAGGTTTCCCTGGCGCGCAAGATCAAGGAGGCCATTCTGGCCTTTCGCATCGAGCGCGCCTTCACCAAGGACCGCATCCTCGAACTCTATCTGAACGAGATCTATCTCGGCTTCGGCAGCTATGGCGTCGCCGCCGCCGCCTTGAACTATTTCGACAAGTCCCTCGACGAACTGACCCTGGAGGAGACCGCCTATCTGGCCGCCCTGCCGAAGGCGCCGAACAACTATCACCCGATCCGCAAGAGCAAGGCCGCCCGGCAGCGGCGCAATTGGGTGCTGTCGCGGATGCGGGAGGACGGCGCGATCAGCGCCCTGGAGGCCCAGCGGGCCTCGGCCCGTAGTTTACTGATACGGCGGCCGGACCCGACCCGTTTCCTGGATGCCGGCTTCTTCGCCGAGGAAGTGCGCCGGGAATTGATCGCGCGCTATGGCGAGGATCAACTCTATGAAGGCGGCCTGTCGGTGCGCACCACCCTGGAGCCGGAATTGCAGGCGATCGCCGAGGCCAAATTGCGCGCCGGTCTGCTGACCTATGATCGACGCCACGGCTGGCGCGGGCCGCTGGCGCGTATCGATGCCAGTGGCGATTGGATCGCCGCGTTGAGCGAGGTCGCGGTGCCCCCGGATATCGGCCATTGGTACATGGCCGTGGTGCTGGCCCTGGCGCCGGACCGGGCCCGGATCGGCTTCTCCAACGGCGTCGAAGGCTATCTCCCCCTGGCCGGGATGAAATGGGCCCGGGCCTGGCGCAAGGGGCAGCGCCTGGGCCCGCGGGTGCGCCGGCCCTCGAACGTGCTGTCGGCGGGCGACGTGGTGGCGGTGGTGGCGGTGCCCACGGACCGGGAGCACTACGCGCCTGGCGCCTATGAATTGCGGCAGCTGCCGGCGGTCAACGGCGCCCTGGTGGCGATGGACCCGCATACCGGCCGGGTGCTGGCGATGAGCGGCGGCTATTCCTTCCGCTCCAGCGAGTTCAATCGGGCGACCCAGGCGATGCGGCAGCCGGGCTCGGCCTTCAAGCCGATCGTCTATGCCGCCGCGTTGGAGCACGGCTTCACGCCGTCCAGCCTGGTGCTGGATGCCCCCTTCGTCATCGACTTGGGCGAACAGGGCAAGTGGAAGCCGGCCAACTATACCCGGCGATTCTACGGCCCCAGCACCCTGCGCCTGGGCATCGAGAAATCGCGCAACCTGATGACGGTGCGGCTGGCCAACTATATCGGCATGGACAAGGTCGTCGACTACGCCCAACGCTTCGGCGTCGTCGAAGACATGCCGCCCTATCTGCCCATGGCCCTGGGCGCCGGCGAGACGACCCTGTTGCGGCTGACGACGGCCTATTCGATGCTGGTCAACGGCGGCAAGCGGGTGGTGCCGACGCTGATCGATCGCATCCAGGACCGCCGCGGCCGTACGGTGTTCCGCCATGACGGGCGCGACTGCCCCGGCTGCGCCGTTAGCGGCTGGCACCGGCAGGAGGTGCCGACGCCGCCGGAAAATCGGCCGCAGATCATCGAACCGGGCACCGCCTATCAGGTGGTGTCGATGCTCGAAGGCGTAGTCCTGCGCGGCACCGGCCGGCGCGTTCGCGCGGTCGGCAAGCCGCTGGCCGGCAAGACCGGCACGACCAATGAATCCCGGGATACCTGGTTTGTCGGCTTTTCCCCCGACCTGGCGGTCGGCGTCTACATCGGCTTCGACCGGCCGCGCAGTCTGGGCCGCCGCGAGACCGGGTCGTCGGTGACGGCGCCGGTGTTCCGCGATTTCATGCGCGAGGCCCTGGCCAAACGGGCGGCGATCCCGTTCCGCATTCCGCCGGGTATCCGGCTGGTCCGGGTCGACGCCGAAAAAGGCCTGCCGACCGGCGGCGGCAAGGTGCTGTTGGAAGCTTTCAAGCCCGGCACCGTGCCGAAAAGATCCGGCCCGGTGCTTGACGGATCCCTGGCCGAGGCGGCAACTTCCGGGAGCGGGCGAACCGGCACCGGCGGCCTGTACTGAACCACGCCCGAGGCAGAGTAACCACAAGGGGGAGCCATGCGCGCCGAGACCCAGGCGATGATCGACGAGATCGATCAGATCCTGACCCTCCTGAGGAGGCATCTTTGACTGGGATGTCGCCGTCAAACGACTGGATGGACTGAACCGCCTGATCGAAGACCCCGATCTGTGGAACGACTCCGATCGGGCCCAGCGCCTGATGCGCGAGCGCACCCGGCTGGACGGCGCCATCGGCGGCCTGCGCCAACTGGAACAGGACGTCGCCGACGCCGCCGAACTGATCGAACTGGGCGAGGCCGAGGGCGATGACGCCATCGTCGCCGAGGCCGAGGGGCAGTTGGCCGAATTGCGCCGCACGGCGGAAGTGCGGCAGCTCGAGAGCATGCTGTCCGGCGAGGCCGACGGCAACAACTGCTACGTCGAGATCCACGCCGGCGCCGGCGGGACCGAATCCCAGGACTGGGCCGAGATGCTGTTGCGCATGTACGGCCGCTGGAGCGACCGGCGCGATTTCAAGACCGACCTGGTCGAGGCCAGCGCCGGCGAGGAGGCGGGCCTGAAATCGGCCACCATGCACGTCCGCGGCGAGGACGCCTATGGCTGGCTGAAGACCGAAAGCGGCGTCCATCGCCTGGTCCGCATTTCACCCTTCGATGCCGCCAACCGCCGGCATACCAGCTTCGCCTCGGTCTGGGTCTTCCCGGAGATCGACGACGATATCGAGATCGAGATCAACGACGGCGACCTGCGCGTCGATACCTATCGCGCCTCCGGCGCCGGCGGCCAGCACGTCAACCGCACCGACAGCGCCGTCCGCATCACCCACGAGCCCAGCGGCATCGTCGTGCAGTGCCAGCAGGAACGCTCGCAGCACAAGAACCGGGCCACCGCGATGAAGATGCTGAAGGCCCGGCTGTACGAGGACGAGCTGCGCAAACGGGAGGCCGAGAAAGCGGTGATCGAGAGCCAGAAGACCGACATCGGCTGGGGCCATCAGATCCGCTCGTACGTGCTGCATCCCTACCAGATGGTCAAGGATCTGCGGACCGGTGTCGAACGGGGCGATGCCCAGCGGGTGCTGGACGGCGACCTGGACGGTTTCATGGAAGCCTCTCTGGCCGCCCGGGTGGGCGGTGGGGCCTCCGCCGAGGCGGCCGAGGACTAGCGCGATGGTGGTCATCGGCGGCGCGCGACATGGGTACTGACATCACCCTGCCGCTGTGGCTGGCGGCGATCCTGGCGCTGCTGGCGCTATGGGCGGCGCTGGAGCGGTTGCTGATCCCTTCGGTGCGCTGGGTGCTGCGGCGGCGGCTCAACCGGGTGATTGACGAGTTGAACACCCGGCTGCCACTCGAAATCCAACCCTTCAAGCTGACCAAGCGGCAGGTGCTGATCGACCGGCTGATCTACGATGGTGAGATCCTCGAGGCGGTGGCCGAAACCGCGGAACGGGAGGAGGTGCCCCGGCAGGTGGTGATGGCGGACGTCGAGCGCTTCGCCCGCGAGATCGTGCCCGCCTTCAACGCCTATTTCTATTTCCGGATCGGCTATTGGCTCTCCCGCCGGATCGCCCAGATGCTGTATCGCGTGCGTCTGGGCTTCGCCGACGAGGCGGCCTTGGCGACCATCGACCGCAAGACCACGGTGGTGTTCGTGATGAACCACCGCTCCAACGCCGACTATGTCCTGGTGACCTATCTGGCCGCCGACCAGGCGGCGCTGTCCTACGCGGTGGGCGAATGGGCCAGGATCTGGGGCCTACGGCACCTGATCCGGGCCATGGGCGCCTATTTCGTGCGCCGCGGTTCCGACAACCGGCTGTACCGCCGGGTGCTGCAACGCTACGTGCAGATGGCCACCGAGGGCGGCGTCACCCAGGCGGTGTTTCTGGAGGGCGGCCTGTCGCGGGACGGCAGCCTGGGCGCGGCCAAGCTCGGCCTGCTGGACTATATCGCCCGGGCCTTCGAACCGGAGGGCGAGCGCGAATTGGTGTTCCTGCCCGTGGGCATCAACTATGACCGGGTGCTGGAGGATCGCTCGCTGTTGCGCTCCCTGGACCAGGCCGCCAGGCGCAAGAGCCGGACCCAGGCGACGCGGACCACCCTGGCGTTCCTGGGTCACCAATTGGCCCTGGCGATCCGGGGGCGGTGGTTCCGGTTCGGCTATGCCACGGTCAATTTCGGCCGGCCGCTGTCGTTGCGGGCCTGGTTGGGAGCCAGGGAGGCCGACCTACGCGACCTCTCCCGCGAGCAGCGCTTCGCCAATATCCAGGAACTGGCCGATGAATTGATGGCGGCGATCGCGCTGTTGGTGCCGGTGTTGCCGGTATCGCTGGTGGCCACGGCCTTCTTCGCCGATCCCCAACGGTCGCTCAGCCTGTACGAGTTGAAGGCCGAATGCCACCGCCTGCAACGCATGTTCACCGCCGCCGGGGCGCACGTCTATCTGCCGCGCGGGCAGGAGGATTATGCCATCACCGTCGGACTGCGCATGCTGACCTTGCGTCATCTGGTGGCCGAGGAGGACGGGCTGTATCACGCCGTCGAAAGCGAACTGCCGGTGCTCTCCTACTACGCCAAGGCGGTCGCGCACCTATTGCCGAAGGACGGCGTGGCGGCGACGACACCGGCATGACGGCAGCGTCGAACTGGTCGCCACCAAGCTGCCCGGCATGCATGACATCGTCGCCGTCGATGCCACCCATACGACAATTCTCCGCCATGGCCAATTCGACCACGGCCGAGGGCGGCGAAGTGACGCGTTTTAACTGCCGGCGATGCGGGCGGTGATGACATCGGCCTTGCGGGCCGGCGTCGCTTCCGTGCTGACCGCCTGATGGGTGGTGATGTCGGCCGATTGGGCGGCATCGTTGCGCTTGCAATGACCTTCGAGATAGGCGCCGGCCTCGATCGCCAGGGTGTCATGCCAGATATCGCCGATCACCTTGGCGGACTTAGTCAGTTGCACGGTCCTCGCCTTGATCCGCCCGGTGACGCGGCCGCGAACGACGACCTCGTCGGCGGTGATCTCGCCGCTGACCATGGCCTTTTCGCCGATCATCAGTTTGCCGCAGCCGACATCGCCGTCGACGGTGCCGTCCAATTGCACTTCGCCAGGGGTCTGCAGGTTGCCGGTGATCGACAGATCGGTGGAAATCAGCGAGGGCGCGGCGCGAACCTGGCCCTTCGTCTTCTTCACCTTGTCAGCCTTTGAAAACATATTTCCCCGCTTTCAGGAAATTCTCCGGGTTCTGGGGTTTGCCGTCAAACACGATCTCGTAGTGCACATGCGATCCGGTGCTGCGCCCGGTACTGCCCATCAAGCCGATCTTCTGCCGGAAACCGACCTTCTGGCCGCGTTTCACCAGGATCTTGGAAAGATGGCCATAACGGGTCTTGATGCCGTAGCCGTGGTCGATCTCGACCAGTCTGCCATAGGGGCCCTTCCAGCCGACGTAGCGGACCACGCCGGGCGAGGTGGCATAGATCTTGGCCCGCCAGTAGCCGGCAAGGTCGACGCCGCCGTGGAAGGCCCGGCGCTTGGTGAATGGATCACGCCGCTTGCCGAACCGGCTGGAGACGTGGAACTCGTCCACCGGCGGGCTGATCGGCAGTCGTTCGAGGATCTCGTTCAGGGCCGACCATCTGGCCAGGCGGGATTCCAGCCGGCCCAGCGAGTTCTCAAAGGTCGGCAACTCGTAGCCGGACCATTCGTTGGCGTGGGCCATGGCTTCCTCGGACAACACCAGGGGACCGCCCATGCCCCTTCGCCGGCCGTCGAACCGGTCGAGCAGTCGCTCGAGATTGACGCCGGTGGTCCGCACCACCAGTTCCAGTTCGGCGATGTTGAGGTTGGTCCGTCGATGGATGTTCTGCATCAACTCGCGTTGCGAGACCTTCAGTTGGTCGAGACGGCCTTCCAGTTCCTCGATGCGGCTGCCGAGATGCAAATTGGTCGTCAGGGCGCTGTCCCGCTGATCGGTCAGCCGTGCCACCGTCTGCTCGCGATCGCCGAGGGTGGTTTTCAGGTTCTGCTCGACGTCTTCCAGGCCGCGCAGCTTCGCCGTCGTGTTGTCCAGGTTGGCGGCCAGCGAGATCTGGTTGCGCACCGCCTGATCATGGGCGCTTCGGGATTCCGCCAAGGCGTCGCTGACCTTGGCCAGGTTGCCCTGTAGTCGGTTGGTCCGGCCAAGGGTTTGGCGCAGGTTGTTTTCCAGGCGGCTGAGTCGCTGTTCCAGGCGCTTGCCGCGGGACAGTGCCAGGTCACGCTGGCCGCGGGTCTGGCCCAACTCCCGCATCAGGTCCTGGCGCACCCGCTGCAGGCTGGCCCGATGGTGCAGCACCTCGCCCAGGAGCCGCTGGTTGTTCTCCAAATCGCTGGTGATCGTCTTGTAACGGTCCTCGACCGCCAACATGTCGGCGGACAGTTGGTCGTAGGCACCGGCCATTTCGGCGATGCGGGCATCCTTGCCGGCGACGATGTTCAACTGCAGATACAGCCCGGAGGTGGCATAGCCCAGCCAGCCGATCAGGCCCATCGCGATGACGCTCAGGGTGATCTGGCTGGGCCGGCCAAGGGTGACGAAGCGCACTTCGCCCCGGCTGCGCAGCAGGATCTGACGTTCCGGATATAACCGTTCACACAGCCGCCCGATCGCAGCCGCCGGCCCCGCTCCCATGACATGCCCTCATTTGACGCGGACGTTTCTTTTGCAGGCCGTATTGCATCTGATCCGCCGGCCAGATGCAACGGAAAACCTCTGCCCCGCGGCTATCCGCCCCGCCAATTGGCGTAATAATCCGCCGTCAGGCCGGCCCTGGCGCGTGCCGCCTCGTTGAACGGCGGCTTTAGCTGGCCCTTGAAATGTCGCGCCACCAGGTGCCGCCAATGGCCGATCGGATCGAGGTTCCGGCGCTGGCACAGCCATTCGAACCAGCGCCGGCCGGCCGCCACGTGGGCGATCTCCTCCTCGCAGATCAGCGCCAGCAGATCGGCGGAGGCGCTATCGCTGGCTTGGCGCAACCGCCCGACCGTGGCCGGCGTGACGTCCAGGCCGCGGGCTTCCAACAGCATCGGCACCACGGCCAGGCGGGCCGCCAGATCGCCGGCGGTGTCCTCGGCCGCTTGCCATAGGCCGTCATGGGCCGGCAGATCGCCATAGGCGGCGTCCAGTTGCGCCAGCCGCGCCGCCAGCAGCTCGAAATGCCGGCCCTCGTCCTCGGCCACGCCGACCCAGTCGTCAAGGAAGGCCGTCGGCAGGTCCGGAGTGGCGAAACGGGCGATCAGGTCCCAGGCCAGATCGATGGCGTTCAGTTCGATATGGGCGATGGCGTGCAACAGCGCGATACGGCCGCGCCGGCCGGCGGTGCTGCGTTTCGCCATGTCGCCGGGGCGGCGCAATTGCGGCCGTTCGGGCCGGGCCGGCCGGGCCGGCGGCCGGCTATCGCCGATGGCCGTGACATTGCCCTGGCGCCAGGCCGCCGCCGCCGCTCGGCCGGCGGAAATCTTGGCGGCCGGCTCGGCCGTGCTGAGCACGTCGCAGGCCAGGGCCGTGAGGGTGGTGTCGATGGCCTGGACCCCGCGGCGGCTCAAATTGCCTTGGCGGCGCTCAGCGCGGCGCCATGCGGATGGCGCCGTCCAGGCGGATGGTCTCGCCGTTCAGCATCACGTTCTCGCAGATCTGCACCGCCATGGCCGCGAATTCGGCGGGATCGCCCAGGCGCTTGGGGAAGGGGACGCTGGCCTCCAGCGCCGCCTTGATCTCCGGCGTCAGGGTGCCCTGCAGCAACGGCGTGTCGAACAGCCCCGGCGCGATGGTGCAGACCCGGATGCCCTTGTCCGACAGATCGCGGGCGATCGGCAGGGTCATGCCGACCACCCCGCCCTTCGAGGCGGCATAGGCGGCCTGGCCGATCTGGCCGTCATAGGCGGCGGCCGAGGCGGTATTGACGATCGCCCCGCGCTCGCCGTCGGCCATCGGTTCCAGGGCCGCCATGTCGGTCGCCGCCAGGCGGATGCAGTTGAAGGTGCCGAGCAGGTTGACCCGGATCACCCGCTCGAAGGCGTCCATGGGGTGCGGCCTACCGCGCGAGGTGGTCTTGACGGTGGCGGCGATGCCGGCGGCGTTGATCAGGATGCGGGCCGGCCCGTGCGCCTCGCGCGCCGCCCCGAAGGCCGCCTCGGCCTGGGCCTCGTCGGCCGCGTCGGCCTGGACGAACAGGCCGCCGATCTCCCCGGCCACCTGGCGGCCGAGTTCCTCGTTCAGGTCCAGGACCGCGACCTTGGCGCCGCCCAGCGCCAGGGCCCGGGCCGTCGCCCCGCCCAGGCCCGAGGCCCCGCCGGTGACCATTGCCGCCTTGCCCGCGATATCCATGGCTGCATCTCCTCCGCTTGGTAACCTAACAATCGTTTTGTGAAGGAGGGTGATAGCACATCTGCCGACCGCCTGCGCCCCCATCCGGTGATCGACGCCGCGGCGGGGTGGCGGACTATTCGGGCAGTCCGGCGTCGGCCAGGGCCTGGCGGTAGCGGTGGGCCATGCCGTCGTCGGCGAAGAACTGCGGCCGCATGGTCTCCAGGGTCAGTTCCGGTTGCTGGCGCAACAAACCGGAGACGGTCTCCCGGGCCAGGTCCTGCCGTCCGGCCTGCCAGGACAGCGCCGCCAGGGTCAGATGATTGCGCCACAGATCGGCGGCCTGACGGACCAGTTGATCGGCGGTCTCGGCGGCCAGTTCATCCTGGCCGTTGATGAAATGGATCAGCGCCAGCTCGCGGCGATGGCGGAAGCGATGGGGGTCCTCCGGGGTGGCGGCGATCGCCCGTTCCAGCATTTCGAGGCCCGCCTCGCCGTCGCCCAGATGGCATTTGGCGATGCCGGCCATGGCCTGTGCCTGGGTGAATTTCGGGTTCAGCTCCAGGGACGCTTCCGCCTGTTTCAGGGCGTTCGGGAAATCGCCCTGCAGGTCCTGGTAAACCATGGCGGCGGTCAGCCGCGCGAAGAAGCTGGATGAACTCAGGGAATTCGCCCGCTTGGCGTATTCGACCAACTCTTCCAGGGTTACCTGGGGCAGGGCCGCGGCGTCGAACTCATAGTGCCGATAGCGGCAGAACGCCATCATCGCCACGGCCATGGAATTGTCGGGCTGCTGTTCCAGCGCTTTCGTCAGGATCTCGGCCGCCTCGTCGTTGTGTCCCGGCGAATGGACGAAGTAGCCGGCCGCCTTGGACAGCAGGTCCGGCACCGACAGGGTGTCGTTGTCGGTGTTGCGCAATTCCTCGAAGGCCTTGGCCTTGACCTGGATACGCACGGTCGAGACGACGTTCTCCGAGATCTCGTCTTCCAAATCGAAAACATCGTCCAACTGGCGGTCATAGCGTTCGGTCCAGGCCTGCCGGCCGTTGGCTTCCTCGATCAGGGTGAAGGACAGGCGCAGCCGCTGGCCGGCCGCGCGCACGCTGCCTTCGAGACGAAAATCAGCCGCCGCCTCGCCGGCCAGTACCTCGATCGCGGTCTGCTTCGCCAGGCCGCCGATGATGTCCTCGCGCAGACCGTCGGCCAGCGAGCGCACCTCGTCGTCGCCGCTGATGACCTTCAGTTCCGGTACCGCGATGGCCGGGAGGTCCCGGCGCCCGGCCGACGCGGCGGCGGCCGGTTGGCTGGTTGCCGTCGCCTCTTCGCCGTCCTCGGCCCGCACGTGATAGATCGCCACCGGATCGGCCAGGTTCTTAAGCTGCTGCGTGCCGCCGTCGATGAACAGCAGGTCGAGCTTTCGCCGGACCTCCTCGTAGACCTTGGAGGAGACGCAGACGCCGCCCGGACGGGAGATCGATTCCAAACGCGCCGCCACGTTGACGCCGTCGCCGTAAAGGTTGTCGCCGTCGATGATCACGTCGCCCAGATTGATGCCGACCCGAAAGCGCATCCGTTCGCCGTCGGGATGATGGGCGTTGCGCTCGGACAGCAGTTGCTGGAATTCGCTGGCGCACAGCACCGCCTGCACCGGGCTGGAGAAATCCGCCACCACCGAATCCCCGGCGCCGCCGAAGATCCGGCCGCGGTGTTCGTCGATGCTGTCGTCGATGATCCCGCGGCAGGACTTCAGTACCGCCAGGGTGCTGGTTTCGTCGGCCTCCATCATGGTGCTGAAGCCGACCGCGTCGGCGACCATGATCGTCGTCAGTTTGCGTTCAATATCCGCCATGCCCTCCCCATCGGGCAATTGTCGTCGATATCCCCAGGGCCGCCAGTAAAGGCAGCTACCGGGTCGTGGTCAATGGCCACGGTCAATTCACCCTATCCGTCAGTGGCCGGACCATAACCGGTCGGCGTGTCGTGAGCCAAGGCCAGGGAGGCAGCGAAGTCGTCGCTGCTCATCAGCGGGATCGCCTTACAGTACTTCGCCAATCCAAGGGAATCCGTCAGGTGCAGGTTGGCGGCCAGGGCTTTGTCGTCGGGCATCTCGTAGATGTAGACCATGTCGTATTCGCCGTAGCTGCCGTATTGGGCGATCGGCCGGCCGCCGAAATCGGCGATCGCCCGTTTGTGGACGTCCGCCCGGTCGCGCAGATCGGCCTTGGCGATCATGCCGGCCTTCGCCGCGTTTTCGTACTTCACCAGATACAACACCAGGTTGGCCATGGCGCCTGCCTCCTTCGTCGATGCCATCCCCAGGGATACGCTTCGACGCTATCATAAGTCCCTAAGGGACGATCCAAACACAGCTTGGCGCGGGAGGCTCCATGACGGCCAATCCACAAAACGGCATGACCAGCGGCGGCCTGGTGCTGCGGGCGTTGCGGCGCTGGGGCGACCGGGTGGCCTTTTCGGGCCATGGCGGCAGCGTCACCTACGCCCAGGCGCTCGATCTGGTCGGCCGCTATCAGGCGGCGATGACCGAGGCCGGGGCCAAGCGGGGCGATCGCCTTGCCCTGTTGAACGCCAATCGGGCCGATGCCTGGCTGGCCGGCATGGCCGCCCAGGCCCTGGGCCTGTGCGCGACGCCGCTGCACCCCATGGGCTCGGCGGATGATCAGGCCTTCATCCTCGAGGATGCCGGGATCGACTTCCTGCTGGTCGACGTGGACGGCCACGGCGAAAGGGGCGGCGCGCTGTCGAAGGGCAACAACCGTCTGCGCCGGACCTTCACCCTTGGACCCGCCGATTATGGTCTCGACCTGACCGCCGCGGCCGAGGCCGCCGGCGCGGTGACGGCGGTCGACCAGGCCCAGCCCGGCGATTTCGCCTGGCTCGCCTATACCGGCGGCACCACCGGCAAGTCCAAGGGGGTACTGCGCCGCCATGCGTCCAACGTGGCGGTAACCACCGCCAACCTGGCGGAGTTCGAATGGCCGGCCGAGAGCACCTTCCTGGCGGTGGCGCCGATCAGCCATGTCGCCGGCACGAAGCTGGCGCCGATCCTGTTGCGCGGCGGCCGGGTGCACCTGCAGAACGGTTTCGATCCGGAGGCGGTGCTGCGAACCATCGCCGAGCAGCGGATCTCGGTAGCCCTGCTGGTGCCGACCATGATCTACCTCCTCCTCGACCACCCGAAACTGGGTGACACCGATCTCTCCAGCCTGGACTTGCTGATGTACGGCACTTCGCCGATGTCGCCCGGCCGGCTGCTCGAGGCGCTGGAACGGATCGGCCCGGTGTTCTGCCAGCTCTATGGCCAGACCGAGGGCTACCCGATTTCCGTATTGCGCAAGGGCGATCACGATGCGGCGGCGGCCGATTTGTTCGCTTCCTGCGGTCATCCGGTCTCCTCCATGGCGGTGGCCCTGCTGGACGAGGACGACCAGCCGGTGAAGGACGGCGAGGCGGGGGAGATCTGCGCCCGCGGGCCACAGGTAATGGACGAATACTGGCGGCGGCCGGAGCAGACCGAGGAGACCCTGGCAAAGGGCTGGCTGCACACCGGCGACATGGCCTGGCGGGACGACCGGGGCTACCTCTACATCGTCGACCGCAAGAAGGACATGATCGTCAGCGGCGGCTTCAACGTCTTTCCCCGCGAGGTGGAGGACGTGCTGGCTGCGCACCCCGACGTCGCCATGGCGGCGGTGATCGGCGTGCCGGACGAAAAATGGGGCGAGGCGGTGAAGGCGGTGGTGGTGCCGAAGGCCGGCGCCAAATTGGACACCCAGGCGCTGATCGAACGGGTGAAGGCCAGCAAGGGCCCGGTCCATGCCCCTAAATCGGTCGACGTCGTCGACGCCATCCCGCTGACGGCGATCGGCAAGCCGGACAAGAAGGTGCTGCGGGAGCGGTACTGGCAGGGGCAGAGCCGCCGGGTCGGTTAGCGCGGGTCGGCAGGGGGAGGCAGAGAGCAGACGGGGTCAAGATTGGCCTCTTTTCTGCACTAAAGCCGCCCGAGGGGCGCGCGGCTGCCGGCATCGGCGATACGCAAGTCGGGCGGCTTCGGCGTAAGATCGTCTTCGCACGGAGTTCGGATGTCGCGAAGAGGCAGCACCGCCATGAAAGACAACGGCAGACTGGCGATCTGGAACGATTGCGCCGCAGGCTGGGAAGAGGACTACGAGGACTGGTACCAAAGCGAGCATCTGTTTGAACGGCTCGGGGTTCCGGGCTTCCGACTGGGCCGGCGCTATCGGGCCGTCGCCGCCGAGCGGACCTATTTCACCTATTATGAGACGGCCGGGCCGGAGACCCTTTCGACGCCCGCTTACCTCGAACGGCTGGAGAATCCGACCGTTTGGACCCAGCGGATGATGTCCGATGCCTTCACCAACATGAGCCGGACGGTCTGCGCCTGCCGGTGGCAGGTCGGTGTGATGCGCGGTGCCTTCGCGGTCACGCTGTCGTCGGCCGACCGACTGGCGGAGCCGGAATTCGAGGCGCTGCTAGACTCGGTGGCCGAACAGCCGAGCGTCGCGCGGGCGGAGCTTTGGGTCGCGGCAGAAGACGATGGACGGCCGCAATCCCGCGAGGAGGAAATGCGCGGCGGCGACGAGAAGATAGCGGTCTGTACCCTTTTCGAGACCCTGCGCGAGGATGACGCGCGGGAACTGGCGGCCTGTCTGGAGGCGCGGCTGGACTTCGAAGGCGGTCGGGTCGATGTCTACCAGTTGCTGTGCGAATTGTCGGCCGAGCAACTGCAGCGCTGACAGCGGGTTCGAAGACGACGACGGGAGGGCAAGGATGCCGCATTCACAACCGAAAACCGCGCTGGTGACGGGCGCCGCATCGGGTATCGGCCGGGCGGTCGTCTCGCGCTTGGGCGCCAAGGACATCCACGTCTATGCCGCCGATCTTGAGGCGCCCGACGAACCGATCCCGGGCGCCGAATTCCTGCACCTGGACGTCCGGTCGGAACCGGACTGGCAGATGGTGTCGCGCAAGATCGAGGGGGAGCACGGGCGCCTGGATATCCTGGTCAACAATGCCGGGATCCTGAGGGAAGCGCCGCTGGTCGAAACCCCCATCGAGATCTGGAATCAGGTCTTGGACGTGAACCTCACGGGCGTCTTCCTGGGCTGCAAGACCATGGTGCCGTTGCTGGTGTTGTCGGATGGTCCGGCGATCGTGAATGTTGCCTCCATCGATGCCCTGCGGGGCAGTCATGGACACGCCGCCTACGCGGCGTCCAAGGGCGGCATCGTTTCGCTGACTCGGGCCCTGGCCGTCGAGTTGTCCGGGCAGGGGATCCGTGTCAACGCCGTATGTCCGGGCACCGTCGAAACGCCGATGGTGCAAGAGATGTTCCAAGCCGCCGAGGATCCCGCCGCGCTGGAGGCCCAGCGCCTGTCCGTTCACCCCCTCGGCCGGCTGTCCACCCCTGAGGAACAGGCCGCCGCCATCGATTTCCTGTGCGGTGCCGATGCCAGCTTCGTGACCGGTACGGTGCTGTCCGTCGATGGCGGCCGGGCCATCCGTTGACCTCACACCGGCCGTTTCTTCAGCATTTGGATGCTCTTCATGGTCATGGCGGTCTCGCCGTCCTGGGTCTGCAACTGCCAGTCCAGGTGCACCAGGCCCATATGGGGTTTCGAACGGGATGGGCGGACCTCGGTCACCGTGACCAAGACCGATAGCGTGTCGCCGGCCCTGACCGGGCGGAGCCAGCGCAATGCGTCGACGCCGGGAGAGCCCAGGCTGGATTCGCCCCAGGGATTGGTCATCATGAACAGGCGGAAGGCGATGGCCCCCAGCATCCAGCCGGGCGCGATCAGGCCGCCGTACATGTGCCCTTCGGCGGCGACCTTGTCCATGTGGAAGGGCTGCGGGTCGTAGGTGAAGGCGAAATCGATCATCTCCGCCTCGGTCAGGGTCTTGCCCGGCGAACGGATTTCGTCGCCCGCCTGGAAATCCTCGAACCAGCGTTCCGTCATGTCCACTCTCCAAATTGCCTACGCCGCCTAGATAACCCCCTAGGAACCCTCCGGGCTATCCGATCCTGGTTGCCGATGTGATAGGTTGCAGCCACTTTCCCGCCACCCGGAGTCACCGATGCACCCAGGTATCCATGCCGCAGAGAACCCGGACAAGCCGGCCTACATCATGGCCAACAGCGGCCAGGTCGTCAGCTACGGCCAGTTGAACGCGGCCTCGAACCGGGGCGCGCACCTGTTCCGGTCGCTGGGCCTGGGCCTGGGCGACAGCATCGCCATCTTCATGGAGAACAATGCGGAATACCTGCAGATCTGCTGGGCGGCGCACCGGGCCGGGCTGTATTACACCTGCATCTCCTCCTACCTGACGGCCGAGGAGGTCGACTACATCGTCGCCGATTGCGCGGCCAAGGTGTTCATCACCTCCTTCGACAAGGCCGAGGCGGCGGCCGAACTGGCGGCACTGATGCCGGGGGTGCACACCCGGTTGATGGTCGGTGGCGCCATCGATGGCTACCAGGCCTATGAAGAGGTGATCGCGACCCGGCCCGAGGGGCCGATCGCCGACGAGTACGAAGGCGCCGACATGCTCTATTCCTCGGGCACCACCGGCCGCCCCAAGGGCATCAAGATCCCGATCGAAGGCGAGCCGCTCGGCACGCCGCTGCGCATGAGTGGCTTGTTGGGAGACGTCTATGGGATCGATGCGGAAACGATCTATCTCTCGCCGGCGCCGCTCTATCATTCGGCGCCGCTGCGTTTCAACATGGGGATGTTGCGCAACGGGGCCACCTCCATCGTCATGGAACGCTTCGACCCGGAAGCGGCCCTGCAACTGATCGAGCGGTACCGGGTGAGCCACAGCCAATGGGTGCCGACCATGTTCGTCCGCTTCCTGAAGCTGCCGGCCGAGGTGCGGGGGAAGTACGATCTATCCAGCCTGCGGGTGGCGATCCATGCCGCCGCGCCCTGTCCGGTACAGGTCAAGCAGGAGATGATCGACTGGTGGGGCCCGGTCCTATTCGAATATTACGCCGGCACCGAGGGCAACGGCTTTTGTTCCATCAATTCCAAGGAATGGCTGGCGCACAGGGGCTCGGTCGGCCGCGCCCTGGTCGGCGAATTGCATATCCTGGACGACGACGGCCAAGCCCTGCCGCCGGGCCAGCCGGGCGCGATCTATTTCTCCGACGGTCCCGATTTCGTCTACCACAACGATCCGGAAAAGACCGCCGAAAGCCACAACGCCGATGGTTGGTCGACCCTGGGCGACGTCGGCTATTTGGACCAGGAAGGCTATCTCTATCTGACCGACCGCAAGGCCTTCATGATCATTTCCGGCGGTGTCAACATCTACCCGCAGGAGGTCGAGAACCTGCTGGTCAGCCATCCCAAGGTGATCGACGTTGCGGTGGTCGGCGTGCCGCACCCCGAATTCGGCGAGGAAGTGAAGGCGGTGGTGCAGCCGGTCGATCCGGCCCATGCCGGCCCGGCCCTGGAAAACGAGATATTGGACTATTGCCGGGAACACCTCTCCCACGTGAAGTGCCCGCGCAGCGTCGATTTCGAGGCCGAACTGCCCCGCCATGATAACGGCAAGCTGTACAAGCGCCTGATCAAGGACCGCTACTGGGGCCGGCACGACACCCGGATCGTGTAGAAGGCCTTAGATCACGGCAGCATCTCTGGATGCCCGGATCAAGTCCGGGCATGACACTAAGCTGTTGTTTTTAAAAAACTATCGTCATTGCCGGGCTCGACCCGGCAATCTTTTGCGGTGAGTTCCGTTCTAGTGAATATCGTCGGCGTCGGCCATGGCCCGGCCGAGGGCCTCGACGTCGAAACCCGGCTGCCGGCAGGCCTCCAGGATCACCGCCTCGCGCCGGCCCAGCAGGTCCGCCGCCGCTGGCACCTGCCGTGCTACTTCATGGGGGATGACCACGGCGCCGTGGCGGTCGGCGTGGATCAGGTCATTGGGTTGCACCACCATGCCGGCGACGGTGACGGTGACGGCGAAGTCGACCAGATGCACGTGCGCATGCGAGGGGCCGATACGGTCGGCGATGAACTGGAAGCCTGTCGCCACCGCGTCCAAATCGCGGACGCTGCCGTCGGTGACGGTGCCCAGGCAGCCGAGCGATTGGTGGATGGTCGAGTTGACCTCGCCCCAAAAGGCGCCATAGGCCTTGCGGCCGCCGTCCAGGTCCTGGATCACGCTGACCGTCGGGCCGGGTTCGGCCACCAGGTGGCGGAAATAGTCCAGGCGTTGTTGGCGCATCTCGGCCGCCGGCCGGCCGGCCGGCTCGGCGGCGCGGATGGTGGCGGTGCGGGCATAGCCGACGATCGGCGGCAGCTCCGGGAAGGCGCAGACCAGCGGCTCGACGGTGAAGCCGGTGGCCCGCCGCTCCGGCGCCACGATTTCCAGGGCGTTGCAGATGGTCGGGGTGTCGTAGGCGCGCAGGGCCGCCAGTTCGGCCGCGCCGAGGGGATTGTCGATCATGTTCGGCTATTCCGTGGTTGTGGGCTGATCGCCAGCATGGGCCAGCGCACAACGGATCACAAGATGCGAGTTGGCCGGCGAGGTCAAATGCCCAGATAGCGATGCTGGATCTCTTCGTCGGCCCGTAATTCGTCGGAATTGCCGGTCCAGACCAGGTGGCCCTTCTCGACGATGTAGTGGCGATCGCAGATCTCGGCCAGGGCGGTGATGTTCTTGTCGATCACCAGGATCGATTGGCCGGTGGCCTTCAGATCGGCCAGACAATGCCAGATCTCGGCCCGGATCAGCGGCGCCAGGCCCTCGGTGGCCTCGTCCAGGATCAACAGCCGGGGATTGGTCATCAGGGCCCGGCCGATCGCCAGCATCTGCTGTTCGCCGCCCGACAGCTGGTCGCCCATGCTGCGCTGGCGCTCCTCCAGCCGCGGGAACAGGTGGTAGACCCGCGGCAGGGTCCAGGGCTCGGACCCCTGGCCCTTGCTGGCGGTGGCGACCAGGTTCTCCCGCACCGTCAGGTTGGGGAAGATCTGCCGCCCCTCCGGCACCAGGCCCAGGCCCAGCTGGGCGATCCGATAGGCCGGCTGTTCGGTCAGTTCGCGGCCGTCGAAGCGGACGCTGCCGGCGGCCGGTCGGACCAGGCCCATGATGGTGCGCACGGTGGTGGTCTTGCCCATGCCGTTGCGGCCCATCAGGGAGGCGACCTGGCCGGTCCCAACCTCCAGCTCCATGCCGAACAGCACCTGGCTGCGGCCGTAGAAGGTATCGATGCCGCGCAATTCAAGCATCGATCGCCTCCTCGCCCAGATAGGCCTGGCGGACCTCGTCGTTGTTGCGGATCTCGTCCGGCCGGCCGGTGGCGATGGCGCGGCCATAGACCAGCACGGTGATACGGTCGGCGAGCGCGAACACCGCGTCCATGTCGTGCTCGATCAGCAGGATGGTGTGCCGGCCCTTCAAGGATTCCAGCAAGGCCACCATGCGGCCGGATTCCTCCCGACCCATGCCGGCCATGGGTTCGTCCAGCAGCAGCAGGCTGGGCCGGGTGGCCAGCGCCATGGCGATCTCCAGTTGCCGCTGTTCGCCGTGGCTCAGGTTGGCGGCCAGGGTATCGGCCCGCTCGGCCAGGCCGATTTGCGCCAGCACCTCGCGGGCCGGTTGCCGCAGGGCCGGGTCCGAGCGCGCCGGCCGCCAGAAGCGGAAGGAATGGCCGGCCACGGCCTGGGCCGCCAGGGCGACGTTGTCCTCGGCCGTGAAGTTCAGCAGCACCGAGGTGATCTGGTAGGAGCGGGCCAAGCCCAGGGCGGCGCGGGCCGGCATGGTCAGGCGGGTGATGTCACGCCCAGCGAAGATCACCTGGCCGGCGTTCGGCTTCAATTCGCCGGCCAATTGCGCCACCAGGGTAGTCTTGCCGGCGCCGTTCGGGCCGATGATGGCGTGGATCTCGCCACTTTCGATCGCCAGGTGCAAATTGTCGGTGGCGACCAGGCCGCCGAACGACTTGCTCAAGCCCTCGATGCGCAGCGCCGCCTCAGCCATCGTCGCCCCCGCGCCGGGCGAACAGCGCGTAGATGCCGCCGCGGCCGAACAGCACGATGGCGATCAGGATCGGCCCCATCACCACCATCCAATGTTCGCCGGTGCCGGCGATCAGCGCCTCCATCCATTCCGGCAGGTATTCCTCCAGCAGCAGCAGGCCGGTGGCGCCGAGCACCGGGCCGATCAGGGTGCCCATGCCGCCCATGATCACCATGATCATGATCTCGCCCGAGCGGGTCCAGTGCATGGCGTCCGGCGAGACGAACTCGTTCCAGTTGGCGAACAGGGCGCCGGCGATGCCGCACATGGTGCCGGCGATGGTGAAGGCGGCCAGCTTGTAGCGGTAGGTGGGGAAGCCCATCGCCTGCATCCGCCGTTCGTTCGCCTTGGCGCCGCGCACCACCGCGCCGAAGCGCGAATGGATCAGCCGGTGGGTGACCACCAGGGCCGCGACCAGGAAGGCGAAGACCAGATAGTAGAACTGGTCGGCGTCGGTCAGGTCGATCAGGCCGGCGAATTCGCTGCGATAGGCCGGCATGCCGTCGTCGCCGCCGAATTCCTCCAGGCTGATGCCGAGGAAGTACAGCATCTGCGCGAAAGCCAGGGTGATCATGATGAAATAGACACCGGTGGTGCGCAGGCTCATGAGCCCGAACACCAGGGCGATCAGGGCGGCGGCGGCGATCGCCACCGGAAACTGCACGAAACCGTTGTCGATGCCGTAGTAGCTCAGGATGCCGACGGCATAGGCGCCGACGCCGATGTAGGCGGCATGGCCGAAGCTGACCATGCCGCCGTAGCCCAGGATCAGATCCAGGCTGACGGCGGCGATGGCGAAGATCATGATGCGGGCGAACATGTCGACATAGAAGGGTTGGTCGAAAATGCCGGCCAGCGGCGGCACCAGGGCGAACAGCGCCAGGCCGATGACGGCGACGAGGATCTGTCTTCTATCCATTGCTTCGCCCGCCTAGCCGGTGCGGGCCGGGAACAGCCCGCGGGGCCGCACCACCAGGATCGCCGCCATCAGGATGTAGATCAGCATCGAGGCCAGGGCCGGCCCGGCGGTGTCGGCGGCGGCGTCCGAGACAAAGGCGCGCAGCACCACCGGCAGGAACACCCGGCCCACCGTGTCCACCATGCCGACCACGATGGCGGCGACGAAGGCGCCCCTGATCGAGCCGATACCGCCGATGATGATGACCACGAAAGCCAGGATCAGCAGCGGCTCGCCCATGCCTGGCTCGACCGAGGTCAATGGCCCCAACATCATCCCGGCCAGGCCGGCGAACACGGCGCCCAGGGCGAACACCAGGGTGAACAGCAGCTTGATGTCGATGCCCAGGGCGCCGACCATCTCGTTGTTGGAGGCGCCGGCCCGGATCAGCATGCCCAGCCGGGTGCGGGCGACGATCAGGTAGATCGCCAGGGCGACCAGCAGGCCGACGGCGATGATCAGCAGCCGGAACACCGGATAGGGCGCGCCGGGAATGATCTCGACGTGGCCCGAGAGGTAGTCGGGCAGGCCGGAATACAGCGAGATCGGGCCCCAGATGATGCGTATGATCTCGTTGAAGAACAGGATCAGGCCGAAGGTCGCCAGCACCTGATCCAGATGGTTGCGCAGATACAGGGTGCGCAGCACGATCACTTCCACCACGACGCCGACCAGGAACATCGCCGGGATCGCCAGCAGCAGACCGAGGATGAACGAATCCGTCCAGCCGATGAAGGTGGTCGCCAGGTAGGCGCCGATCATCACCAGCGAACCATGCGCCAGGTTGACCAGGTCCATGATGCCGAACACCAGGGTCAGGCCGGCGGCGATCAGGAACAGCATTACGCCGAACTGCAATCCGTTGAATGCCTGCTCCAAAAGCAGCAATGGATCCATGGCGGTTTCCTAACGGAAATCCGGTCGGTTCGGCAATCGATGATTATGGTGCGTCGAGGGCGCCCGCAGGCGCCCTCGCAACCACACCCTGGATAAGGGTCGGTCGACCTACCGCTTCATCTTGCAGTCCTTGGCGTAGGAATCGCCATGGGCCGACAGGATCACGCCCTTGGTCTGGTTCACATAGGCGCCCTTGTCGTTCTTGATCGCCTGGCGCAGGTAGATGTTCTGCACCGGGAAGTGGTTGGTGTTGAACTTGAACGAGCCCCGGGTGGTCGGGAAATCGCCCGCCCGCATGGCCGTGCGCAGCTTGGCGCGATCACCGACGCCGCCGGCCTGGCGGATGGCGTGGTCCAGGAACATCACCGTGTCATAGGCCTGCGCGGCATAGAACGATGGCGTCTTGCCGTACTTCTTTTGGTATTCGGCGACGAACCGGCGGCTCACCGAATTGCCCAGGTCCGGCGTCCAGTGCTGGGCGCCATAGATGCCCAGGGCCGCGTCCTTCAGGGCCGGCAGGGTGATGGCGTCGACGGAATAGGCGGTGTACAGCGGCAGCTTGCCCCGCAGGCCGGCCTGGGCGTACTGCTTCATGAAGTTGATACCCATGCCGCCCGGCAGGAAGATGAAGACGGCCTCCGGTTTGGCCGCGCGCAGGGCCGAGATCTCCGCCTGATAGTCCTTCTGGCCCAGCTTGGTATAGACCTCGCCGATCATCTTGCCTTTGTAGTAGCGCTTGAAGCCCTTGATCATGTCCTTGCCGGCCTGATAGTTCGGCGACAGGGTGTAGACGTTCTTGATGCCCTTTTCGCTCAGGTACTTGCCCATGGCCTCGGGCATCATGTCGTTCTGAAAGGCAACGTTGAAGAAATTGTCCGAGCAGCGCTTGCCGGCGATCGGCGAGGGGCCGGCGTTGGAGCTGATCAGGAAGGTGTTGGAGCGGGTCACCGGCGCGTGGATCGCCATCAACAGGTTCGACCAGATGATGCCGGCGATGAAATGCACCCGATCGCGTTTGATCAGCTTGTTGGCCAGTTGCTTGGCGACGTCCGGTTTGCGCTGATCATCGCCATAGATGATCTCGGTATCCATGCCGCCGAGCTTGCCGCCGACATGTTCCATGCCCAGTTCGAAGGCGTTCTTCATCGGCTTGCCGATGATCCCGGCCGGGCCGGAAAGCGTGGTGATGAAACCGACTTTCACGGTTTCGGCGGCGACCGGCGTGGCGGCGACGGCAACCGCCGCGGCCAGGGCCAGAATTCGTTTCGACATCCCCAAGTCCTCCCGATCTATTTAGGGCAGTCACCCAACAGGCGCGATTTCGAAACCAAGTCCGATCCCGCGCCGGCTGCAATACTAGCGAATCGCGCTGCCGGTCTAAAGCGCCGTTCACAACGGCGATCCGCTGCCTGGCCAGACAGTATGCGTGGCCATGCCGCGGGAGCAAGGCGTAATTGTTTGCCCGGCCAACAGTATCGCTTGGTGCTGGCCGGGCCGGCGGCGATCCGGCAAGCTGTCGGCCGGTAGCATTTGGCCTGAATTGGGAGGTGATGATGGACTTCGCGGAAGCGGTGGTGTTGGTCACCGGCGGATCGTCGGGCATCGGGGCGGCGACGGCGGAAATGCTGGCCGGCCGGGGCAGCCGGGTGGCGATCAACTACGCCGCCAACCAGGCTGGCGCGGAGGCCATCCTGGACGCCTGCCAGGCGGCGGGCGGCCAGGCGATGCTGGTCCAGGGCGACGTTGCGGACGACCGTGCCTGTCGCGACACGGTCGCGGCGGTGCTGGCGCGCTGGGGCCGCATCGACGGCCTGGTCAACAACGCCGGCATCACCAAGGTTGTCCAGCACGCCGATCTCGAAGGCCTGGACGCCGAGGATTTCCAGAGGATCTACGCCGTCAACGTGATCGGCGCCTACCAGATGGCGCGGGCCGTCGCGACGCCGATGCGGCAGCTTGGCGACGGCGCCATCGTCAACGTGTCCTCGGCCGCCGGCGTCTACGGCGTCGGCAGCTCGATCGCCTATGCCGCGTCGAAAGGGGCGATGAATACCCTGACCCTGGCGCTGGCCAGGACCCTGGCGCCGGAAATTCGCGTCAATGCCATCTGCCCCGGCTGGGTGACGACAGCGTTCCTGCAACAGCGGATGCCGAGCGAACGCTGGCGGCAGATCGGCCGCGACTACCAACAAAAAGCGCCGCTGCGCCGGCAGGGCGAGGCGGTGGATATCGCCCGCTCGATCCTGTTCTTCCTGGACGGCGATGCCAACATGACCGGCCAGGTGGTGGTCAGCGACAGCGGCATGCACCTGAGCTGAATGGCCTCGGGCCGGCCTGCGCCAAGGTGATGAGCCGTTGCGCCCGGCCGGCACGGCGACTAAGCTTTTCGCCATCGCAGTCTGGGAGGGGCGCCAACTGGCAGCTCGACTGCTTGGCTGCGCCCATGGGGGCGTCGTCACGACGAGGCTCTCCAAGATGTCGCAGTAGGATCAGGGAGGAAGAAATCCTATGAAACGACGTACATTTATCAAGGGTGCCGCCACCGCCGGTGTTGCCACCGCGGCCGCGGCGGCGTCCAATTTCCCGACGCCGGCTATCTCGCAGGGCATGAAGCAATGGAAATTGGCCATGTCCTGGCCATTGAACGCGCCCGGCCTGGGGACCTCGGGTCAGCGGGTCGCCAAGCGCATCACCCAGCTTTCGGGTGGTAAGATCAGTGTCAAGGTTTATGGCGGCGGGGAACTGGTGCCGCCGTTCGGTGTATTCGACGCGGCTAGCTCGGGCGATGCCGATATGTACATGTCGGCGGAATATTATTGGCAGGGCAAGCACAAGGGCTTCAACTTCTTTACCGCCGTGCCCTATGGCCTGACCGGGTTGGAAACCCACGCCTGGATGAAATATGGCGGCGGGCAGGAGCTTTGGGACGATCTTTCGGCCGATTTCGGCCTGAAGGGGTTCCTGGGCGCCAGCACCGGCACCCAGATGGGCGGCTGGTACCGCAAGCCGATCCAGAAGCTGGACGATTTCAAGGGCCTGAAATTCCGCATGCCGGGAATCGGCGGCGAGGTTCTGCGCGCCCTGGGCGTCACCGTGGTCAACCTGCCGGTGGCGGAAATCTATCCGGCCCTGGCATCGGGTGCGATCGACGCGGCCGAATGGGTTGGGCCGTGGCATGATCTGGCCTTCGGTTTCCACAAGATCACCAAGCACTATTACTATCCGGGCTTCCATGAGCCGGGGACTTGCGGCAGCTTTGCCATGAACAAAAAGCTATGGGACAGCTTGAGCAAGGATGACCAGCTCTTGGTCACGATGGCGATCGAGGCCGAGGCCATGATCCAGGGCGCTGAGTTCAATGCCCGGAATCTTGGCTCGCTGAACGTGCTGCTGACCAAACATGGCGTGAAGATGCACCGCTATCCGGACGAGATGCTGATCAAGATCGGCGAGATCGCCGGTAAGGTGGTGGCCGACGTCGGCAACACCGACGCCAAGTCGAAAAAGATCTATGACAGCTTCATCAATTACCGGAAGCAGGCCATATCCTGGGCGAAGATCGGCGAGCAGGGCTTCATGAATGCCCGGCTACTGCCGTTCAAGTACGCCTGAGTCCACGGCGTCTTTCAGTAGACGATCGTGAATTCTACGGGGCCCGCGTCGCACATCGGCGCGGGCCGGCCGTATCCCGGGCCGTTCTTGTTGCCCCATTCGCGAGGCCGGGTCTTGCAGGCTGGCCAAGGGGCGATAGGCGTCGCCGCGATGGCAAATCCTGTGAAGGGGAGAGTTTAGGTGTCCGGTCTAGCGACGATTTCCCGGTGGATCGATTTGTTGAACGAGCACATCGGCCGGGCCGTGGCGTGGCTGGCCTTGTTGATGGTGCTGGTGCAGTTCACCGTCGTGGTCTTGCGGTATGTGTTCGGCGTTGGATTCATCCCCATGCAGGAATCGATCCTGTTCATGCATTCGATCGTGTTCCTGGTCGCCGCCGGCTACACCCTGTTGCATGACGGCCACGTCCGCGTCGATATCTTTTACGGCTCCGCCCGACCGAAAACCAAGGCGATCGTCGATTTCTTCGGCGTCATCGTATTTCTCTGGCCGTTATGCGCCGTGATGACCTGGAAATCCTGGGTCTACGTCGCCGCCGCCGTCCGGGTCTGGGAAGGTTCGCCGGAAGGCACTTTC
Organism: Alphaproteobacteria bacterium; assembly: GCA_030746635.1. Classification (GTDB taxonomy): domain Bacteria; phylum Pseudomonadota; class Alphaproteobacteria; genus JASLMH01. The sequence continues at coordinate 3,335 of JASLMH010000033.1, read as the reverse complement.
ATGCCGTTCTGGGCCCTCAAGGCGACCATCCTGGCCTTCCCGCTGCTGCTGGCGCTGCAGGGCTTTTCGATGGCGACGAACGCGTTGTTCGTGATGACGGGGATCAAGGGACCCGCCATCGAACCCGAGCCGGAGGGGGAGGCGCACCTATGACCGGTGGTGAAGTCTTCGTCGTCATTATGTTCTTCGGCGTCTGTATTCTGTTGATGACGGGCTTTCCCGTCGCCTTCGCGCTGGCCGGAACGGCACTGTTGGTAGCTGGCGCCAGCTATATGTTCGGCATCTTCGATTTGGCGTTCATCGGAATTTTCCCGAACCGGATATTCGGCAACGCCATGATCAGCGAGGTGCTGCTGGCGGTGCCGCTGCTGTTCGTGTTCATGGGCGTGATGCTGGAGCGTTCCAAGGTCGCCGAAGAACTGCTCGATACCATGGGCATGCTGTTCGGTTCCTTGCGCGGCGGCTTGGGTATCTCCGTCTCCGTCGTCGGCGCCCTGCTCGCCGCTTCCACCGGTATCGTTGGCGCCACCGTCGTGACAATGGGGCTTTTGTCGTTGCCGACCATGCTGCGGCGCGGCTACGACCCCTCGCTCGCCTGCGGCTCGATTTGCGCTTCCGGAACCTTGGGCCAGATCATTCCGCCGTCGATCGTCCTGGTGGTGCTGGGCGATCAGATTTCCAATGCCTATCAGGAGGCACAGCGGATCCTCGGCAATTTCGCTCCGGACCCGGTTTCAGTGGGCGATCTGTTCGCGGGCGCGATGATCCCGGGCCTGGGTTTGGTGGGTATGTATATCCTCTACCAGCTGTTTTACGCCTGGTGGAAACCCGAATCCTCGCCGCCCATCCCCAAGGATGAATTGATGGCTGGGCTCAGCCCTCGCGAACTCAAAATCCGGATGTTCAACGCCCTTGTCGCGCCGATCGTCCTCATCCTGATGGTATTGGGTTCGATCCTGGCCGGCATCGCCACGCCAACCGAGGCTGCCGCCGTCGGCGCCATCGGTGCCACCCTATTGGGCGGTCTGCGGCTAAAGCCGGAAGCGCCCTGGCCGGTTTATCTGGCGTCCCTGGCGCTGATCTTCATTCTGATCATGACCGCGAACCTGGATCTGCGAGTGGCCCGCGACGAGATCCCGACCGGCGACATGATCGGAATCGCGGTCGCGGTCACGGGCTGCGGCGTTTTGATTTGGGGTATTTGGGTCAGTTTGGTGCGGGTCTATCGAACCAGGGCGTTGCACGAAGTGATGCAATCCACCACCAAGATCAGCGCCATGGTATTCGGCATCGTCATTGGCGCCCAGCTATTCTCCTCGGTGTTCCGCGGTCTCGGCGGCGACGATATGGTGCACGCCTTCCTGACATCGCTGCCCGGCGGTACCTTCGGGGCGATGCTGGTGGTCATGCTGATCATGTTCCTGATGGGCTTCTTCCTCGATTTCATCGAGATCACATTCGTTGTCGTGCCCATCGTGGCGCCGATCCTGTTGCAGATGGACCTCAATCCGGTCTGGCTGGGTATCATGATCGCGGTCAACCTGCAGACCTCGTTCCTGACGCCGCCGTTCGGGTTCGCCTTGTTCTACCTGCGCGGCGTGGCGCCGGATTCGGTCTCCACGCTGCAGATCTACAAGGGCGTCATCCCATTCGTGGCCATTCAGGTGCTGGGCCTGGTGATCCTTTCGATCTTCCCGGCCCTGACGACCTGGTTGCCGAAAGTGATCTTCGGCTAGTTGTTTTCGGCTAGGTTGGCTTCTGGATGAATTCGATGGTGACGCCGTCGGGATCGCGCAGATAGACCACCCGGCCGCCGGCGTTGGGGCCCTTGTCGATCACCGTGATCGATCCGATCGGCCGCACATGGTGGCCGTCGGCGGCGGCGACGGCGGCATCCACGTCGTCGACGTCGTAGGCGACATGGGCGAAGCCGGTATCGCAGGGTTGGCAGACCACCTCGCCGCGTTCGGCCGGGCCGTGGTACTGGATCAGTTCCAGGCGGTGGCCGGGACCCTGGATGTAGGCGACCTCGATATCGGCGCCGGGCACGCCGGAGATCTGCTCCACCGCCTTGGGATCGCGCATTGACCGGTTGAGCAGTTCGAACCCCAGGGCCTCGGTGAAAAAGCCGATGCTGCGGTCGAGGTCCGAGACGGTGAAGCTGGTGTGGTTGGTGGCGAGCACCCGGAATCCGGCCATGGCGAAACCTCCCTGCCTTGCTGCCTCAGCATAGCCCCGAAGCGCGCCGGGCGCATAGGTGCCATGCGCCGGTGAAACTTGTCGCTCACCGTGCCAGCGAGTAGGTTGCCGCCGTCATGATCTCCCCCTTTGCCGCCCTTCAGGGCTTGTTGGCGCGTCTGTCGCCACAGTCCCGCGCGATCGCCTTGATCCTGTTTTCCACCCTGTGCTTCACCTCGATGCACACGGTGATCCGTTATGCCGCGACCACCGGCGACATGCATCCCTTCGAAGTGGCGTTCTTCCGCAACATCTTCGGACTGCTGGTCCTGACGCCGATTTTCTGGCGCCGAGGTCGCGGCGTGTTGCGGACCCGGAAATTCCATCTGCATGCCATTCGCGGCTGCATCCAGGTGTTCGCCATGCTGATGTTCTTCTACGCGCTCAGCATCTCGCCGCTGGCGAAATTGTCGGCGGTCAGCTTCTCGGCGCCCTTGTTCGCCACCATCGGCGCCATCGTCTTCCTGGGCGAGCGGATCAGGGCCCGCCGCATCGCCGCCCTGGTCATCGGGTTCGCCGGCGCCATGATCATCATCCGGCCCGGCATGGTGGCCTTGGACCTGGGCGCCATGCTGGTGCTGGCCTCCTCGGCGATCTGGGCCTGTGCCATGCTGATCATCAAGGTCCTCACCCGGACCGATTCAGCCGTCACCATCACCACCTATCAAAGCCTGTTCCTGGCCCCGTTCACCGCCGTGGCGGCATTGTTTTTCTGGCAATGGCCGACCTGGGAGTTGTTGGGATTGTTCGTGGTCATGGGCGCCTGCGGCACCCTGGGGCACCTGGCCATGGCCGAGGCGTTCAAGCATGCCGAGACGACGGCGATCCTGCCGTTCGACTTCGTCCGCCTGATCTGGGCCAGCGCCATCGGTTACGTGGTGTTCGCGGAGGTGCCCGAGGTTTGGACCTGGGTCGGTGGTTCGGTGATCTTCGCCTCGACCACCTACATCGCCTTCCGCGAGGCGCGCCTGAGGCGCGGCCGGATGGTTACCAAGGGGACGGCGAAATCGGCGAGTTGAACCAAGTGCAATAAAACTGACCCATAGGCATGCTTCGAGACGGGCGCTCCGCGCCCTCCTCAGCATGAGGGTAACCTT